>NZ_CP089309.1:3410000-3715000 GCF_021228795.1 Thiocapsa bogorovii
CCAGAGGGGTTGCAGTGACCAGGCCGCTGCGACTGTTTATTAAAAACACAGCACTCTGCAAACGCGTAAGCGGACGTATAGGGTGTGACGCCTGCCCGGTGCCGGAAGGTTAAGTGATGGGGTCATCTTCGGAGAAGCTCTTGATCGAAGCCCCGGTAAACGGCGGCCGTAACTATAACGGTCCTAAGGTAGCGAAATTCCTTGTCGGGTAAGTTCCGACCTGCACGAATGGCGTAACGATGGCGGCGCTGTCTCCACCAGAGACTCAGTGAAATTGAAATCTCGGTTAAGATGCCGAGTACCCGCGGCTAGACGGAAAGACCCCGTGAACCTTTACTACAGCTTTGCACTGGACGTTGAACCGACTTGTGTAGGATAGGTGGGAGGCTTTGAAGCGGTGACGCCAGTTGCCGTGGAGCCGACCTTGAAATACCACCCTGGTCTGTTTGACGTTCTAACCTCGACCCGTCATCCGGGTCAGGGACAGTGCATGGTGGGTAGTTTGACTGGGGCGGTCTCCTCCCAAAGCGTAACGGAGGAGCACGAAGGTACCCTAATCCCGGTCGGAAATCGGGAGTTTAGTGCAAAGGCATAAGGGTGCTTGACTGCGAGACGCACACGTCGAGCAGGTACGAAAGTAGGTCTTAGTGATCCGGTGGTTCTGTATGGAAGGGCCATCGCTCAACGGATAAAAGGTACTCCGGGGATAACAGGCTGATACCGCCCAAGAGTTCATATCGACGGCGGTGTTTGGCACCTCGATGTCGGCTCATCACATCCTGGGGCTGAAGTCGGTCCCAAGGGTATGGCTGTTCGCCATTTAAAGTGGTACGCGAGCTGGGTTTAGAACGTCGTGAGACAGTTCGGTCCCTATCTGCCGTGGGCGTTGGAGACTTGAGGGAAGCTGCTCCTAGTACGAGAGGACCGGAGTGGACGAACCCCTGGTGTTCCGGTTGTCACGCCAGTGGCACTGCCGGGTAGCTATGTTCGGACGGGATAACCGCTGAAAGCATCTAAGCGGGAAGCCCCTCCCGAGATGAGGTCTCCCTAGGCACTCGATGCCTCTGAAGGTCCGTCGAAGACCACGACGTTGATAGGCGGGATGTGGACGCGCGGCAACGCGTGAAGCTAACCCGTACTAATTGACCGTGCGGCTTGACCATATAACACCCAAGCGCGTTGCGCCGGGTGTCGACCTCTCCCGCAACTGCGATCTCACCGAACAGGACGCGTCCCCCGAACGGGGCGCGACCGCCCGTTTTCCTGGCGGCCATAGAACACTGGAACCACCTGATCCCATCCCGAACTCAGACGTGAAACGGTGTCTCGCCGATGATAGTGTGGGGCCTCCCCATGCGAACGTAGGTCACCGCCAGGGCCCTACACCCAAACCCCCGCCTCAACCAGGCGGGGGTTTTTTTTGTGCCCGAGGAAAAGACGCACTACAACGCGCCAGGCGCTGTGGGCGTCGTCTCGCGTGGATCAGGCGGTTTGGCTTCCATCTGCAACGTCGGCATCGATACGGCATAAAACGCTCCGATTCGTTTATCGCCTAATGCAGTCAATCTGCTGAAGGCCTTCGATTCCTACGAACCCCCTTGCCCTGAACCCGAACCCCTTTCGCCTGTTTGGCGATCCGATTCCTCGGAGGTGCTGCGGGTTGACCGTCGGAAACTGCAAGGAGGATGCCGATACCGATAAATCCCGTGATCAGACTGCTTCCGCCGTGACTGATGAAGGGCAAGGGGAGGCCGGTGAGGGGAACGAACTTGGTGACGCCTCCGATATTGAGAAAGGTCTGGGTTGCCAGGATGGTGACCAGCCCGACCCCGACCACCCGGCCATCGTGTTCAGGTGCTCGGGAGGCCACCAGCAGGCTCCGGCCGAACAGGATCAGGAAGAAGAGGATGACGATCGCGCATCCCGCGAACCCCAATTCCTCGCCGATCACCGAATAGATGAAGTCCGACTGGGCGATGGGGGTGTACTCGGGGTTGCCGCGTCCGAAGCCTTCTCCCCAAAGTCCCCCGGAAAACATCCCGGACAACCCCTGCAGGATCTGCCAGCTTCCCCCTGTAGGATCCCGGAAGGGCTCGAGCCACGCCGTCACGCGGCGCTCCCCGTGGGGCAGCACCGTCAAGACGACTCCGGCCATTGCGACCGCGCCGATCCCGCCGAAGAGCAGATAGCCCAACCGTCCGGTCCCGACGAAGAGCATCGTCAGCAAGGCGATACTCAGAATGATGAAGAGTCCGAGGTCTCGCTGGACGACGAGTAGCCCGGCCAGCACCAACCAGAAGCCTGCAAGCGGCAGCAGGGCCCTCCATGGAGGTATCGGCAAGCCCTTCCCCCAAGAGCTGAGTGATTTTGTGTTACGCGAGACAAAGCCCGCCACGAACAGCACAATTGTCACTTTCAGGATCTCGCTCGGCGTGACCAATCCGGCGGCGTAGACGCCGCCTCTAAAGCGCTCGCCGAACATCAGCAGCACCGCCAACAGCCCAAGCGAGAGTGCGGCCCAGAACCAGATCCAATGCCCCTGCAGGATAGCTTGGTAACGTCCCCGCATGAGGATGACGGCGGTTGTTCCCATGAGGACGAGTCCGACCGGGAAAAGGACCAGATTGAGCGAGATCGTTCCCGCGGTATCGAACGATCCCATGCGGTATTGGGCGAGCATCCCGAATCCCGAGAGGAAGGCGACGGCGACCAAAATCAGCTGATCCCCCCGAAACCGGGCCGTCACCAGGAGCAGATGAAGCATCAGCAGCGAAAGGGCATAGAGCCCGAGCGGCAAGAGGTTGAATGTGTCGATCACCTCGCCGCCGACGTGTGTCGAGCCCCAAAGCATCAAAAAGCCGAGCGCGATACAGACGATGCACCACGCCAAGAGTACACGCTCCGGCGCGCGTAGATCCCAGGTGTCTGCGATGTCGATCGGCCCGTTCGCTCGAGTCATTCGATCAACCCCAGATCGACCGCTCGCAGCAAGAGATCCTGCGCGATCGGGGCTGCCGTCGTCGACCCATAGCCACCGTGTTCGACCAGTACCGCCACCGCGAGCTGGGGCCGATCGACGGGTGCAAAGCCGACGAACCAGCTGTGTGCCGCACCATGCGGGTTCTCGGCGGTTCCGGTCTTTCCCGCGATCGCGAGTCGAGGGGTATCGATTCCGCGGCCGGTTCCGCTGGTGACGACCTGCCGCAGCATGGCCGAAAGGCGTTCGGCGACCGACGTGCTCATGAAATAGGCCAACGGCGTGGGTTCGTCCGTCTCGATCAGGCGCGGTCTGACGGCAAGGCCCCGATTGGCCACTGCGCCGGCGATCAGGGCCATGTGAGCAGGCGTCACGAGAGCGGCGCCCTGACCGATCGACATCTGAGCGAGCCCATAACGGTCGGACGCGTCGAGCCGCGGGATCTCGCCCGTGCGCATCGACCAGCTCCCGTAGGGTGTCTCGTGCAGGATCATCCTACGATTGAACTGCATCCGCTCGGCCATGACGTCAAAGGCATGATGTCCGTAGCGTACGCCGAGTTGAGCGAAGAAGACGTTCGAGGAACGAGCGAACGCCGTGGCGAGATCGAGGCGTCCGTGTCCCGGCCAAGTCGAGCCGCGCTTCCTGGCCGCATAGAATTCATGGTCGCGGATCTTTCGGTAGCGCGAGGATGTCGTGAATCCATCCGCAGGACACTCAAGCGTTCCGGAGAACCCCTGCTCCAACGCCAGGGCGGCAAGCAGGATCTTGAAGGTCGAGCCCGGCGGATAGAGTCCCTGCGTGGCGCGGTTCAGCAAGGCCGCGCTCGGGCCCGAATCCTGGAACAGCGACGCTGTCACCCGGTTCGGATCGTACGAGGGGGTACTCACAAGCGTGCGAATCGCCCCGTCGGCCGGTCGTAAGACGACGACGGCGCCGCGTTGTTCCCCCAGCAGGCCGAAGGCCATCCGTTGAAGCTCGGCATCGAGCGTGAGCGTCAGGTCTTGGCCACGCGGACGCTTGTCCTGCGTGACGAGCTGTCGGCCGAGCGTCCCCCAGTCGCCGAGTCCGTCCGGTGCGCCGCCGTTGAGTCGCACGTTCGCCACCGACTCCATCCCAGAAGCCCCGAACCAGGGATGGCTATAACCCACCACATGCGTGAACGCGGGCCCGTCGGGATAGAGCCGGTAGACCTGCCCGAGGATCTCCTCGCTGTAGGCGAGCACCTCGCCGCGATGATCCAGGATCCGCCCGCGCTGGATCCGATGGGCCGGGTTCAGCTCGCGCCTGTCGTGCAGCTGCATGAAGGCGATGAACTCCGGGCGAGAGGCGCCGATCAACTGCCATGTCGCCTGATAGATCAGGATCCCGATGAACACGAGGGTTAAGAGGACGATCGGAATCCGCACCGACCACTTGGGCCGCGGCAGATGCTTCAGCTCGGTGTCCCGGCGGGCGTCGAACATCGACCGAAGGAGATAGGCGGCAGTGAAGAAGAAGCCGGCATGCAGCGCGACGCGAATCAACGACCAGAGCTCCGGATTCAGGTGTGACGTCATTCGGGCACTTCGATCGTAAGGCGACCGGTCTAGGTCTTAGTCGCGTGTCAGAAATAAGTTGAGCACCGAACCGAATCGTTGTCGTCATCGACAAAGACAACCGTGGCGAAAATACTCACTCGTCGAGGTGTCCTATTCATAGTCGGACTGTTCTTTTCGTGACTCCGGGATTGGGTTTAAATCCGCATCCGGATAGAGTTTGAATCCGGATCCCGGTCGGTCGGAGAGCAACAGGCGACCCCCATTCAAGCACGGCGATACCCCGAGATCCTCGGCCAGCCAGTCCGCGGTGGCGAGTCCGTGCGGGAGCCTGCTGCCGGTGGCTGCAGCCAGCTGAGCGGCGGGCCAGAGTCCGGCGGCGCTCTCGACGACACCTGTGATCACCACCTCGATTCCAGCGATAGCCGCACGTCGCGACAGGTCGAGCGCGGATCGAAGCCCGCCTATGACGGCCGGTTTGATGACGATGCGACTCACGCCCAGTTCGGCGAGATCCGCATCGGGAGCCAAGCCCGCCAGGCTTTCGTCCCGGGCCAGCGGAAAGCCTGCTCGCTCCTGAAGCGCGTGCAGGAGGCTCGGATCGGGGATTCGCAGCGGCTCCTCCAGCGACTCGATCGGGAGTCCCGCGAGCCGATCGAGGATACGGCATGCCTCCGCGAAGCCCCAAGCCCCGTTGGCGTCGAGCCGAAGTCGTATGTCGGCAGGCACGACAAGCGCGAGCGCCATGAGGCGCGCAATCTCCGAGGAGGGCTCATCGACCCCGATCTTGAGCTTCACCACCCGGAAACCCGCCGCTGCGGCCTGTTCAAGATCAGTCGCCGTCAAGGTCGCAAGCGCGCCGAGGATCCCGTTGACCGGAACAACGTCCGTTGCATCGCCTGCCAACATGCGCCGCAAGGGAACGCATTCCGCTTGGCTCACAAGGTCGAGCAGGGCGCACTCGAGCGCGCAGCGCGCGGCCGGGGTCGCGGCGAACCCTCTGTCCAGCATCTCCAGGAATTCGCCCGTCGATCTGCCGGGCGCGAAGTCACGAGCATCCAACAATGCGGACTCGGCCGATTCCGGATCCTCCGTTCCCGCGGCGGGAATCGGCGCACAATCGCCGAAACCCACCGCACCATCCGTCTCGGCGGAGACCAGCCAGCCGTGTCGTCGTTCAAATCCGCCCCGAGCGCTGCGCCATGCGCGACGCAGCGGTAGGTCATACGGGCGTATCCGGAGCCGATCGATCCGGAGTCGATCCATCATCCTAGATCCGGCTCAGACCGAATCCGACGAGCAGCAGGACGGTCACGGTTGCCTGGAAGAGACCCGTCTGTCCCAAAAGCGGATTGATCTGTCTTCCGGTGGCGCCACGAACGAGCTTGAATGTCAAGAAAACGCCGAGCGGGACGGCGGCCAGTAGCGGCCATCCGATGACTGGGCCGAAGGTGAACAGCAGGATCGCAACCGATGCCAGCAGCAACAGGCCATACAGGACGCGCGCGCTCGGTCGACCCAGATGGTGGCAAAGGGTACGCCGTCCCGCGATACGATCGGTCTCCAAATCCCGGTAGTTGTTCAGCAGCAAGACAGCGGCGGCCGGCAGCCCCAGTGCGATGCCGACCATCAGCGCTGGCCAATCGACGGTCAAGGTCTGCAGATAATAGCTCCCGCCTACAGCGGCGAGCCCGAAGAACAGCAGGACATAGAGCTCGCCGAACGGGCCGTAGGCGATCGGACGCGGCCCGCCGGTGTAGGCGTAGCCCGCGACGAGGGAGGCGATGCCGATGGCGAGGATCGGCCAACCGCCGCGCACCACCAACGCCAGCCCGATGACGAAGGCGAGCCCGAACGCCAGGTGGGCCGCCCGTTTCACCTGCTCGAGACTGAACCAACCCTCGGCCGTTGCCCTCGGAGGGCCGAGACGATCGGCCGTGTCTGTTCCTCGCTCGTAATCCGAGGCATCGTTGTGCAGGTTGGTGCCGACCTGGATCGACACCGCGGCGATCAGGGTGAGCACGGCCGTGACGGCGGCAAGCTGTCCGGTCTGAAAGACGGCCAGCCCGATCCCCGCCACGACCGGGGCGACGGCCAGGACCAATGTCTTGGGCCGCGCCGCGGCGGTCCAGAGCGCGAGATTCGACCCGGAGCCCGACACGCTAAGGACGCCGCGGGAACTTGCCGAAATCCGGTTCACGTTTTTCGAGGAAGGCATCGCGTCCCTCTTGTCCCTCGGCGGTGGTGTAGAAGAGCGCGGTGGCATTGCCCGCCAACTCCTGGATGCCGGCCAGTCCGTCCGTCTCTGCATTGAAGGAGGCCTTCAGTACACGCAAAGCGGTCGGGGACAGCCGGTTCATTTGCCGGCACCAATCAAGCGTGACGGACTCAAGCTTGCTCAACGGCACCACGGTGTTGACAAGCCCCATCGCGAGCGCCTCCTGCGCATCGTACTGACGGCACAGGAACCAGATCTCCTTTGCTTTCTTCATGCCGACGGTGCGGGCCATCAGGCCGGCGCCGAAGCCGCCGTCGAAGCTGCCGACCCGCGGTCCGGTCTGGCCGAACCGGGCATTGTCCCCCGCGATCGTCAGGTCGCAGATCAGATGCAGCACATGCCCGCCGCCGATCGCATAGCCCGCGACCATGGCCACGACGGGTTTCGGGAGGGTGCGGATCTGACGTTGCAGCTCAAGCACGTTCAAGTGCTCGACTCCGGCCTCGTCGCGGTATCCCTCGTCGCCCCGGATGCGCTGATCGCCGCCCGAGCAGAAGGCCAGATCGCCCGCGCCGGTGAGGATGATGACGCCGACCTGCGGGTCGAGATGTGCGCGACGGAAGGCGTCGATCAGCTCGCGAACCGTCTGCGGCCGAAAGGCGTTGCGCACCTCGGGTCGATTGATGGTGATCTTGGCGATCTGCTCCGCCTGTTGGTACAGGATGTCTTGGTAGAGGTCGCCGGGGGGCGTCTCCCACTCGACGGGGCTCGGTCGCTCGATTTCGGTTTGACCGGCCTGCTGACTAAACGCTGACGACACCTTGGGGCCTCATTCACTCTCGATGATGGATTGCTCGCGAACGCCGTTCCAAAACGCGCGGTGCGTGCGGAGGCTTAGCTCCGCATTCAGGCGAACCTCGATCAGGCCGGCCGGCTCTCCGCGCACTCCCGCGTCCATCGCCTCGTCCCGGGCTTGGATGAAACCCGAGGCGTCTTCGACCGACCGATGCGCGAGCCCGAAGGCGCGTGCCAGGGCATCCGGCTGCACGCGCGAGGGTGTTCGCCAAAGCGGCTCGAATCCCGCCAGTTCGCGCTGCGGCAAAAGGTCGAAGATACGGCCACCGCCATTATTCAAGACAATGCACGGGCGGTCGAGCCTCTCCATCAGCAACAGGCCGCTGAGGTCGTGGATGAAGGACAGATCGCCCAGGAGTCCGGTGACGCCGCGTGTCGGCTCTGCCCGCCCCGCGTTCAGCCCGGCCAGTGTCGAGCTCTGTCCATCGATCCCGCTGGCGCCGCGATGACCGAAGAACCTCAACGGCTTCTCCGATTGCCCCGACCAGGTGTCGAGCTGACGGATCGGCAGCGAATTGGCGCAGAAGAGACCGTCGCCCTCGGGGAGACCTTCCAGCAGATCGGCAATGAGATGGCCTTCGCACCAAGGCGACTGCTCCAGGAAGGTGCGGGTAAATCCCTCGAGTTTCTGTTCCGCGGCAACCCAGCGCCCGATCCAGGTCCCGTCCGAGCTGCGGTTCCCTTGGCCGTTGATGCCGTCGGCCTGCAACAGGCGATACAACCCCAGCGGGTCGGCGGTGATTCGCGCGATGCCGTCATGGGTTGGATCCGTCCAGCGCGCGCCCGGATCGACCAGGATCGACGGTATCCCCTCGAGCCAGCCGGAAAGCGTCTTGGAGACGGGTGTCCCGCCGAATCGAATGACCCAATCCGGTCTCAGCGCCGCCGCGGCCTCGGGATTGCGCAGGAAGCTGTCGTACCGCGTGATCCGAGCGCCTTTCGCCGTTCGGAAGCGAAGGCCCGACAGCGGATCGGCCAAGACCGGGGCGTCGAGCAGCACAGCGCACCTGAAGATGGCCTCCGCCGAGGCACCCGAGAGCGTCATCGGGCCGCAGCAGATAATCCCGTGTCCGGCGAGGAGAGGCGTAAGCTCTCGCGGCCAGTGTAGGGGATCGAAGGGGTGCAACTGATCCGCGACCGAGGGTCGTTGGGCTTCCGAGCCGTCGAGTGGCCGGGCCGCGGGGGCTCCCAGGAGCCCAAGCGGTTCGGCCGTACAGGATGGGTCGGGCACGAGCGGCTCCCGAAAGGGTAGATTGAGATGCACCGGGCCGGGCCGCGGTCCCTGACTCACGCGCGCGGCACGCAGTCCGAGTGCCCGTATCGCCTTGAGTGCAGCCGGGCCTTCTTCGGCCGGACCCGGATCATGAAACTCGCGCGTGAAGCCGCCGAAGAGACGCGTCTGATCGATGGTCTGGTTCGCACCCCAGGCGCGCAGCTCCGGCGGGCGATCGGCCGAGAGCAGGATCAGCGGGAAACCGGACTCGGAGGCCTCGATCACGGCCGGAAACCAATGGGCGAGGGCGCTCCCGGAGGTGCAGACGAGCGCAACCGGTTGAGCCGAGGCCTGTGCGAGTCCCAACGCGAAGAAGGCGGCGCTGCGCTCGTCGAGGATGGGGGTGAGCTCGATGAGGGGCTGTCGTTGGGCCGCCACCACCAGCGGCGTCGAGCGCGAGCCGGGCGAGAGCACGACCCGACGCAGACCGCCGAGGACCAGGCCGTCGAAGAGCGCCAGCGACCAGCGAAGATTCCGACAGCCCTGATCGGGCGTCGCCGTGTCGCTCATGCGAACTGAAGCGCCGTGGACATGGCCGCGAGCTTGTGCTCGGTCTCCTGCCATTCGGAGTCCGGATCGGAGCCCGCGACGATCCCCGCCCCTGCGTAGAGGTCAGCCGTGCTCTCGTGGATTTCGGCGCAGCGCAACAGCACCCACAACTCGCCGGTAAGGTCCGGCGCGATGATCCCGGCCGCCCCGGTGTACCAACCGCGTCGGATCGGCTCGGAGCCGCGGAGCCAGGCGCGCGCCAACTCGCAGGGATGACCGTTGGTCGCCGGTGTCGGATGCAGAAGCTCGGCAAGCTGAAAGACGTCCATGCCGGGGTCGAGCTCGGCGCGCACCAGGCTCCAGAGGTGTTGTGCGTTGTTGAGCTGCATGACCCGAGGCCCGTCCGGCGGTTCGATTCGACGGCTGCAATGGCTGAGCGCATCGGTCACGGCATCGACGACGACCATATGCTCGTGCAGGTTCTTGCGCGAGGTCCGCAGTGCACTCGTGAGCTCGGCATCTCGGTCGGCGCTCGCGGCGCGGCACACCGTCCCGGCGATCGCGTCGACCTCGATACGGTCGCGTTGTTGGGTGAAGAGGCGCTCGGGTGTGGCCGCGACGAAGCTGGTCGCGTGTCTACGGATCGTCACCACCTGACATGACGGAAAGAGATAGGCCAGTGCGGCGTTCAGCCGTGTCAGGTCGAAGCGCCGATGGCCATTGAGCCTGAGTCGCCGACAGACCACCACCTTCTCCAGGCGCGCCTGCTCGATCTGCTCGAGGGCGGAGGAGACGAGGTCCTGCCAGCGTGCCGCATCCGGCTCGGTTGACCCCTGCTCGAGCCGTGCCGGCGTCAGCGGATCGAGCGCAGGCTGATTCAGCCGAGGGATGACCTCCTCCAAGCGGGCCTTCCAGCGCGCGAAGACCTCCTCGCGCCCGACCGGCAGCGCGGTCGAGAGGATAACCGCCGCCTGACCGGCGCGCGAGGAGAGCGCAAGTTCCGGAAGCCAGAGCAGTGCGTTGGGCAAGGTGCCCGGCTCGGCCGTTGCGTCGGCGACAGGCGAGGACGCGAAGCCGAGCATCGCGAACCCCGAGAAGCCGGTCTCGTCTGGGTCGAGATGTTCCCAGTGCGCCGACATCCGCTTGGCGGCCGTGCGCAAGGTTTGAAGACGCGCCTCGCCCTGCGCGGTCCATTCGCCCGCAATCCCGTAGCCGGCCCGCACCTCGCCGCGATGATTATGCGCGAACTGAAACTGCGGGCCGGGGATCTCGGGCGCGATCGCCAGGGCTTGAGGCAGCTCCAGGACGAGGGAGACGAATCCCTCCGAGCGCGCGAGCGGCAGGCTGTCCATCGTCTCGGCGAGGCGCGCGACGATCTGCTCGAGGGTCTTGAGCGGTGCAAGCATGAGTGAGTTTGAAGGGCCGGCGGTCTGGTGTCTCGACCCCGGCACGGCGACATCGGCCGCGCCGGGACAAGGCATCCTCGAAAAGCTCAGGCGGCCTGAGGGATCGACCAGAAGCGATCGATCGCAGCCGCCGTTTGCGCCGGTTGCTCCCACTGGAGCAGCCCGCGTGTCGGCGCGATGCGTTCGGCCCGCCAGTTCGAATGGTGACTCAGGAAGTCCGGGAGCTCATGAAAGTCGATATTCGGATCGCGATCGTAGAGGACCAGCACGGGTTGCGTCACGTTCGCGTAGACGCTTTCGCGTGCGTTCGGGGTAAACAACTGACCGGAGAGGAAGTAGAGCGGCGCAAATTTCGCACCCGGCTGATGCGATGTCGCGTAGGCGTAATCGATCATCTCGGGCGGAATGGCGCCGTGGAAGGCTTGCTTGTAGAAGAAGCGGATGCTCGGCCGCGAGGTTAGCAGGGCGAAGAGCCCGTCGTTCACGACCGGCACGCTCAGCACCTTGTGGGCGCGCTCGGCGGCCTGACCGGTCGGCAGTCGGCGTGCGCTGAATCCGGTCGGGGAGATCAGCACCAAGGACGCAACCAACTCAGGCTTGATCAGCGCCGCCTGCGCGGCGAACTCGCACCCGAGCGAGAAGGCGACCAGATCGCACGGCTTGCCGACCACCTTCTCCAGAAAGTCGACGATGGCATTGGCGAAGAGGCTCGGCGAATAACGCCGGTTGCTGCGATCGGAGTGGCCGAACCCCGGCAGGTCGAGCGCATAGACGGGGCGCTGCGAGCGATACTGCTGGAACAGCGGCTTCATCTCGAAGGCGCTGGGTGCGGCATTGACGCTGTGCACCAGGACCAGCGGGCGGCCGGAGGCCGAGGTGTCCGAGTAGTAATGAATGCGTCCGCCGTGCTCGGTCGCGAGATCGTGCCGTGGTGCATCGAGTGCGGCCGGAAGGGCGACCCTGCCGGTCTTGGCCGCCGCCCGCGGTTGCGAGAGTGCCGATTCCTTACCTGTGTCCATGTCGATAAAACCTCGTTATGTACTGCTTTCGATCGGGTGTGGTCTGCGTTGATCCCGCTCGGCGCGGCGACAGATCTCACGCGTGAGTCCTTTGAAGACAAAGCGGTGAATGGGTTCCAGTGAATACCAGTAGAGCAGTCCCCAAACCCCGGCCGGGTGCCAGTAGGCCGTCGCCGTAAGGCGTGTGCCACCGTCGGCCAGCGGGGTCAGGTCGAATTCCATCACCCCGGCCCCGGGGGCGCGCATCCCGAAGGCCAGGCTGAGGCGTTTCTCCGGCTCGGCGCCGAGCACCTTCCAATGATCGATGCGGTCGCCCGTGCGCACCTCCTGCGGATGGCGCCGACCGCGCTTGAGTCCGGGGCCGCCGACGGCCCAGTCCATCCATTCCCGGATGGACCAGAGCGTATCCAGATAGTAGTAACGGTTGTCTCCGCCGATCGCGGACACCAATCGCCAGACCGCGGCCGGATCCGCGCGGGTCTCGGACGTGCCCGAGGCGCGTTTGGCATAGTAGGCGTAATCGATACGTTGATTGCGCACGGCAAAGGCACCCTCGGTCCAACGCGTGATGGGCTCGCCGCTGCGCTCCAGCGCAAACGCGGCATCGACGGCCTCCCGAAATCCCAGAAGACGTTGGGGGACCAGCCGGCGCGCCTCGGCATCGTCGGCGTAGAAATCGTGCCGCAGACCCTCGATGAGGGCACGCGCCACATTGGTCGGCACCGATGTGATGAAGCGCAGCCAGTGGGCCGAAAGCCCCGGGGTCAGCACGGGGACCGGGATGATCCAGGGGCGGCGTTTGCCCGCCGCGTCGGCCAGGATGAACATCATCTCCGTGTAGGTCAGGGTCTCGGGGCCAGCGGTATCCAGGCTCAACGAGGCGGCTTCGTCCACCCAGGGCAGCCGGACAAGATAGACCAGCAGATTCTCCAGCGCGATGGGCGGTGATTTGGCGCGCACCCAGCGCGGTGTGACCATGACCGGGAGATGATAAACCAGGTCGCGCATCACCTCGAACGCTGCCGAGCCCGGGCCCACGATGATCCCGGCGCGGATCTCGGTCACGGGGACCGATCCGCGGCGCAGGACCTCGCCCGTGTCGCGTCGCGAGACGATGTGCTCGCTCACGGCATCGTCCGGGACCAGGCCGCCGAGATAGACGATGCGTCGCACGCCGGCCTCTGCTGCGGCATCAGCGAAGTTGGCGGCCGCTTCCAGGTCGAGACGCCCGAAATCGCGCCCCGCCGCCATGGAATGCACCAGGTAATAGGCGACCTCGACGTCCTGCAGCGCGGCGGGCAGTGTCTCGGGCGCAAGTGCGTCCGCCGGAACGATCTCCACGGCGGGCCAGCCGCGCGCTTCCAGCGCCTCCCGGCTGCGCGAGCTCGCCCGCACGCGCCGTCCTTCGGCGAGCAGGCGCGGAACCAAATGCCCGCCGATGTAGCCGCTCGCGCCGAAGACGAGACACAGCCCTCCCGTTCCCTCCGGGGCGGGCTCGGTTTGCGCATGCGTCCGGGCCTTGCTTGTGCTCACTGCCGTCGCTTCTACCATCAGAACCCTTCTCCGGCGGTCATCGCCGCCGGCATCGGAGGTTTTTTCCGTCGTCAGTCAGCCGCACTTCACATGAACGGGCGAATCACCCCCGGCCTCGAACCGAGGGCCTCGTATCGTTGCCTATCCTCCGCTAGTCTGCGCGGCTCCGCGTTGATGCGGCGCAACAAATGTCAATTCAGCATGACGGGCCAAGTGTCAAGTGAAGTTTACGGCTATTTTGTGTGTTTGTCTGGTCCTAGTGGGTTGTTTTGGACTGGTCACACGGGAGGACTCACACACGTCGTCGTTGGACAAGGAAGTCGCCGAGGCGTTGCCCGGCGCCTCTCTTTCATCGAACGGCGATGGTGCCGATCGGCACGTCGAAACCGGCGTGGTTGACTCGGCGACCGGTTGTGCATTGCATTATCGCTTGTATCGACCGGCAATAGCGCGGACCGAGGATTTGGTCATCCTCGGGCATGGTTTCCTCCGCAGCCAAGAGCGCATGGTCGATCTGGCGCAAGCCCTCGCCGACGAGGGGATCCCGACCGCGACCCTGGACTTCTGCAACGCGCGATTCTGGGACGGACGGCATATCCGCAACGGACTGGATATGATCCGCGTGGCCGATGCGCTGGATGCGAAACAGGTGGTCTATGCCGGATTCTCGGCAGGCGGGTTGGCCGCCCTCGTCGCGGGTCGCAACGATCCGCGCACGCTTGGCGTCGTTGCCCTCGACCTGGTCGACGCCGGTCGTCTCGGCGAGGGGATGGCCGCGGGTCTGGATCGCCCGCTGATCGGTCTCGTCGGGGATCCGTCGCCCTGCAATGCCCAGAACAACGGTCTCGCGGTGTTCTCCGCCACCGATCGGGCCGCCGTGGAGCGCGTGACGGGCGCGGAGCACTGCGACTTCGAGTCTCCCACCGACTGGCTCTGCAGGCTGGTCTGCGCACGGGATGCGTCCGAGGAGACATCGCCGCGCCGGGACATCATTACGGCAGCCACCGACGCGGTTGCCTCGCTGATCGAGCCACCGTCGGAGGCGCAACACGCGGGTCGATGGGCCGGCGGATGACGTCTCGGTCGTCTCTCAGCGTCCGAGTCCGGCCGAGAGACCAGAATCGAAACGCCCGACCAGGATCAAGCCCGCCAAACCGCCGTAGAAGCAAAGCGAGCCGAGAGGAATGCTCGCGAGCGTCCAGAGCCAGGCGAGCGCCGCCGCCGAGACACAGATCGCCGCAGAATAGCCGATCGCAACCGGCCGCGCGATCGGATGACCGAACCGCCAAGACACAAGTGCGGCCGCCGCCAAGGCGATGATCCCCTTGATCCCGACCATCGCGTGTAGGAGTCGGACCAGATCCGGATCCATCGCACCCGCGGCCGAGAACGGCGCCGTGACTACGGCTGTCACCGCGGCGGTGGCGGCGATCGCGAAGACGAGCGCAATCCTCCGGTTGAGCGGGCGCTCGGGGATCTCCTTCCGGGTCCGGATAACGGCTCGATCAAGGACGGATGTCAACGATGCATACATGCTCATACGATCACCCCGGCGGTTGTCCACAACAGGTCGAATAGCACTCGCAGGCTAGATGCCGACAGCTCAGACTTCAACCCCGCCCGATGCGATTGAGTCCGCCTTCAGATACCAGACGACCGACCAGGCCGGCAGACGGTTCGCGTACAAGTCCGCGCCGGCCTCGGGCGGCTCGAGATGCAGAAGGGTGGCGTCGATGTGCGGCGAGGGCTCGGGGAGTCTAAGCTCGGCGTCACTCAGATTGGCGCCGAGTACGAGCCGGGTGCCGTCGACCAGCTCCCAGCACACCGAGACTCCTTGGTCGCCGAGCCGGGCGAATTCGGCCGCACCTCCACGAATGCGTTCGATGCGCGGGACGATCTCGCGTCGCCGCAGCTCGAGCAGCTTGCGATGGAAGGCGAGCCATTCTCGGTGTCGGGGCTCGCTCGCGCTGTTCCAGTCGAGCTTGCAGCGGGTGAAGGTCTCCGGATCGTTGGGGTCCGGAATGGATCGGCGCACCGCCCGTTCGGCGAAGGCGGCGAACCTTGCGAATTCCTGACGGCGCCCTTCGCTGACGGATCGGGCGAGCTCTTCGCCGAAATCGCAGAAAAACAGGAAGGGGGTCTGTGCCATCCATTCCTCGCCCATGAAGAGCAACGGCGGGGAGGGGGCCAGCAGCAGGATCGCCAGCATGGCCTTGAGTGTTTCGGGGCTCGCCAGCGTATGGAGACGTTCGCCGAAGGCGCGATTACCGACCTGATCGTGCGTTTGCAGCCAGTTGACGAAGGCGTCCGGCGGCAGATCGGCACTCCGCTCGCCGCGCGGCTTGCCGTGACGAAACCGCGAAGGCTCACCTTGAAAAGCGAAGCCCTCGGCGAGGCAGCGTGCCAGATCATAGAGCGGCCGATCGGCATAGTCGGCGTAATAGCCGTCGCGTTCGCCGGTCGCGATCAGGTGCGCGACATGATGAAAGTCGTCGTTCCACTGCGCGGTGTAACGGCGCGGTGCGCCCCTGTCGTCTCGGGCGAGGTAGCCCGCCGCGTTGCTGTCGTTCTCGAGGATCAGATGGATGCACCTGTCACGTCCGGGACCGGCGCGCACGGTCTCGGCGAGATCGGTGAGAACGTCGGGGTGCGAGTCGTCGAGGATCGCGTGGACGGCGTCCAGTCGCAGACCGTCGAACTCGTATTCGTTCAGCCAATAGAGCGCGTTGTGTATGAAGAAGGCACGCACCTCGCGGCTCTCGGGGCCGTCGAAATTGATTGCGGCACCCCAGGGTGTATGGTGGTGCTCGGTGAAGAACTGGGGCGCATAAAGATGAAGATAGTTGCCCTCGGGTCCGAAGTGGTTGTAGACGACATCGAGGAACACCATCAGCCCCCGTCGATGCGCCTCCAGCACCAGACGCTTGAGGTCGTCGGGGCGACCGTAGCTCGCGTCGGGGGCGAAGAGCAGGGCGCCGTCGTAGCCCCAATTGCGCTGGCCGGGGAAATCCGCGACGGGCATCAGTTGGATCGCGGTGATGCCGAGTGCGACCAGATGGTCCAGCCGCTCGATCGCGGCGTCGAAGCTGCCCTCGCGGGTAAAGGTGCCGATGTGTAGCTCGTAGCAGACCGCCTCGTGCCAAGGCCGTCCCTGCCATGCGTGCGTGCCCCAGTCGAAGGCCGCCGGATCGATGACCTCGCTCGGTCCGTGCACGTCCTGTGGTTGAAAACGCGAGGCGGGATCCGGAACCTCGATGCCGCCATCGATACGGTAGCTGTAGAGGGTCCCCTGGCGCGCCTCGGCGGTCCGGCATTCGAACCAGCCGGCGCCGGTGGCCGGCATCTCCAGACAGCGCTCGCCCACGGGATGTTTCAGACAGAGCTCGATCCGCCGTGCGGCGGGCGCCCACAGCCGAAACCGCACGGATCCGTCGCGCTCGACCGCGGCCCCGAAGGGCATCGTCTGTTGCCGTGCTGTCATCCGACCCCCTTGATCCCGATTGCGATTCGAAAGCGCCGTTGGTCGATGTCTTCGACCTCCGAGATCCACCCCCCTAATCCTGTCGCAGCAGCATTTGTCGAGACCGGGTGCCCCATCCGAGGAGAGATGACCCTTGGGGTCTGTCTCGACGGCGGAGTGATTTCAGGATCCTGCGTGCCGAACATCGACTGCTTTCTCGGCCTCGTCAATGCCTATAATACTCAGAGACACCCCGCGGGTCAGGGCAGCGAGGTTCGGCGGAAGTGACCCCCGGCCGCCGAAACGAACGAACGGTTGCCCTCGTCGAGCACGTCATGTTGCCACTGGCGTTCCATAGAGGTGCGTCACGCGTTGCAACACCGACCCGTATGGGCGGCGGTTCCCGTCCAAGACCTCTTGGAGCTACTGTGAGCAACGAGCCGATCCGAAGCCGCTGCCCGGATGATTCGGGTCCTGTTACATGACCCGATCGGGGCGCAAATTGATTGCGGGAGTGGTCCTCGTCCTGCTTCTCGCCGCCGCCATGGCGAGCTGGATGCGCGTCGGCGGCGGGGATCCGAGGGCTCTTCCGGGGTTTCTGCCGGGTGCGCTGCGCGGCTGGCTGGGTGATTCCCCGCTGCCCGAGGGCTTTGCGATGGGCAACGGTCGGATCGAGGCGACCGAGGTGGATGTCGCGACCAAGCTCGCCGGCCGCTTGTCGGAGGTGCGGGTTCAGGAAGGCGACCGCGTCGAGCAGGGGCAGGTCGTCGCGGTGCTCGATACCGAAGCCTTGCAGGCCCATAAACGACAGGCGCGGGCGGAGCTGCGGCAGGCCGAGCAGGAGCGTCAGCATGCACTCGCCGTGGTGGAGCAGCGCGAGAGCGAGCTGGACTTTGCCCGCCGCGATCTCGACCGGCTGCAGCGGCTCTCGCGCACCGATCAATTCGTCTCCGAAGAGCAGGTCGATCAGGCACGCACCGGCGTGCGCAGCGCCGAGGTGGCGCTGCGGGCGTCCCTTGTCCAGGTGGTCGCGGCCGAGGCGGCGATCGAGGCGGCACAGGCGAGCATCGAGCGCGTCGAGGTCGACATCGCCGACAGTGCCCTCGAGGCCCCGCGCGGCGGACGTGTGCTTTACCGTCTGGCGGAGCCGGGCGAGGTGCTGGGTGTGGGCGGTAAGGTCCTGACGCTGCTCGATCTCGGCGACGTCTACATGGTCATCTTCCTGCCCACACCGGCGGCAGGACGGGTCCCTTTGGGTGCGCCGGCGCGGATCGTACTGGATGCCGCGCCCGAGTATGTGGTCCCTGCGGAGGTCTCCTTCGTCGCTCCGCGCGCCCAGTTCACACCCAAACAAGTGGAGACGCAGAGCGTGCGCGAGTCACTCTCTTTCCGCGTCAAGGTGCGCATCGCTCCCGAGCTGCTCGCGCGTTACGAGTCGCTGGTGAAGACCGGGCTCCCGGGCGTCGCCTACGTGCAGTTGCGGCCCGATTTGCCCTGGCCCGAGCATCTGGAACCGAGACTACCGCCCCCGAGGTCATCGCTATGGCCGAGCACGCCGCCGGCCCCGTCGTCCGACTGAGCGGTTTGAGCCACGCCTATCCGGGTGTCGATGCCGTCCGGGGGGTGGCGCTCGAGCTGCCTGCCGGTCGGCTGATCGGTTTGATCGGGCCGGACGGGGTCGGCAAATCGACCCTGCTCGGGATCATCGCCGGGGTGCGCCAGATCCAGTCCGGCCGTGTCGAGGTGCTCGGGCACGACCTGCGGCAGCGTCGCGCGCGCGACGCCGTGATCGAGCGCATCGCCTATATGCCCCAGGGGCTCGGTCGCAATCTCTACCCCAGCCTCTCGGTACGAGAGAACCTGGATTTCTTCGGTCGTCTGTTCGGACAGGACAAGGCGACCCGGGCGGAGCGTATCGCCGAGTTGACGGCGGCCACCGGTCTTGCTACCTTCACCGAGCGTCCGGCAATGAACCTCTCCGGCGGGATGAAGCAGAAGCTCGGGCTCTGCTGCGCGCTCATCCATGCCCCCGAGCTCTTGATTCTCGACGAGCCCACCACCGGGGTGGATCCGCTCTCTCGTCGCCGCTTTTGGGAGCTGATGGAGCGGTTGCGGCGAGGTCGCCCGGACTTGAGCATCCTGGTGTCCACGGCCTATATGGAGGAGGCCGCGCGCTTCGATACCCTGATCGCGATGGACGCCGGCCGGGTGCTGGCCAGCGGCACCGTGCGTGAGCTGTGTGCACGCACGGGCGAACGCGATATGGAGTCGGTCTTCGTCGCGCTGCTGCCCGAGGAGCGCCGCGGCGGTCATCGGCGTTTGGTGGTGCCGCCTCGCAACCCCGAGGGCGAAGGGCCGCCCGCCATCCGTGCGGAAGGTCTGACCCGGCGCTTCGGCGACTTCACGGCCGTCGACCGGGTCAGTCTCTCGATCCACAAGGGCGAGATCTTCGGCTTTCTCGGCTCCAACGGCAGCGGCAAGACCACGACCATGCGGATGTTGACCGGCCTCCTGCCGGTCAGCGAGGGCGAGGCGTGGGTCTTCGACCGGCCGGTGGATGTCGAGAATGCGGCGCTGCGCCGACGTCTGGGTTTCATGTCCCAGTCCTTTTCGCTCTACGGCGAGCTCAGCGTGCGGCAGAATCTCGATCTGCACGCGCGGCTGTATCGACTGCCCGCGCAGCAGATCCCCGCACGCATCGCAGAGCTCACCGAGCGCTTCGATCTCGCGCGCGTGATCGATGCACGCGCCGAGGCGCTGCCGCTCGGGGTTCGCCAGAGTCTATCGCTCGCAGTAGCGGTGATCCACGCCCCCGAGCTCCTGATCCTCGACGAGCCGACCTCGGGGGTCGATCCGATCGCCCGAGATCGCTTTTGGGAGCAGCTCCTCATGCTCTCGCGCGAGCAGGGGGTGACCATCTTCATCTCCACGCACTTCATGAACGAGGCCGAGCGTTGCGACCGCATCTCGCTGATGCACGGCGGCCGTGTCCTCGACGAGGGAACCCCCGCCGCCATCAAGGCCCGGCAGGGCGCGCAGACGCTGGAGGACGCCTTCATCGCCTACATGGAGCAGGGTGCCGCGGGCGCGGGCGAGGAGACCGTGGCCGAGCGGGAGACCGGGCAGGATCCCGTGCTCCCGCGGCGGATGCGCAAACCGCCTCGGTCCACGGGCTTTTCACTTCGCCGGCTCTGGGCCTATGCCCGGCGCGAAGGCACGGAGATTCGGCGCGACCCGATTCGACTCGCCTTTGCCCTGCTCGGGCCGGTGATCATGATGATCGCCATGGGCTACGGGATCTCGTTCGACGTCGACGAGATCGCCTACGCCGTGCTCGACCACGACCGTACCCCGGCGAGCCGCGACTACCTGGAGCACTTCGCCGGCTCGACCTGGTTCTCCGAACAGGCGCCGCTGGCCGATGCAGAGCAGATGTGGCGGCGCCTCGAGAGCGGTCGACTGGCCGTAGCGATCGAGATCCCTCCGGGATTCGGCCGTGCCTCGACCCGTGGCTCGGGCCCCGAGGTCGGCGTCATGATCGACGGGGCCGTCCCCTTTCGCAGCGATGCCATCCGCGGCTATGTCGAGGGCGTGCACCGCGGCTATCTGGAGGCTCGCGGCGCCGATCCGTCCGCGGGCCCGAGCGCATCTCCGGTGAGCGTCGAGACGCGTTTTCGCTACAACCAGGACTTCAAGAGCGTCTACGCCATGGTGCCGGGGATCCTGATGCTGCTGCTCATCATGATCCCGGCGACCATGACCGCGGTGGGGGTGGTTCGAGAAAAAGAGCTCGGCTCCATCACCAACCTCTACGCCACACCGACCAAGGGCGGGGAATTTCTGCTCGGCAAGCAGCTCCCCTACGTGGGTCTCGCGCTCCTGAGCTATTTGATGCTCCTGCTGATGGCGCTCTTTCTGTTTCGGGTGCCGCTGACCGGGAGCCTGGTCGGGCTCACGCTCGGGGCGGTGCTTTTCGTTTTCGCGAGCACCGGCCTTGGACTGCTCATGTCCACCTTCATGCGCACCCAGATCGCGGCCGTATTCGGAACGGCCATCGTCAGCTCCATGCCGACCATCCTCTTCTCCGGCATGTTGGTGCCCGTCTCTGCGCTGACCGGACCTGCGCGGATCATGGGCTATGGCTTTCCGAGTGCATGGTTCAATCACGTGAGTGTGGGGAGCTTCACCAAAGGGCTGACCCCGGGCGACCTCTGGTTGGACTATCTGGTGCTTGCGGCCTTCGGGCTCGCCTTCTTCCTGCTCGGGCTTGCCCTGCTTCGCACCCGGGAGCGCTGAGATGCGGCTCGCAAACGTCTATCGTCTGGGGCTCAAGGAGCTGATCAGCCTACGCTACGATCCGGTCTTGGTCTTCCTGATCATCTATTCCTTCACCTTTGCCATTATCGCCCCGTCCCGCGGGGTGAAGCTCCAGCTCGAGCATGCCTCGGTGGCGGTGGTGGACGAGGACCGCTCGCAGCTCTCGATGCGCCTGTCGCAGACCCTGCTCCCGCCCTATTTCCAGGCACCCGAGCAGATCGGATTCGAGGAGATCGACGCGGCCATGGACGCGGGTCGTTACACCTTTGTGATCGACATCCCGCCGCGCCTCCAGGCCGATGCCTCGGAGGGGCTTCGTCCTGCCGTGCAGGTCATCGTGGATGCGACGGCCATGGCGATGGCCGGTGCGGGGGCGCGCTATCTGGAGCGGGTGCTGGCCGAGGAGCCGCTACTCTATTTCCGAGGCGATCGCGCGGAATCCTCATTGGTCGAAGCGCCGGCCGTGGCTTCGGTGATCCGGCTCGCCTTCAATCCGAACGGCGAGTCGGCCTGGTTCATGTCCGTGATGCAGATCGTCAACATGGTGACACTGCTCGGGATCGTGCTCACCGGGGCGGCGCTGATCCGGGAGCGCGAGCACGGCACCATCGAGCATTTGCTGGTGATGCCGCTCGGCGCGGCCGAGATCATGCTCGCCAAGGTCTGGGCCAACGGCCTGGTCATTCTTATCGCCGGTAGCTTTGCGATGGTCGTGGTCGTGCAGGGGCTACTCGGGGTGCCCAATGCGGGCTCGCTCGGGCTCTTCGTGCTCGGCCTCGGGGTCTACCTCTTCTCGATCACGGCGCTCGGCATCCTACTTGCCACCCTTGCTCGGACCATGCCGCAGTTCGGGTTGCTCTCCATCCCGGTGTTCCTGGTGATGTACATGCTCTCGGGCGCCAACACCCCGCTGGATGCTATGCCCGAGCTGCTGCAGCGGGTGATGCTCGTCTCGCCGACGACCCACTTCGTCGCCTTCATCCAGTCCGTGGTCTTTCGAGGCGCCGGATTCGATCTGGTTTGGACACACCTGGCCGCGACTCTGGGGCTCGGGGCCATCGCCTTTGCCGTCGCCCTGGCCCGCTTTCGGCAGACGGTGAGCCTCAGCCGGTTGTGATTCGGCATGCCGCCGGGGATCGTTCCCTCCGATGTAGGGTCCGCTGCGCGGACCGACGACATCACGCCGCAGCGCCCTCGCGCTCCACATAGTCTTCGTAGTTCCCGCGGAAGTCGACCACGCCTCGGGGTGTCAGCTCGATGATCCGGGTCGCGAGAGAAGAGATCAGCTCGCGATCGTGACTGACGAAGATCAGGGTGCCCGGGTAATCTTCCAGCGCCGTGTTCAGCGACTCGATGGACTCCATGTCCAGATGGTTGGTCGGCTCGTCCATCAGCAGGATATTGGGTTTCTGAAGCATCAGCTTGCCGAAGAGCATGCGACCCTGCTCGCCGCCGGAGATGACGTTCACGGGCTTCTTGATCTCGTCCTGCGAAAACAGCAGCCGGCCCAGGGTGCCACGGATGACCTGTTCGTCGTCGCCGGGCTGTTTCCACTGGTCCATCCAGTCGTACAGGGTGGTCTTGTCGGCGAAATCGGCCGCGTGGTCCTGGGCGAAGTAGCCCAGGGTGCTGTTCTCCGACCATTTGATCTCGCCGCCGTCGGGCGTGAGGTCGCCGGCGAGGCTGCGCAGCAGGGTGGTCTTTCCGATGCCGTTCGGGCCGATGATGGCCACGCGCTCGCCGACCTCCACTGTCAGGTCCAGACCGCTGAAGAGCGGCGTGCCGTCGTAGCCCTTGACCAGCGAATCCACCTCGAGCGCCAGGCGATAGAGCTTCTTGTCCTGGCCGAAACGGATGAATGGATTGACCCGGCTCGAGGGCTTGATGTCCTCGAGCTTGATTTTTTCGAGCTGGCGCTGGCGGGATGTGGCCTGCTTCGCCTTGGAGGCGTTGGCCGAGAAACGGCTGACGAAGGTCTGCAGCTCGGCAATCTGCGCTTTCTTCTTGGCGTTGTCCGAATAGAGCCGCGTGCGCGCCTGACTGGCAGCGGTCATGTACTCGTCGTAGTTGCCCGGGTAGACGCGCAGCTCGCCGTAGTCCAGGTCGGCCATGTGGGTGCAGACGCTGTTCAGAAAGTGGCGGTCGTGCGAGATGATGATCATGGTGCTGTTGCGAGCGTTTAGGACCTCTTCGAGCCAGCGAATACTGTTGATGTCCAGGTTGTTGGTGGGCTCGTCGAGCAGCAGTATGTCCGGATCGGCAAACAATGCCTGGGCGAGCAGCACACGCAGCTTCCAGCCCGGCGCCACGGCGCTCATGGGTCCGTCGTGCTGTTCGAGCGGGATATCCAGGCCGAGCAGCAGCTCGCCTGCACGCGCCTCGGCGGTGTAGCCGTCCAGCTCGGCGAAATGCACCTCCAGGTGCGCGACCTCCATGCCGTCTTCCTCGCTCATCTCCGGCAGCGCATAGATGCGATCGCGCTCCTTCTTGACCTGCCACAACTCCTCGTGGCCCATGATGACCGTGTCCAGCACCCCGTGTTTCTCGAAGGCGAACTGGTCCTGGCGCAGCTTGCCGAGGCGTTTTCCGGGCTCGACGGAGACGTTGCCCGCACTCGGCTCCAACTCCCCTCCGAGGATCTTCATCAGGGTAGACTTTCCACAGCCGTTGGCGCCGATGAGGCCGTAGCGATTGCCTCCGCCGAATTTCACGGAGACGTTTTCGAACAACGGCTTGCCGCCGAACTGCATGGTGATGTTGGCTGTGGAGATCAAAACAGG
The DNA here is from genome assembly GCF_021228795.1 of Thiocapsa bogorovii. Taxonomy (NCBI): domain Bacteria; kingdom Pseudomonadati; phylum Pseudomonadota; class Gammaproteobacteria; order Chromatiales; family Chromatiaceae; genus Thiocapsa; species Thiocapsa bogorovii. The sequence goes on from NZ_CP089309.1 coordinate 3,433,866, forward strand.
GTTCCGCAAGAGACGAAAAAGGGCAGGGGTGGGCCGCCGACAGTCGACGGACCGATAACGCAAAAAGCCCCGCAGGTGGCGGGGCTTTTTCAGCTCAGGTGACTGGCACCTGAAGGCTGTTCTTACTTCGGTACGACGTTGGTCGCGCTCGGGCCCTTCTGGCCTTGCTCGACGTCGTAAGAGACGCTTTGTCCCTCGGCCAGCGACTTGAAGCCACTGCCTTGGACGGCGCTGTGATGGACGAAGACGTCCTTGGAGCCGTCGGAAGGAGCGATGAAGCCGAAGCCCTTCTCGTCACTGAACCACTTAACTGTGCCTGTAGCCATTTACGGTATTTCTCTGTATTGAACGAAACGTGTGTACACATGCAGGCGACTGTCGGGAGATTACGGAAGGATCTGCCACGTCACGCGGAGAGGAGGAACTACCGAAATACTACAAGGAAGCACTGCACGAGCCGTATCATGCCCAATACCGAATCGTTCTTCAAGGTTTTTTTCTACGTTTTTCTGTAGGCACGGGTCGATGCGAGAATATCGGCATCGGCTCCACGACAACCCAAGAGGTCATCCGGATGAGAATCCTTCACACCATGCTGCGTACCGGCAATCTGCAGCGCTCCATCGATTTCTACACCGAGATCCTCGGGATGAAGCTCCTGCGTCAAAAGGACTATCCCGGTGGCGAGTTTACGCTTGCCTTTCTCGGCTACGGCGACGAATCGGAGCAGACCGTGATCGAGCTGACCTACAACTGGGGCGTCGAGCACTATGACCTGGGCAGCGGCTACGGCCATATCGCGATCGAGGTCGACGACGTCTACGCGGCGACGGATCGGATCAAGGCGAAGGGCGGCAAGATCATCCGCGATGCCGGGCCCATGAACGCCGGCAGCACCATCATCGCCTTTGTCGAGGACCCGGACGGCTACCCGATCGAGCTGATCGGCGCGCGATAGGCGGTTTGGGCTCGCCCAGACAGCGCGGCCACGACGCGGAACGGAACCTTAGGTTTGGGCAAGCGCAGCGCAGTCCACCGGCGCCCGCGCAGGTCTCGGTGGACTTCGCTTTCGCTCGTCCACCGTACCGCCATGTGTGATCAACACGGCCGCGGGTTTCGGGTGCGAGCGGTTCATCTTGATCCGTTGCGCCGACCCGCGTGGTCGCTCAGTCGTTGACAAGCCCTGCTCGGATCGCGTCGATCTCGTCCGGGGTGTACTCGTGCGCCTCGGTGAGGTGCCCCCAAACGGGCTTGGGCCAGCAGGGGTCGGTCGGGCTTCGGCCGATGACATGGACATGCAGTTGCGGCACGAGATTGCCGATCCAGGCCACGTTGACCTTGTGGTATCCCAGCACCGCTGTCAGATAGTCCGAGACGTGCGTGCAGTCCGCGAGGACCGCATCGCGCTGCGCGATCGTTAGGTCCAACAGATTGCCCAAGTCGGTCTCCGGCACCAGGATCAGCCAGGGCACGGCCGCGTTGCGATGCAGGAGCAGGTGGCTCGCCGACAAGCGGCCCAACCGATGACAATCGGCAAGGAGTCGGGGATGCAGGGTAAAGCCGGTCATGACCATCGGCCTCCGATCCAGTGGCGGCAAACGAACATCGTTTTTCCAAAAGGAGTTACGGGACATCATGCAGATCAACGATCCGAGCGCCTACCGTCGTTGCGAGGAGACCGATCTCATCGGCGAATTAATGGATCTGCGCGACCGTCGTGTTCTGGAACTGGGGTGCGGCGCCGCCTACACGACCCGAATGCTGGCGACCCGGTTCGGCGCGGCCCGGATCACGGCGACCGAGGTCGATCGTATCCAGCACGCCCGCAACCTCGCGATCCCGGATCTGCCGCAAGTGTCCTTTCGCTACGGCGGTGCCGAGTCGATCGCGGATCCGGATGCCAGCTACGAAATCGTCGTCATGCTCAAGTCGCTCCACCATGTCCCGATCGCGGCCATGGATCAAGCGCTGCGCGAGATCCATCGCGTGCTGCTCCCGAGCGGTCTGCTTTATGTCTCCGAGCCCGTCTACTGGGGCGATTTCAACGCCATCATGCGCCTGATCGACGACGAGCGTTTGGTCCGCGAGGCCGCCTTCGAGGCCCTCCGGAACGCCGTCGCTGCAGGACTGTTCGAGCTGGTGGCAGAGGTCTTCTTCGAATCCGAAGGCACCTACCCCGACTGGGAAAGCTTCGCCGCACGGTTCATCGACGTGACCCACAGCGAGCGAAACCTCGACGCGGAACGCTTGGCGGAAATCCGCGCGGCTTTCGAGCGCCATCAGACACCCCACGGCGTGCGCTTGTGGAAGCCGCATCGGGTCGACCTGTTGCGGCGGGTCGACTGAACTGACCCGGAGCCGACCATGATCCGATCGTGCGATCCGGACCGCATCGACCGAGCGGGAGCGCCATGAGCAAGGCCCTCGTGGTCCCGCGACGCATCGCCTTTTGGCATCGTAAGGGCGGAACGGGCAAGACCAGCCTCGCCATCGGCTGCGCAGTCCGTCTGGCCGGCGGATCCGCGCCCGACACTTACGCCGAAGGGCGCTTGCCCGCCCGTGGTGCGCGGGTGTTGCTCCTGGATACCGATCCCCAAGGTACGGCAGCGGCCTGGGGCGAGCGCTTCGCCGACCGCTTCGGAATCGCCGCGCGGGCGGACAGCGGGTTAGCGCTCTGGCGCGACTGGGCCGAGCGCGCCAACTGCTTCGATGCCGTCCTGGTCGATTGCCCGCCGACCGTCAGCACCGAGGTGATGGAGATCCTGGCGGGTGTCGATCGGCTCCTCGTCCCCACCCGCCCGGCTTGGCCCGATGTGTGGGCGCTGGAGTCCGTTGCCGACCTCGTCGCGGATCTTCATCGGCAAGGGGCGCGACTCGCGGCCAGCGTCGTCTTCAACCAAGTCGGCGGCGAGGCGCTCGCACCCTTCGCGGCCGCGATCGCCGACCTGGGTCTCGATCTTTTTCCCGATGCCATCCCGCGCGAGGACGCCTGGCCGGCGCTCTTCGGCGGCGGGGAGCCGCCGGACAGCCTTGCGCCGCTTGTCGGGCAGTTGGTTCGATCAAGCGGGAATCCGAACGACCTGAACCGATCGGCTCGGTCGTGTCGGGAGGATCGATAACACCCGCACAGCCGAGGGCGCGTTGATCGTTCTGACCTTGTACGCCAACAGGCCCCGGCGCTCATGTTCGCTTCAGCGCTCGCCCTCGCCAGGGCCATAAGCCCGTTCGTAACGTCTTGACCGCTCTTCTTTCCTCCACTACCTTGACTTTAATGAAATGGATTTAGGCGTGCAGGTCTGCTTGGATTTCCTACCCGTGAATTATTCCATCCGCCGGAGCACATCCTGTTCGCTGACAGCCGCAGTGGGCCTCCTGAGTTTCTCGTTGGGGGTCTCGGGGGCGGATTTCTGTGTTGGCAACAGCCGTGACCTGCAAAATGCCCTAGTTGCGGCAACGACTAACGGTGAACGGGACCGGATTGCGCTGGTCAGAAGCACTTACGCGGGCAACTTTCGCTACGAAAGCGCGGAAGGTCAGGCGCTTGAGTTGCTCGGCGGCTATGATCCAGGGTGCAGGAGCCGTACTGTGGACCCCACCAACACCAAGTTGATCGGAGCCGGAAACGGTGAGGTATTCACCTTCACCGGCGGCCCCGGTGCGGGGTTCACCCTCGAAGGTGTCACCGTGAGCGGCGGCAATCCCACCTCCGAGTATTTAGGCGCAGGCCTGAACGTCTTCACGAGCAGTGAGCCACTTGTCGAAGTGCTCCTCAATCAAAACCGTTTCGCGGACAATAGTGGAACAGGCGCCTATATCGATGCCGATGGAGTGATCGTTTCGAATAGCAGTTTCGAGGACAATGCCGGAGGAGGAGTCTCCGTTTCGGGTGGCATCGTAGGGGTAAACATCGCCAACAACAGCTTTAGCCGCAACCAAGGTACTGGGATCGGTATCTATGCGTCTTACGGATACGCCATCCTGACCGGCAATCGTTTTTCGGACAACGGCGGCGGAGCTTCCGTCTCCGGGTTTGGCTGCGGCGCCACCTTTTCCGACAACAGCTTCATGGGTAACGGAACCACCGAATCCTCGGGACACGCCATCTCCGTGGATTGTTATCGAGGCTCCGCCGTACTGAACAGGAACCGGCTCGTCGGCAACCAGGGTGGCGGGGCGTACGTGGATGCCGGCGGCGGAGGCACAGCCACCCTGATCGGCAACCGTTTTTTTAACAACGCGGCAGCGGAGTACGGCGGCGGCGCCTATGTGACGACCTGGGCCGGCAGGTCCACGATCACCAACAATCGCTTCGTCGGCAATGTCGCCACCATGGGTGGCGGCGCGATTTACGTCGAATCCGCCTTTTTCACCACACTGACCAACAACCGTTTTGTCGACAACGAGACTGCGGGCTTCGGCGGCGGGGCCTATTTTTCCGCCTACACCGACGAGAACATCCTGACCAACAACAGCTTCACCGGGAACCTCGCAGGTGACGGCGGGGGGCTCGGCCTTTACGTCCAGTCCAACAACACCGTTCTCTCCAACAACCTCTTTTGGAACAACGCGGCCACGGGAAATGGTGACGATCTCTGGATCGACAACGACCCCGACGGGGATTTGCTGCCGTCCCAGCCGGTGCTCATGCACAACGCGTTCGACCAAGCCATTCCGGCCGGTTTCTACGTGACTGATCCGATTCGCCTCGATCCCAGCAACCTGGATGCCGTGGATCCAGTGTTCGGGGACGAGGACCAGCATCTGTCGGCCCGTTCGCCGATGATCAATGCCGGCGATCGGAGCGCACCGGCCCTGCCCATGGCCGATATAGACGGCGATCCGCGCATCGCCGGCAGGACTGTCGACATCGGCGCTGACGAGTACGTCGCCTTGACGGTGGATTTCGGTGCCGACGGTCTGTGGCATTACGACGAGACCTGGAGACAACTGACAAACTGGGATCCCGGAGCCGCCGGCGTTACCGGCTGGACCAATGGTCTGGCCGCCGATTTCGATGACGCCGGCCTGTGGGGCTGTGAGGGCATGCTCACGAGCCGGGATCCCGGAGACGTCATCGAAGGCTGGTCCGGGGGGCTCGCCGTGGACTTCGACAGTGACGGACTTTGGAGTTACAACGGCGCCCGCTGGACTCGACTCACCACTTGGGACGCCGAGGAAATGGCTTGGTGGTCCGATGGATTGGCGGTCGATTTCGGCGCCGATGGTCTGTGGATTTATGTTGGATCGGATTGGTCGCGCCTCACCACCTGGGACGCCGGCGACGGAGGCATGAGCGCATGGTCCGGTGGCCTCGCCGTTGACTTCGACGCAGAGGGCCTGTGGAGCTATGACGGAACGAAGTGGAGCAGGCTCAAAGCGTGGGATGTCGGGTCAGGCGGCATGAGCGCATGGTCCGGTGGCCTGGCCGTGGACTTCGATGCAGATGGCCTCTGGAGCCATGATGGCGCCCGCTGGACCCGGCTCACCACCTTCGATGCCCGCGATGCGCTGAACGGTTGGCAGGGTAGCCTGGCAGTCGATTTCGACGCGGCCGGTCTTTGGAGCTATGACGGCTTGGTCTGGAGGTGGCTCAGCGCCCGGGACGCCGATGCGATGAGCGATGCGGATCTGAATCAAGTTTTAACCCCGCACGGCAGACCGGGCGCCACGTGCACGTCATCGCAACGGGTAGAGCTGCCCTGAAAACGTCTGATGGCGGTTTGCCGACGAGTTGGGTCACGCCTGTGGACGAAAAAACGTTGGTCGGAAGTGGAAACCAGGGAGTCAAACCCACGCCTAGCCGGGATTACGCGCCTTCGCATTGCTCTTCATGGCGTGCAGTGGACGATCCTGTCGATAGACTTGGATTTCGGTCTGGATCTCATCCGGGGCCGTCTCTGACACGGGGTCTTGGGTCGGTGTTTGCCGAGCCTCTCGGACACGGCGTGGCATACGATCGAGAAATCATTTCCACCGATCGGAGTCCCCGCAGACTTGAATCGGGTGAATTGGGCTGCGTAGTGGTGGCGGAAGCTGCGGTCTGTCGGGTAGGAGACCGGGCCTTGCCGGGCGAGGGTCTCCATGCGCCGCAGGACCTCGGATTTCCGAGGACTGCGCTCGGTTCGGTTGTCTGAAACGCGCATGGCGAAATCGTTCCGCGGGGTGGATTCGGAAGGGTGCCGTAGTGATTTCCTCGGTTTTTTGGGCGGAGGGTGCCGCAGCCTCCTGCATCGACACCCTCGCGGGCCTTACGCCCCGCTTATCCCTCCGACGAAGACTCCGCCGCCGTCGGCGCGAGCGGTCGCCCGAAGGTCTGCTCGTACAGCTCGGCATAGGGCGCGAGCGTCTCGTAGACGTGGTAGGGCACGACGCGCGACTCGAACTTGGGGAACTTGCTGCGCACATAGTTGAGGTTGCGCAGCAGCTTCATCTCGATGACGGCGCGGGCGAATTCCAGTCCCTTGGGTCCGCGGGTGCGCTGGAGCATGGCGACCAGTTTGCGGATCGGCATCGGCGGGCGTTTCTGTCCAGGCGGGTGACTCAGGCGCTCCATGTAACGGGGCATCCCGCGGTTGCGATCGCCGGACTCGGTCAGCTCGCCGATCTCCAGCTCCGGGCGGAGCATCTCGAAGAGCTCCTCGCCGGTGGGCGTGCGCACCATGACCCACTGCCAGCCGAACGGGGCGCCCATGTAGCCGATGGTGATGTCGCTGAGCGTGTTGGCGTAGTCGAAGCAGGAGAGGCAGGACGAGGGGAAGATGCCGTGCAGCTTGTCCATCGGAAAATCGATGTAGTTCAGTCGCTCGACGTGCCCGTCTTCGTGGCGCATCCAGAGGCTGAAGTCCTGCATGAACTCGTGATGCACGACGGTCTCGGGTGATTTGGAGACCTGGGTCAGGAAATATTCAAGATCCGGATAGCTGACGTTGTCGCTGCATGGGATGCCGATGACGTAGAGGCGCTCCAGGCCCAGCTCGGCCTCGGCGGCGCGCAGCTGATGGACTTGGCAACCGGTGCCCACGACGGCGAGCCGCTTGATCCCCTGATCGCGCACCGCGTCGATGAGGCCGAGTGCCGGCGAGAGGCAAGGCTTGTTCCCGGCGGTCGCCAGGACCTCCTGCGGGGTGCGCGCCAGGATGGGCTGTGCCTTGAAGCGCGTCCCGGGCGCGGCGGCGGTGGTGATGACGGCATCGACCTTGTCTTGCTCGAGCAGGCGCGCGCCCAGTGCCGTGACCATCCCGGTCCATTGGGCATGGGGGTTGGGGCGTGCCATCCGCGCGGCATACATGGCACGATAGATCCCGAAGCGGCCTTCTTCGCCGGCCTGACGGCTGCGCCCGTGCAGACGCTGCTCGATTCCGCGGGTCTGGTTGCGCACGAAGGTGCAGGTCTGCGACATTAGGAGCTTGAGGCTGCTGTCGCAGAAGCCGCAGTCGCTACACAGACGCGGACGCCCCTTGAGCCGCTCGTCGCTGCTGAGCAACGAGATCTGGTCGAGTCCCTTCGAAGGACCCTCTTCCATCGGCGCAATTTCGGTGCTCGTCATTCGCTTGCCCCCGAGCGGTCGCGCCGGGGCGCATGCGCGGCGACGAGCGCCCCGCGCGTTGTCGGACTCGTCATAGAAGGAACGGACATGCTTCGAATTCTCCTCAGGGTGCTGGCTGGTCTTGTTGTACTTGTCGTCTTGGCGGTTGTTGCAGGCCCTTTCCTGATCTCAGGGAAGCCGAGCGACGGGGTCGCCTCCGGCGCCGAGGCGGCGGAGCCCGAAAGTCGTTTCGTGGTGATTCCGTTCGCGGGGACCGCGGGTCTTGCGATCCATTACCTCGAGCCGCCGTCCTCGGCGTCGTCCGACCCGACGGCCTTCCTCCTGCTGCACGGCTTTACCTTCAACGCCTGGACCTGGCAGCCGGTGCTCGACGTCTTCGCCGCTCGGGGCCGGGCTGTCGCCTACGATCAGCTTCCCTACGGCCTCAGTGCCAAGCCGACGCGCACGGATTGGGAGGGGCCGAATCCCTACTCGAAGGAGGCCGCAATCACGCAGCTCTTTTCGGTGATGGATGCGCTCGGGCTCGAGCGCGCGGTCCTGGTCGGCAATTCCTCGGGCGGGACGCTCGCTCTGGAGGCGGCGTTGGCGCACCCCGAGCGGGTGTCGGCCTTAATCCTCGTCGCGCCTTGGGTCTACGCCACGCGTCCGACCTTGCCCGAGTGGCTCGCCAGTCTGCCGCAAATGCGTCGCCTGAGTCTATTGATCGCGCGCAAGTTGGGCGAGAATGGCTCACTGCTGGATCTGTCCTATGCGGATGCGTCCGGGATCACGGAGGAGCGGCGCGCGCGGTTCGGGGTTCACACCCGCGTTGCGGGTTGGGATCTCGCCTGGGGCGAGCTGCTGGCCTTGTCGCTTTCTGCGCCGGTCACGGTAAGCGCTCATCTGGAAGAGGTAACCATTCCCGTTCTGTTGATCAGCGGTGAGAACGATCGGCTGGTGCCGATCGAGGACAGTCGGCGGGTTGCGGAGGCGCTGCCGGACGCGACCTTCGCGGTCATCGAGGGTTGCGGTCATGTCCCCCAGGAAGAATGCCCGGATGCATTTGAAACGGTCGTGAGCGCGTGGCTGGATGCCAGAGGCTTGTGACGACCGTTCCGATGCGGGCGCGCTCGCGGCGACGCGAAAAGCGCGTCAAACTCGCTCGATTCGGGCCAAATCGACTTCGCCTTGACCGAGTCCGCTTGACCTGACTGAAGTCGGGGCGCTAGGGTCGCGCCCCGTATCCCTTCGGTCCACAACACACTGCACTTCAATCTCACTGCAACCAGGTTCGCCGCGTATGCCCATCCCCTTTCCGTTTTCCGCTGTCGTCGCCCAGGAGGAGATGAAGCGCTCCCTGTTGATTGCGGCCATCGATCCTTCGATCGGCGGCGTCCTCGTCTTCGGTGACCGCGGGACGGGTAAGTCCACGGCGATTCGTGGTCTCGCGGCGCTTCTGCCGAAGATGCGTGCGGTCGACTGCGTCTATAACTGCGACCCGGAGGCGGGCGAGGACGCGCTTTGCGCCGAGTGCCGAACCAAGCGCGCCAAAGGTCCGCTGAAGAGCCGGATGGTGCCGGTTCCGGTGGTCGATCTGCCGCTCGGTGCGACCGAAGACCGCGTGATCGGTGCGCTGGATCTCGAGCGTGCCTTGACCAAGGGCGAGAAGGCCTTCGAGCCCGGACTCCTGGCGCGCGCCCATCGCGGCTTCCTCTACATCGACGAGGTCAACCTGCTCGAGGACCATCTCGTCGACTCGCTCCTCGACGTGGCCGCCTCCGGCGAGAATCTGGTCGAGCGCGAAGGTCTAAGTATCCGTCATCCCGCCCGCTTCGTGCTGGTCGGCTCGGGTAACCCGGAGGAGGGCGAGCTGCGCCCGCAGCTCCAGGACCGCTTCGGTCTCTCGGTCGAGGTCAGGACCCCGCAGGATCTGCCGACCCGCATGAAGGTCGTGCGGCTGCGCGACGAGTTCGAGCGCGACCCGCCGGCCTTCGTGCAGAGGTGGAAGCGCCAGGACGGCAAGGTCCGCAGCCAGATCCAGAAGGCGCGTGATTTTCTCCCGACCGTTGATGTCCCGGATGCGACCCTGGAACAAGCGGGGCGGCTCTGCATCAAGCTCGGCACCGACGGTCTGCGCGGCGAGCTGACCCTGATCCGCGCCGCCCGCGCCTTTGCGGCACTCAAAGGTGATGCCGAGGTGAAGGATGCGCATTTGGTTCAGGTCGCGGCCTCTGCGCTGCGGCACCGCCTGCGCCGTGATCCGCTCGACGAGTCCGGCTCGACCAGCCGGGTCGAGCGTGCGGTCGGGGAGTTGTTCGGGGAATGAGCAATCCTGCGGGGATGCCTCAGTCGGAGCCCGAGCGTCCGCGCGGCGAGTCCGGGGTTTCGCGCTGGGAGGATGCTGTGCTCGCGGCGGCCCTCATGTCCGTGGACCCGGTGGGAACCGGCGGTGTCGCGCTGCGCTCGCTCGCCGGCCCGGTGCGCGATCAGTGGCTGACGATCATGCGCGACCTGCAACCGCCCGGCACCCCGATGCGGCGCATCCCGCTGCATGTCTCCGACGGGCGTCTGCTCGGCGGTCTGGATCTGGCCGCGACCCTGAGCGCCGGCCGACCGGTGGCCGAACGCGGTCTGCTGGTCGAGGCCGACGGCGGGATCGTCGAGCTGGCGATGGCAGAGCGGATTGCCGCCGGCACCGCGGCACGCCTCACCATGGCATTCGATTCGGGCGAGGTGGTGCTCGAGCGCGATGGTCTGGCGATGCGCTCGCCGGCGCGATTCGCCGTGGTCGCCCTGGACGAGGGTGTCGGCGACGACGAGGGTCTGCTCAACGCGCTGCTTGACCGTCTGGCCTTCCACCAGGATCTAACCCATATTCGTGTCCACGAGGCGGTCGCCTGTGACTACGACGCGGACGAGATCCTTGCCGCTCGCGCTCTGCTCCCCGGAATTCAGGTCAGCGAGGACCAGATCGAGGCACTCTGCAGCACCGCCTTGGCCTTGGGCATCCCCTCGCTACGTGCATCCATCTTTGCCGCCCGAGCCGCCTGCGCCGCCGCCGCGCTCGAGGGCCGTACCGAGGTCACCGAGGAGGACCTGGCCGTCGCCGGTCGATTGGTGCTCGCGCCGCGCGCGACCATGCTGCCGCCGTCGGAACAGCCACCGGACGAGCCGCCTCCGCCCGAGCCGGAAGAGCCGGATCAGGAGCAGGACAAGGGCGAGGACCAACAAGAGCCGAAGGAGCTCGAGGATCAGGTGCTCGAAGCCGCCAAGGCGGCGATTCCGGCGGACCTGCTCGCGCAGCTGCAGCTCGGCAAGCTGCGCCGCTCGCGTGCCCGTGCAACCGGCAAGGCCGGTGCCGTACAGAATGCGCCCCTGCGCGGGCGCCCGGCCGGTGTCCTGCGCGGCGAGCCGCGAGCCGGTCTGCGTCTCAACGTCGTCGAGACCTTGCGTGCCGCGGCACCTTGGCAGCGGCTGCGTCGCGAAGAGGTCGCAAGGTTCGGCGGGCAATCCAACCGCATCGAGATCCGTCAGGACGACTTCCGCATCACCCGCTTCAAGCATCGCTCCGAGACCACGACCATCTTCGTCGTCGATGCCTCGGGCTCCTCGGCACTGCATCGTTTGGCGGAAGCCAAGGGCGCGGTCGAGCTGCTCCTGGCGGACTGCTATGTGCGTCGCGACCGGGTCGCGCTGGTCGCCTTTCGCGGTCAGTTCGCCGAGGTGTTGCTTCCGCCGACACGCTCGTTGGTCCGGGCCAAGCGCTCGCTGGCCAGCCTGCCGGGCGGCGGAGGTACGCCGCTCGCGTCCGGGATCGACCTGGGCATGATGTTGGCGGATTCGGTCAAACGCCGCGGCGGTACGCCGATCCTCATCATCATGACCGACGGGCGGGCCAACGTGGCGCGCGACGGGACCGGCGGGCGGGCGCGGGCCAACGAGGATGCGCTCTCCGCGGCACGCTTGGTGCGCTCGGTCGAGATCACCTCGTTGGTGATCGACACCTCCCCGCGTCCGCAGCAGCAGGGGCGCGATCTGGCCGTCGAGATGGGTGCGCGCTATCTGCCCTTGCCGCATGCCGACGCGACCTCGCTGTCCCATGCCGTGCGCGCAGCAGGATGAGCTCGGGGGCGCGCTGATGACTCTCGAAGGCGCCCAGCCCAGGATCGTCGAGTTGTACTCGACTCTTCGGCAGCGAGACAGGAGCACCGCGTCGCTTACCACTCCACCGCCCCGTGAGCGGATCAGCCTTTTGGGCAGCGCCTGATGGCCGATACGCCACGGTGGGACATCGAGGGTCGGGACTGGCCCAATCGTGAGGTCAGCCGCTTCGTCGAGGCAGGCGGCCTGCGCTGGCACCTTCAGCAGATGGGCTCGGGGCCGACCCTCCTGATGCTCCACGGTACGGGGGCGGCGACGCACTCCTGGCGCGCCTTTGCCCCGGCGCTCGCCGATCGCTTTACCGTTATCGCGCCTGATTTACCAGGCCACGGATTCACCGGCGTGCTGCCGGCGAAACGCATGTCCTTGCCCGGCATGGCCGCGGCCGTTCACGCCCTGCTTCGTGAGCTCGACTGCAGGCCCGATCTCGTTCTCGGGCACTCGGCGGGAGCGGCGATCCTGATTCGGATGACGCTCGACGGATTCATCCAGCCGCGTGGTCTGGTGAGCCTGAACGGTGCACTCATGCCTTGGCGTGGACTCCCGGCGCACATCTTTTCACCCGCCGCCAAGCTGATGGCATCGAATGCCTTGGTCGTGCGTCTCTTTGCCGGGCGCGCGGCCGATCGGCGGGTGGTCGAGCGGCTGGTCGAGAGCACCGGCTCGACTCTGGAGCCGGCCGGCGTCGACCTCTATCATCGCCTCGTCCGCAATCCATCGCATGTCGGCGCCAGTCTCGCCATGATGGCCAACTGGGATCTGGCCGCGCTTGCTCCCGAGCTGGGCCGTCTGCGTCCACCGCTCTTTCTAGTTGTCGGCGAAGGCGACCTGACGGTGTCGCCGTCCGAGGCCCGCCGCGTGCGCGAACGTCTCCCGAGTGCTGAGGTCATTTCCTTGCCGGGCCTCGGGCATCTCGCTCACGAGGAGCGGCCCGAAGAGGTTGCGGATCTCGTCAAGGGCCTCGCGGACCGGTTGGGTCTCTCGGATAGCACGAGTTTGTCTCCGACTTGATCTAGCAGGGGCTGACAAACGCCGGTTCCTGCTATAATGTCAACCAACATTGACATTACATAAGGTCATGCAGACTTGACACTCCCGGCATCACAGGTCTCCGAGCGCAACTCAGGTCGCAGCAAGCCGCACGCGGTCATCATCGGCAGTGGCTTCGGCGGACTGGCTGCCGCGATTCGCCTAGGGGCGAGGGGGTATCAGGTTACAGTGCTGGAGCGCCTGGACGCGCCCGGCGGTCGTGCCTATGTCCACAAGATCGACGGCTTCACCTTCGATGCCGGTCCGACCATCATCACCGCGCCCTTCCTGCTCGACGAGCTCTGGGGGCTGTGCGGTCGCAACTTCTCCGAGGAGATCGACATCCGCTTGATGGATCCCTTCTACCGGATCCGTTTCGACGACGGCAAGGTCTTCGATTACAACGGCGACGCGGACGCGGTTAAGGCCCAGATCGCAAAGTTCTCGCCGCGCGACGTCGAGGGCTACGATCGCTTCATGGAACACAGCCAGGCGATCTTCAAGATCGGTTTCGAGCAGTTGGGTCATGTTCCCTTCAACTCCTGGACCGACATGCTCAAGATCGTGCCGGATATGATCACGCTCGGCAGCCATCGCAGCGTCTATGCGATGGTCTCCAAGTACATCAAGGACCCCTATATCCGGCAGGTTCTGTCCTTCCATCCGTTGCTGATCGGCGGCAATCCCTTCTCTGTGACCTCCATCTACACGCTCATCTCCTTCCTGGAGCGTAAATGGGGCGTGCACTCGGCCATCGGCGGAACAGGCGCACTCGTGAAGGGGATGGTTAGCCTCATCGAAGGCCAGGGCGGGACGATTCGCTACGGCGAAGAGGTCGAGCAAATCCTGGTGAAGGACGGCACGGCGACTGGTGTTCGGCTCAAGTCCGGCGAGGCGATCGCGGCGCCTGTCGTCGTCTCCAACGCAGACGCGGCCTGGACCTATCGCTACCTCTTGCCGGCCGAGCATCGCAGCCATTGGACGGATCAAAAGATCGATCGCGCCCAATACTCAAACGGACTCTTCGTTTGGTATTTCGGTACCAAGCGTCAATATCCCGAAGTTGCCCATCATACGATCCTGCTCGGGCCACGCTACAAAGGACTGCTGGACGATATTTTCAAAAACAAGCGTCTGGCGGACGACTTCAGTCTTTATCTGCATCGCCCGACGGCCACGGATCCGGGCTTGGCGCCGGAGGGTTGCGATACCTTCTACGTCTTGGCCCCGGTTCCGCACCTAAAAGGGAATGTCGACTGGGAGAAGGAAGCCGAGCCCTTCCGGGCACGGATCGCCCGCTATTTGAGTGAAACCGTCCTACCGGGGTTGGAAGACGAGATCGTCGCCTCGCTCGTCACGACGCCGCGGGATTTCCAGGACAGGCTTCTGTCCTACAACGGGGCCGGGTTCAGTCTTGAGCCCATCCTCTTGCAGAGTGCCTGGTTCAGACCGCACAACGCGAGCGAAGAGGTGAATGGCCTTTACTTGGTCGGTGCGGGGACGCATCCGGGTGCAGGTGTGCCCGGTGTCCTATCGTCGGCCCGTGTCCTCGATACGGTGGTACCCGATGCCTCAACCTATGCTTAAGACCGATCACGCGAGCGCGGCGGATATCGCCGCGTGTCGCCAACTGCTGCGGACCGGCTCGCGTTCGTTCTACGCGGCCTCTTTTCTCTTGCCTCAGCGCATCCGCGATCCTGCCATCGCGCTCTACGCCTTCTGTCGCATCGCCGACGATGCGATCGATTGCGCGGGCGAGGAGCCCGGCGCCCAGACCCGCGCCTTGGCCGAGCTGCACCATCGTCTCGATCGTATCTACGACGGCGAGCCGGTCGATGAATACACCGATCGCGCCTTGGCCGACGTGGTCAGGTGCTTCGGGATCCCGAAGGCGCTGCTCGAGGCCCTGCTCGAAGGGTTCGAGTGGGATGCCGAAGGTCGGCGCTTCGAGGACCTCTCGGGCGTCTACGACTATTCGGCGCGGGTCGCGGGTACCGTGGGTGCCATGATGGCGGCCCTCATGGGCGCGCGCAGTACGCAGCTGGTGGCGCGTGCCTGCGATCTTGGCGTGGCCATGCAGTTGACCAATATCGCTCGCGATGTCGGAGAGGATGCCCGTAACGGCCGCCTTTACCTGCCGATGTCGTGGATGCGCGAGGTCGGGATCGACCCCGAGGCCTGGCTTAAGGAACCCGTCTTCAACGATGCACTCGCCAGCGTGATCGAGCGTCTGCTGCGCGCGGCCGAAACGCTGTATGTGCGGTCCGATGCAGGGATCGCCGGGTTGCCCATGGGCTGTCGAGCCGGTATCAACGCCGCCCGCTATCTTTATGCCGAGATTGGACGTCAGGTCGAGCGCCAGGGTCTGGACTCCATCTCCCGCCGTGCCGTAGTGCCCGGCAGTCGCAAGGTCCAGCTCTTGGCGCCGATCCTCGGAGCCGCCGTGTTGTCTCCACGTTACGTCTCCGCTCCACCGCTCGACGAGACGCGCTTCCTGGTGGACGCCGTGGTCTACTCCGCCCATCGGTCCAGTGAAGAGGAGACCGCAGCCCCCGCCGGTGTGGGCGGTCGCGTGATCTGGGTACTGGAGCTCTTTGAGCAGCTCGAGGAGCGCGAGCGCGCGTTGACCAACTGACGCGCGACACGACCTGAACGTTAAACCGCGCCCAGTGCGGTAGGCGATGTTTTTGAATGGGATCGGGCCCGGCAGGCTTGATGACCGTTGTGGGCTGCGCGGTTTAACATATTAAAAGTATGAAACTCTAAACCGCGTCACTGAGAAGGTCGGAAAAATCCTCGAGCCCGACGCAACATGACAATGACGCATTTCACTCTGGACGCGGTTCAGGTCCGAATCCGGGATCACGCGGGGGGATGAGCGAGGCCCCGGCCGAAGGCAACACTCGGGGTTGCTTGGTCCGGGGCGCGCCGGTCGGACGATGTGCGCTCGACCGGTCTTCGGAGGTTTACGGGTGTCCGCTTCCCGGCGGTGGCATCTGCATCGTCATGTCGCGTTCGCCGTAGCCCTGCGGGATCTCGAAGATGTCCGCCGGGATCGCCTCCTTGCGGATGACGGTGACCTCCGTCTCGGTCTCCATGGTGGTGCCCATCATCTCCATCTTGGTCTTGGTCAGGATGGGATAACCCTTGACCTTGCTCATCTCTTCACGCTGCGCGATGCCGGCCGGTGAATTCGCCAGCATGCCGCCGGGACCCGAGAGGCTCATCATGTCGGTGTAGCGGGTCACGTCGAGGTCCACGTCCTCGGTCGCCCAGATCTCCTGATCCACGCCCATCATGCCGGTCTTGGTGACTCGATACTGTTTGGTGTCCCAGTCCCCGATCTTTTTGGTCTCGCCGGTTGCTTCGACCTTCACGGTCATCTCGCCCATCATGGCGCGCATCTGCTCGGCGGCCGGCCCGGACATGCTCTCCATCACGGACTTGACGTCGATCGGGAGATATTCCTTCTCGGCGTGATTGATGAAAACGATGGTTCCGGCCGTTGGATCGATGATCATGTCGGTGGCGTCGGGCCCCTCGTTGACCACCTTCATCTTGTCGTATGCAATGTAGGTCTTGGACAAGTCTTCGGTTGCCGCTTCCCCCATCACACCCGAGCTGCGATTGATCGTCTCGATGTAATAACCCTCTTCGTCCGCGATCGCGGCGGACACCGGCAGCAGTGCCGCCAAAGCGAGGGCGAGCCCGAGACGACGGGTCATGACCGGCTGACGCCCGATGCTCGAGCCTTGCTGATTCATCATGCTTGTTCCTCTGCGGTGACTGGATTGTTTTGATGCGCCGAATCGACGGCGCAGGCGCCCAAACGCGCGAACAGGGTAATCGATGGAGCGCGCGTCGGGATAGGTCTATTCGCCGAGATTGCGCCGGTCGAGCACCCGCTTGGCCTTCCCCACGAAGCGTTCGATGGTGCGGGGCTCGACCAGGTCGACATGGGCGCGGATGCCGGCAACCGTATTGATCTCGCGGCTGATGCGCTCGCGGAGCGTCTGCATGCGGTCCATGCGATCGGAGAAGATCTCGGGACGGATCTCGACCTTGACGTGGACCTCGTCGAGTGTTCCGGGTCGGGAGACCTCGATGAGATAGTGCGGCGTGGTGCCCTCCACACGGAGCAGCGCCTCTTCGATCTGGGAGGGGAAGACGTTCACGCCGCGGATGATCAGCATGTCGTCGGTGCGCCCGGTGACTCGGCTCATGCGTGTCGTGCGTCGTCCGCAGGCGCAGGGTTCGCGGTAGAGTCGGGCGATGTCGCGGGTGCGATAACGGATCAGCGGCATGGCCTCGCGGGTGAGGGTCGTGATCACCAGCTCGCCGGGCTCGCCTTCCGGGACCGGCTCCAGGGTCTCGGGATCCAGACATTCAACCAGGAAATGATCCTCCTGGATGTGCATCCCGGTGCGCTCGGGACACTCCCCGCTGACGCCCGGACCGATGATCTCGGAGAGTCCGTAATTATTGAATGCGGCGATGTCGAGCTGATCCTCGATCTCGCGGCGCATGTCCTCGGTCCAGGGCTCGCCGCCGAAATGGCCGAAGCGGATCGGCAGTGAGCGCGGATCGATGCCCAGCTCGCGGGCCGAATCCGCGATGGTCAGGGCATAGCTGGGGGTGCAGATCAGCACCTCCGGGTCCAGGTCGCGCATGATCTCGATCTGGCGCCGCGTGTTGCCGGCCGCCGCCGGGATGATCGCCGCACCGACCCGCTCGATGCCGTAATGCAGTCCGAAACCACCGGTGAAGAGTCCGTAGCCGAAGGCGACTTGCGCGGTGTGCTCGGGCCTGAGCCCGCCGGCGACCAGGAAGCGTGCGCAGAGGTTCGACCAGATCTCCAGATCGCGCGCCGTATAGGCGACGAAGGTGGGCCGCCCGGTCGTACCCGAGGAGCCGTGGATGCGCGCCAGCGCCTTGCGCGGAACGGCCAGAAAACCGAACGGATGCTGACGTCGCAGGTCGTCCTTGGTGGTCAGCGGGAGGCGACGCACGGCGGCGAGCGAGCGGATGCTGTGCGGGCCGATCTCGCGATGGGCAAACTGATCGCGGTAAAAGGGCACCCGCGCGACTCGCGTCACCAGCTCGCGCAGACGCTCCAGCTGCAACGCCTCGAGACCATCGCGCGGCAGGGTCTCGGCATCCGGATCCCAGATGCGGTGCTCGGTCTGCCGATGGGCCTCATCAGTCTTCGCGGCCATAATCCTCGATCCGTTGATAAGTGTGCCCCGGCGCGGAGCCTGCCGAGCCGATGCTCGATATGCAAGTCCGAAGCTCGAGCCCGGGTGCGCGCGACGTCCGCTCATCTCCGTGCCACCGTCCGGCGGGCCGTGTCTTATATCTGAGGCCATCGCGGCACTTGGCGCAGAGCGCCAGAGGGGATGCGTGACACCGCGGAGCGGGTGTCACGAGTCGCTAAACGTTGGTGGCCGGTCTCATGAACGCGGGTGTCCGATGGGCTGCGCTGCGCTTGTTCACCCAACATCATCTCGCAATCGACCGAACATCCTGAACCGCGTCCACCACTGTGGCGGCAGACTCACGCAAGCGCGACCCCAACCGACGAGACAGCATATCCAAAGGGACGCGGTTCAGCCGGAGACCACGCTCAACAGCTCATCCCCATCCACCACATGCAGTCCCTTCTCGAGCAGGACGGCGATCGCCCGATCCGGATCCTCAAAGCGGAAGATGAGGATCGCCTTGTCGCCGCGCCGCAGCGAGAAGGCATACATGTACTCAATGTTCAGTCCGGCGCCCTCCAGCACGGCCAGCGCCTCGGCCAGGCCGCCCGGACGATCGAGCACGTCGACCGCCACCACCTCGGTGAGGTTGACCACCCAGCCCGCGTCTTCCAAGACCTGCTTAGCCTTGTCCCATTCACGCACGATCAGACGCAGGATGCCGAACTGGGCGGTATCCGCGAGCGACAGCGTCAGGATATTGATCCCCTCCTTCGCGATCGCCTCCAAAGGCGCACCGAGACGTCCCGGGCGGTTCTCGAGAAAGAGCGAGAGTTGTTGCAGTTTCATGGTTTCGAGTCCTCGTGGTGCTCGGTTGGTCTCTTGCAGCCTCCAGCCGCCAGCTTCCTACCTCCAGCTATCCGCTGTCCGCGCTGAGCTGGGTTTTCTGCCGCTGCAGGGGTTGAGCCAAGTGGGTTCGGATCCTCACAATCGCTGGCGGCTGGCGGCTGGCGGCTGGCGGCTGGCGGCTGGCGGCTGGCGGCTGGCGGCTGGCGGCTGGCGGCTGGCGGCTGGCGGCTGGCGGCTGGCGGCTGATAGCTGACCGCTATTCCCCCTCGTTGCGCCTGTCGATGACCCGCTTCGCCTTCCCCTCGCTGCGCGCGATGCTGCGCGGCTCCACCAGGCGCAACCCGACGCGGATCCCGAGGATGTGCTCGATCGCCTTGGCCAGCCGCGCGCGCACATCCTCGAGCGCGCGGATCTTGTCGCTGAAGACCTCGGACGTGACCTCGACCTCGACCGTCATCTGGTCCAGACCCTGATCGCGGGTGAGGATGATCTGGTAGTGCGGGAGCGTGCCCTCGACCGCCAGAAGGGCCGCCTCGACCTGAGAGGGAAAGACGTTGACGCCGCGAATGATGAACATGTCGTCCGAGCGCCGACCGATGCGCCGCATCCGCCGAATGGTGCGCCCGCATGCGCAGGGCTCGCTGATCAGCGAGGTGATGTCGCGGGTGCGGTAGCGGATCATCGGCATCGCCCTTTTGCTCAGGGTGGTGAGCACCAGCTCGCCTTCCTCGCCGTCGGGCAGGGACTCGCCCGTCTCCGGGTCGATGATCTCGGGAAAGAAATGATCCTCGAAGATGTGCAGACCCTGTTGGGCCGAGCATTCGCTCGCCACCCCGGGGCCGATGATCTCGGACAGACCGAAGATGTCGTAGGCCTTGATGCCGGCGGCGGCCTCGATGTGATCGCGCATCCCGTCGGTCCAGGGCTCGGCTCCGAAGATGCCTGCGCGCAAGGGCAGTGCGCGCAGATCCACGTCCAGCTCGGCGGCGCGCTCGATCAGGTAGGTGAAATAGCTCGGGGTGCAGCAGAGTGCGGAGACGCCGAAGTCGCGGATCAGCATGATCTGTCGGTCGCTGTTGCCGCCCGAGATCGGAACGACGGTCGCCCCGAGCGCCTCCGCGCCATAGTGGGCGCCGAGTCCGCCGGTAAAGAGGCCGTAACCGAAGGCGTTCTGCAGGATGTCGCCGCGGTGCAGTCCGCAGCAGGCGAGGGTGCGCGCCATGACCTCCGACCAGACCCCGACATCCTCGCGGGTGTAGGCGACGACAATGGGTTTGCCGGTGGTGCCGGAGGAGGCATGCAGCCGGACCACGTCGCTCATGGGCGTGGCGAAGAGGCCGAAGGGGTAGGTGTCGCGCAGATCGGCCTTGACCGTGAAGGGGAGCTGCTGGATGTCTTCGAGCCGCTGAATCGAGTCCGGAGTCAGGCCGCGCTCCTCCATCCGGGTGCGAAAGAGGGCGACGTTCTCGTAGGCGAGCGACACGACCGCGCGGAGCCGGCGCAGCTGTACCTGCTTCAGCGCCGTCTCCGGCAGGAAATCGGGCGCGCTGGCTGGGTGGAAACCGCCCGCGGCGTCGTTCCAGAGCTCTGTCAGCATCTTGGTCCTCGCTTAAACCGCGCTCGGCGCGGTTTGTGATGGTTTTGGATGGGATCGGCCCCGGCAGACCCGACGATTGATGGAGTTGGCGCGGTTTAAGATTTTAAAAAATATAATATTCTTAAACCGCGTCTCCACCGAGGTCGGTGAAATCCCCAAGTCCGAATACAACATGAAAACGACGCATGTCGCTCTGGACGCGGTTTAAGGGTGTTGAGCGAGCGGGCCCTCGAGCGCGGCCTCGCGACCTACAGCGAAGGCTTGGTCGTTGACCTTGTGGAGCTTCTCGGCCAGGTTGGCGTAGATGGCCGCCATCCAGTGCTCTTGGGGGATGTCCAGCACCGTGGAGACGGCGCCGAGCAGGGCGACATTGAGGCTCTTCTTGTTCTTGAGCGCGCCATCAGGAAGCAGGCCTGGACCGATCAGGACCCCGCCGGCGCGCAGCATGGGGCGATTGATCTCGATCTGGGTCTCTTCCAGGACCAGGAGGACGTCCGCCTCGCCGGCCGGGACCATCGGGCTCAGGACCTGCTCGCCGTAGCGCACGTCGCTGCTCACCGAGCCGCCGCGCTGGCTCATGCCGTGCAGCTCGCTCTTCTTCACGTCGAAGCCGGCGCGAAACGCGGCCTCGGCCAGCATGTCGGAGGCCGTCAGGACCCCCTGGCCGCCGAGTCCGGCGATGACGATGTTCTTCACCTTCTCCATCAGTGTCTCTCCGATCCGAGTTCAGTCCGCGACCGCCGCGGAGCAAGTGTGCCCGCGCGCCGATTCGGCCGCGGCCTTGTCGTAGAAGCGGATCTTGGGTGCGGCCAGGACGCAGGGCTGGCGCGTGATCAGGAGCGAGGTCTCAGGTTTGGCGAGCAGCTCGGCGATCACGTCCTTCAGCGAGAGGCTCTTGTCCGTGGTCTCGACGACCTGCACGTTCTGCACGCCCATGGCGCGCGCGATGCCCTCGAAGCTCAGCTTGTTGGTCGTGGAGTGATCGAGCAGGCGCCCGGTCCCGGGATGCTCCTGCAGCCCGGTCATCGCGGTCGTGCCGTTGTCGAGGATCATCACCAGATGACCCGTCGCCGGCGGGTTGTAGACCATCTCGGCGATCCCGGTGAGGCCGGAATGCACGAAGGTCGAATCCCCGATCACGCTGACCACGCGGCGCGCCTGATCCTCGGGCAGCGCATGACGCAGGCCCAGCCCGACGCCGATGCT
This sequence comes from Thiocapsa bogorovii, assembly GCF_021228795.1. Lineage (NCBI taxonomy): Bacteria > Pseudomonadati > Pseudomonadota > Gammaproteobacteria > Chromatiales > Chromatiaceae > Thiocapsa > Thiocapsa bogorovii. The sequence goes on from NZ_CP089309.1 coordinate 3,455,431, forward strand.
CGCGCCCATGCAGACGCAGGTGTCCATCGCCGAGAAGGGCGGCAGCACGCCGAGCGTGTAGCAGCCGATATCGCCCGCGACGATGCAGTCGAGGTCCCGGAGCGCTTGGAAGACCTCGCGGTGCGCGCAACCCTGACAGAGCTCGGGCGGCTTGCCCTTGGGCGGGACGGGCTCCGCGCTGGTGTCACCGGCGAGGATACGGCGCACGCGCGCCACATCCAGCTCGCCGAAGCGATACATCTCCGGCTTGCCCTCGGCATCGATGCCGGCGGTGCGTAGGTCATCGACAAGGACGGGATCGCCCTCTTCGACGACGAGGAGACGCTCCACCCCGGCGGCGAAGGCGCGGATGCGCTCCATCGGCAGCGGATAGGTCATGCCGATGGTCAGATGGCTCGCCTCTGGTGCGGCCTCGCGGGCATGCACGGCGCTGATGCCGGTCGTCACGACCCCGAGGTTGGCGTCCCCGGTTGTCTCCTGGATCGGGCCCTCGGCCTCGTTCCAGGCGGTGATCTCGGCGAGCTTGGTGCGCAGGCGATGATGAGCCGGCTTGGCATAGGCCGGGATCATGACGCGCGCGGGGATCTTGTGCTCGAAGGCGGGCTCGGCCACACCCGAGACCGGCCCGCGCGGGATCACGATGGTTTTGGAATGGCAGACCCGTGTGGTGATCCGCAGCATGACCGGGATCTTCCAGCGCTCCGAGATCTCGAACGCCAGCATCGTGAAATCGTAAGCCTGCTGGGAATCGACGGGCTCGAGGGTCGGAATGGCTGCGGCGCGGGAGTAGTGCCGGTTGTCCTGCTCGTTCTGACTGGAGGCCATCCCCGGGTCGTCGGCAGAGACGATCACCAGTCCGCCCTCGACATCGGTGTAGGTGGCGGTGAAGAGCGGATCGGCCGCGACGTTGAGCCCGACGTGCTTCATGGTGACCAGGGTCCGCGCCCCGGCGAAGGCGACCCCGAGTGCGACTTCCAGCGCAACCTTTTCGTTCGGCGACCACTGCGCATGTCCGCCGAGGCGGTCGAAGGTTTCCAGGATCTCGGTCGATGGGGTGCCGGGATAGCCGGTCCCGAGCCGTACCCCCGCATGCAGCGCGGCCAAGGCCACCGCGTCGTCTCCGCTCAGTAATTGCCGTTCCGCGCTCGTCATCGTCGACTCACTCTCTGTCAGGGCGTCACCAATTCCACATTATCCGCATCATTGTTGCTCTGCAGCAAGCCGAGTCGGTCAATCGCAGGCCGCACCCCTGCTCGCAGCGAAAAGGACGCATGGGGATTTCCGAGTCGTCGCTAATCGGGACGCGCCAGCAGGGTCTGCCCGTCGTCCGTCTTGAAGATCAGGGCACCCGTGGGGTCCAGCTCGAAGGCTCGAATCCGAACGAGCAGATCCAGTACCTTGCGCTCCTGATGCATCAATGCGGGCGCGCAGGCCATCATGGTCGTCGCCGAGAGCGTGAGTGTCAGACTCTCGCCGGTCAGGGTGTATTCGCCCTGATAGGTGTTGCAGGAGGCCCGGCCCCAAAGACGGCCGTCGGCACCGAAGTTCAGTGTCACGCGGGACCGATCGATAATGCCGCCACCGCCGATGTCCTCGACCACCCATTCGGGCCCTTGAAGCAACGTGGCCGGATCCCCGCCGCAACCTTCGAGCCTCCGATCGTCGAGCTGGATCTCGACCGTCGCGGGGTGCGGCATGCCGCTCATGGTGTCGACGCAGGGCCGATCGAAGATGCTGACGACGAGGTTGCCGTCTTCGATCAGATTTCGATAGCGACGGCCGTCCTCGAGCAGCTCTTGCTCGGTCAGTGCGACATTGATCCGGGTCTCCCCGAGATCCGTGTTCAGCTCGACACGCTTGTCGGTAAGCTCCAGGCTCCAAAAAGGCTCGTTGCCGGTGGCCCGGAATGGGGTCTTCGCCGCCTCCGCCGGGATGCATTCCGGATAGGCCGTGCCCGCGATCTCGAGCATCCCGCGATCTCCCTTGTTCCAAAAGGAGGTGGCCGGATCCGCGAGTGCGACATAGCGGGCGCCCGAGCCCGAGACCGCTTGTCTCAGATCGAAGGTGCGATCGCCGACCTGAAGGCGCATGCGATCCTCGAGAAACCCGACGCGGATCGGCTGGTCCCCGCACACGAGCTCGCTCGCGAAGGGGATCGGCTCGTAGGGGTCCATCATGACGGTGCCGAGATCGAGCGATTCGACCGACGGATCGAGCGGCACCTCGTCCGTGATCCAGACCGCCAGACCGCCTGACAGGACCGCGCCGCGGATCGAATAGGACCGGTGCGGGCTCTGCTCCGCGCGTTCGACGACCAGCTCGAAGGGGATCGGAACCTGGCGCCCGTCCAGTGTGATCCGCTGCTCGGCGACCAAGCGCCCGCCCGGCACGCTCGGATCGCGGAGCTCGACGATCGCGAGTGCGTCCGGCGGCAGGGCGATCCGTGCCCTGTAGCTCAGGGCACCGGTGATGCGCAGGTTCGATGCGTCACCCAGGCCCTCGGGCGTCTCTGCAAAGGGGGTCTGCGAACCGATCATGAGGGCCAGGCATGATGCGGGGAGCGGGAGCGTCGTGCGACGGATCAGCGACATCGGGCAGTCTCCTGGACGAAAAAATCCGAGCTCGGCCGGCGGTTAAGGTGCTTGACGCGAGTCTCGGTTCGGATGGATCTTTCCGAGCGATGCGGTCGTGCGGCGATGACGGCGCCCTCCGCAGCGCGATTCTGCCCTTGATGTGCCGGCGGTTCCAGGGCGAGAGTGCCGATCGGCGGCGGGCGTTCGCCGGTTCCCGCGACTGCCCAGACGGCACTCGGCCACGCCGTTTCGACCTCCACCGGCGAGTGACACCCCGACCATGCCCAGCGAGCCGAGCATCGATGCGCCATCCTCCTCACCCGATCTCGACGCGATCTACGAGGAGCTTCAGCGGTTTCGCGCCGGATTTTCGACGCTCTCGATGGCGACCTGCGGCCCGGACGGCGAGCCCGAGGCGAGCTACTCGCCTTATCTCGAGGTTGACGGAGACCTCTATGTCTTCGTGAGCGCGCTTGCGACACACACCGCCAATCTCATGGCAACCCGCCGGGCCAGCGTCCTCTTCATCGAGGACGAGGCAACGGCTGCACACCCGTTCGTGCGTCGACGCTTGACCTTCCAATGCCGGGTCGAGGAGATCGCCCCCGAGAGCGATGGGTACGCGGGTATCCTGGATCTGTTCGAGACCCGCTTCGGAGGCTTGGTCGCAACCTTGCGCACCTTGACGGATTTCCATCTCCTGCGATTGCATCCTGAGCGCGGACGCTACGTGAAGGGGTTCGGCAAGGCGTTCGCCATCGACGACGTCGAGATCGCCCGCATTCGGCACATCCGCGAAAGCGGCCGCTGAGTCGTTCCGGGGGTGGATTCCGCCGTCCGAAGCCCGTGGGGCGCAACGCGATTGCGGTTCGCCGTTCAGCCTCGAGCGCAGCGGATCGACCACGCCACGTCTGCCGCTTGTCGGTTACCGGCGACATCGTGTACCCGGAAGACCTTCGCGCCGGCCATCACGCCGAGTGCTGTGGTCGCACAGGTTGCGGGCATCAGCGCGGTGAGAACCTGCTCCCGACAAATGGCGCCGAGGAAGCGCTTGCGGCTTGCCCCGAGCAGAAGGGGCGGCCCGAGATCGACCAACTCCCCCAACCCGGCCATCAGCGCAAGGTTGTGCTCGAGCGTCTTGCCGAACCCGATGCCAGGGTCGGTCAGGATCTTGTCCTGCGCAATCCCCGCGGCCAAGGCCGTTTCGATCCGCTCGGCGAGAAAGTCGCGAACCTCGCCGACCACGTCGGCGTAACGCGGGTCTTGTTGCATTGCCTCCGGCATCCCTTGCCGATGCATCAAGACGATCGGCACGCCTCGATCGGCCGCCAGAGCGAGCATCGCCGGATCGTCGCGTCCGGCAGAGGTGTCGTTGATCCAGTCGGCACCCGCCTCGAGCGCGGCCTCGGCCACCCGGGCAGAGGTGGTGTCGATGCTGATTGGGGTGCTGCTCGGTACGCTTTCGCGCAGTCGCATGATCACCGGGATCACCCGGCGCTCCTGCTCCGGGGCGGGGACGGGCTGCGAGCCGGGCCGTGTGGACTCACCGCCGACATCGATTAGGTCGGCGCCCTCGTCGATCATCTCGAGGGCGTGTTGCACCGCAACGGCGGTGTCCGAGTAGCACCCGCCGTCTGAAAAACTGTCCGGGGTCACGTTGAGGATGCCCATGATGAGGGGCGGCGTGTCCTGCCCCGACGGTGTGCTGTTCATCTGTCTGACTCCGGTCGATTGGTTTTGACCTTGCGCGGGGGATGCGTGCATGATCCCGACGCGTTGCGCCGCCGTTGAAGGATCGCCCGGGGCCGTGTCGGGCGGGATGCGCCCGCAGATCTCCCCCGAAGGATAACCCTGACTCGGCCTTGCGCATCTATCGGGACCTCGGACCGGGATCGGAACGAAGCCCGCGTCGACGAGCAAACGGAAAGGGTACAGAAATGAGGAGTATGAGGCTTGTTTTGATCGGCGCCTTCGCGAGCGTCTCGCTGGTCGCCGGATGCGCGACCGGTGGACAGTCAGGCAATTTCCCGACGGTGACGAACCCGTCGGAAGCGGCAAACATCACGCTCTACCGAGACGGTTCGTGGGCAGGTTGGTTCGCCACCGTGCGGATCGACCTCGACGGCGAGGAGATCTATCGTATCGGCCGCGACGAGGCGTTTTCGCTCACGTTGGATCCGGGGCAATACCTGCTGATCTATACGCTCGGTTTCAATGAGTGCCGAAGGATCATCTGGGCCGAGCCGAGACAGAATCAGCGGATTCATTTGTCGCCCACCTGTACTTAAACCGCGTCCCCTTGGCTACAGTCTTGGGTTGAGCGGGGTTCACCGTTGGTGGGTTCCCTAAGGGCTGCGAGGGACGCGGTTTAAGAAGAATAATACGAATGAGTCAGGCTGTATTCGGCGAACTCGAGCGACGTCGGCGGCGTCGACACTAAGCCCGGCCCGGCTTCGAGGGGCATTGGATCCGACGGGCCGGAAGCAACGCCGCTGGGCTCGACGACTTGCAGTCGTCTTCTTAGGCCGCGCTCACGGCCAGAGAGATCGCGGGCGCGACTCCGCGATTCCGGAGACCGTGAAGCCCGTGATTAGGTGACGGACTGGGGGGTTGCCCTGTCCTGCTGGTTTCGTTATGCGCCGAAATTATCGCCGGTTCCAGGCGACGCGTATCTTTACTATTTGCAGCCCGGCCATTCGGGATGGCAGCACGCGGTTTCGCCTCCACGTTTCCCCGGTTTCGACAGCCATCCGCTCGGGCAACTGCCATCGGGTGACTCGCAGAAACTACCCTTTGACCGGAACCCATCAGGACAAACTCCTTTCTCCGGGATTTCTGGTTTGGGTGGCTTCGGGCTCGGCTCGGGCGCGGGTTTCGGTTCGGGTTCCGGCGCTGGATCTGGCGCTGGATCCGGCGACGAAGCCGCACCTCCGCACCGCGCGCTATCCCGACAAGACGCCGGCAGATACCGCACTTCGATATCCGGACTGTAACAACACCAATCGATCGCACCGCCGCGGTCCATCGCGGCCAGCATGACGCTTTTATCCGCGAGTTGCGGGATGGTGCCGTTGAAGGTGACTCGGATATTGCCGCCTTCTTCGATCTCGACGGACTTGACGTATTGGCTTTCGAACTCTCCCGCGTCGGAGAGTCCTGCTTCGGCATTGCTGGCGGGCAAGTCGCTGTTGCTATAGGCGGATACCACCGCGACCTTTGCGGCGGAGGCGAAGCCGAGTCCCTCGCTGACCTTGCTGCGGACCGTATAGTCCTGATAGGCGGGCAGTGCGATGGCGGCGAGGATGCCGATTACGGCGACGACGATCATGATCTCGATCAGGGTGAAGCCCCGGATCGGCGTCTTGCTGCTCATTCCATTCGTTCCGTGCATGTCTGCAGGCTCCTCGTGAAAGCGGGGCATCGTTCGTCATCTTGGCCAAAAAACGTTTGCGCGGTTTGCGGGGTCGTCGAGTCGAGCGCGACCTCGCTGGCCGACAGGCCGGTGGAAGAAGACGACTGCAAGTCGTCGATCCCGGGGTGTCGCCGCTTCGCGACGTCGGAACCGTGCTCGTCACCTCGGGTGTGCCACGACACCGCATCATCGCTGAGGCAAGAATGTAACCAAGATCGCGGTCGCGCGCAGGTTTGGTGTGCAGTCCGCAAGAGCCGGGTGGACGAACCAGGGCGAAGCCCACATAGCCCCGCGCCGGCGCTGGTGGACTGCGCTGCGTACGTTCAGCCTACCCTTTCATCGGCGACATGGCCGGGTTGGGGCGCGATGCCTGTCGGGCCGTTTGTGAGAGCCTACGGCACGGGCGTCCGACGTGCGGAGGATGGCGGAAAAGGACGTTTCTCGGCCGTGAGTGTCGCTCGCCGGTCAGTCCTCAAGGTGACTCACGCGCAGGCCCTTCTCGCTGACCGACGCCTCGAAGGCGGTTGTCGCCGAGTGCGCATAATCGTCGCCGACGCGGCTGACGAAGAAGGCGCCGATGCCGAGCGATTCGGCCAGTGCCAAACCGCGCTCGGGCCCGAGCACCAGGAAGGTGGTCGCCAGTGCGTCGGCGGTCGCGCAATTCTCCGTGATGACGGTGACCGAGGCCAATGCGTGCGCGACCGGTCGACCGGTGCCGGGGTCGATGGTGTGTGAGTAGATCTGCCCGTCTTTCTCGTAGAAGTTTCGATAATCTCCGGAGGTGGCCATGGCGTCGTCCTCGAGCGTGACGATCCGGTAAACGGTCCGCGAGGTCGCGTCCGGCCGCTCGATGGCGATGCGCCAGGGCTGACCGCCGGGCTTGTTCCCCCTGGCCATGAGCTCTCCGCCGATCTCGGCGAGGTAGGCGGTCGCGCCGAGTCGGTCCAGAAGATCGGCGAGCTGATCCACGCCGTAGCCTTTGGCGATGGCGGACAGGTCGACATACAGCTCGGGGTGATGCTTGCGCAGTGCCGGCGGTTGATCGCGCACATCGAGCTTGTCGTGGCCCACGCGTGCGCGGACCTTCTCTATCGTCTGCGGGTCCGGAACGCGAAACGGGTGGGCGTCCGGCCCGAATCCCCACAGATTCACCAGCGGGCCGACGGTGATGTCGAAGGCCCCGTCGCTCAGCGCGCTGATGGATTGAGCGCGGGCAACGAGGTCGGCCAGCTCCGGGTCGACCGGAAACCAATCCGTCGATCGGCTCGCATTGAAACGCGACAGTTCCGAGTCCGGACGATAGGTCGACATGAGCCCGTTGACGGCGTCGAGACGTGCATCGAGCTGCGCTTTGAGCGTATCGGCCGTCAGGCTCAGGGGAAGCTCGACGAGCTTGATGCTGTAGGTCGTCCCCATGGTGCTGCCGTGGATCTCGACGAGCGTATCGGGGTCGCTGCATCCGCTCGCGAGTAAAACCGCGAGGAGCATGAGCAGGCAGGTCCATACTCGGATCGGTGCTGACAGGCTCCAGCGCATGAGATCAATTCCGGGTGGGGGCCGTTGCAGCATGCTCCAAACAGGGCAGGGAGATGCCTCGGTCGGCCGGGATATGCATCATAACCCCGATGCCCCGGCGTGCATCGGGTGTCGGACCCGGAGCGCCGGATGTGGTCAGGTTGGGCTCTTGATTGTGTGGACTGTCTGCGCGGCGGAAGAGGACGACTGCAAGTCGTCTATCCCGGATGTGCTGGCGCTTCGCGCCGATCGCCGGCGTCGCTTCCGGCCGGTGGTGTGAACAAGGCCCGGACGTCCCGAGGCTGCGAACGCGCCGGCGAGGGGGATCAAGTCTCCAGGCAAGGCCGAGGAGCGACACTTTGGTCGCGTCCCCGGGGTTCCGAAACCGACGGATCCTGATCCGGTTCGACCGCGATGATCTCGCGACGGAACAAGAGTGGCATCAGCAGATAGGTCGAAGCGACAGCGATGCCGACGAGCGTAAGGTTGTCGATATACATGGCAATGAAAAACGATTCAGGCGCGAGTGATATTGCTTCAGTACTTTAGCAAACACTAACGCACTGTCAATGCTTCGCTTGTTGGCGCCGAGCTTGTGGGATAGATTCACTGAACCAATTCAGAAAATAGATAAATGTCATGGACGACGGGAGTGGTGACTGATGGCCGATCCTAGCGCCCCGCATTCTCCCGAGTCCGCTGCGTCGTCTACCCCGAACGCGGCGCAGCCGCTCGGAATCTCCGGCCGTATTGCACGTACCTTCATCAATACGCCGGTCACGCCGATGCTCCTCTTCGGCGCGCTTTTCCTCGGCATCCTGGGTCTGCTGTTTACGCCGCGACAGGAGGATCCGCAGATCTCGGTCCCGATGATCGACATCTTCGTGCAGTATCCCGGCGCCTCCGCGCAGCAGGTCGAGCGTTTGGTGACCGATCCGCTCGAACGGATCATGAAGGAGATCAAGGGCGTTCGGCACGTCTATTCGGCGACCCAGCGCGGGGCGGCCATCGTGACCGTGCGCTTCGAGGTCGGCGAGGAGATGGGCGCCTCGATCGTCAAGGTCCACGACAAGCTCCAGTCGAACATGGACCGCATGCCCCCGGACGTTCAGATGCCTCTGGTCAAACCGGTCGGTGTCGACGATGTCCCCGTCGTGACCCTCACCCTGTGGTCCGAGGATGTCGAGGATCATCAGCTGCGAAAGCTGGGTCTCGACCTACTCCAAGCTGTCGGTTCGCTGCCGGACGCCGGCAAAGGATTCGTGGTCGGCGGGCGGGAAGATCAGATCCGCGTCGAGGTCCTCATGGAACGCCTGGCCGGGCACGGCATTACGCTCGATCGCATCGCCAACACCATTCGTACCGCCAACTCCGAGCAGACCACAGGTGTCAGCGAATCCGGCGACACCGCCTTCAACGTCTATTCGGGCTCCTTCCTGCGCAATGCGGAGGATGTCGGTCGGCTGGTGATCGGCAACCGCGGCGACTATCCGCTCTATCTGCGTGATATCGCCACCGTCGAGCATGTTCCGCAGGACACCAAGCAGATCGTCAACCATTTCACCGGGCCGGCCTACGAGGGCGAGCATCACGCCGACGGGGCCCAGGCCGTGACCGTGGCGATCGCCAAGAAACAGGGTACCAACGGGGTGACGGTGGCGCTTGAGATCCTCGAGAAAGTCGAGGAGCTCAAGTCGACGCTCATCCCGTCGAACGTCCATGTCGAGGTCACGCGCAACTACGGCAAAAGCGCCAACGACAAGGTCAACGAGCTGCTGCAGGCGATGTTCGAGGCGGCCGTGATCGTGGCCATTCTCTGTCTGGTCGGGCTGGGTGCGCGAGCCGCCTTCGTGGTCATCACGGTCATCCCGGTGGTGATCCTGCTGACCATCTGGTGGGCCTGGATGGTCGACTACACCATCGATCGGGTCAGTCTCTTCGCGCTCATCTTCGCCATCGGCATCCTGGTCGACGATGCCACCGTCGTGGTGGAGAACATCTTTCGCCACTGGCTCGAAAGCGGCAAGACGACCATCGAGACTGCGGTGCGGGCGGTCGACGAGGTGGGCAACCCGACCATCCTCGCCACCTTCACCATCATCGCCGCGCTCTTGCCGATGGGTTGGGTCAGCGGCCTGATGGGGCCTTATATGCGGCCGATTCCCGTGCTTGGATCCTCGGCCATGTTCTTCTCGCTGGTTGCCGCCTTTGTCTTCACGCCTTGGTTTGCGTTGCGCGTTCGTCCGCGGCTTGCGGCACTCGAGAAAGCGGAGCGACGGGAAGAGCAGACGCGCCGCTGGGTCAGTCGCTTCTATCGGCCCTTGGTGATGCCGCTGATCCGTAACCGGAAGGTCGGCATCGCCTTCTTGGTCGGAACCATCCTCACCACGGCCGGAGTCTGCGTACTCTTCTACACCCAGACCGTCCCGGTGAAGATGCTGCCGTTCGACAACAAGCCCGAGTTCAGCGTCGTCGTGAACATGCCCGAGGGAACGGCGCTCCCGGTGACCGCGAACGTGGTGCACAGACTCGCCGAGAAGGTGCGCACCATGCCCGAGGTGACCGCCGTTCAGACCTATGTCGGTACCGCACAGCCCTTCAATTTCAACGGTATGGTGCGTCACTACTATCTGCGCGAGCGACCCTGGGAGGGTGATCTCCTGGTCATGCTCAAGGATAAGAACGAACGTGCGCTCGGCAGCCACGCCCTGGCGGTCGCCGCGCGAGAGATGCTCACGCCACTGGCGCATGAGCTCGGCGCACGGATTGCCGTGGTGGAGATGCCTCCGGGTCCGCCGGTGCTGCAGACGGTCGTGGCCGAGGTCTACGGGCCCGATGCCGAGACCCGCCGCCGGGTTGCGGCCGATCTGACCGAGATCTTCGAGGAGGTCGAGGGGATCGTCGATGTGGACAGCTACGTGGCCGAGCCTTACAGCTACTGGCACTTCGAGGTGGACGCCGAGAAGGCCGTTCGGATGGGGATCTCGGTCGACAGCATCAATCGCAACCTTTCCATGGCAATGGGCGGTTTCAAGCTCGGCGACGTCAAGCGCGGCGTGGTCCAGGAGCCGACCTACATCGTGCTCCAGATCCCGCTCGCGAACCGGGCCGAGATCGGCAGTCTGGCCAGCCTGCCGATCCAGTCCGAGATGGGCGGTCAGGTGCCGCTCGGCGAGCTGGGGCGCTTCGACCAGCGGGAGGAGGATCCGCTCATCTATCACAAGGATCTGCGGCCGATGGAATACGTGGTCGGCGAGATGCAGGGTCGACTCGGTGCGCCAATCTACGGGATGTTGGAGGTCGAAGAGCGCCTCGAGAACTATCGCGCACCCGACGGGGTGCAGATCAGCGGGATGCCGCGGGGTCTGATCGGACCGCCGTTGACCGACCGGCAATCCGGATTCGAATGGTCCGGCGAGTGGACCGTCACCTACGAGACCTTCCGGGACATGGGGCTGGCCTTCATCGCCGCGTTGGTGCTCATCTACGGACTCATTGTCTGGGAGTTCCGCAATTTCAAGATCGCCGGGCTCATCATGTCGCCGATCCCGCTGACCCTCATCGGGATTGTGCCCGGCCACCTCGTCATGGGGGCCGAGTTTACCGCGACCTCGATGATCGGACTGATCGCGCTCGGCGGCATCATCGTGCGGCAATCGATTCTGATCGTGGAGTTCGTCAAGTTCGAGGTCGCCAAGGGCAAGACCGTCAAGGAGGCGGCGGTCGCCGGCGCCGAGATCCGGATGAGACCCATCCTCATCACCTCGCTGACCCTGATGGCCGGCGCCTGGGCCATCATCGACGACCCCATCTTTCAAGGGATGGCCGTCAGTCTGCTGTTCGGCGCCGGTGTCGCGACCCTGATGGCGGTGATCGTGATCCCGCTTGGGTGTATCAGCCTGTGCCGCGAGTTTTATCTTGTGGAAACGGCGAGCGGGGAACGGGCACTTTCGGCGAGCTACGGCGCGATCGAGGGTGTCCCGATGCCCGATCCGCCCGAGCCCGATCCCTCTGCGTCCGGTGTGGCCCGAGCGCGGCCTGCTGGCGGGACTCCGTTGTTGCTCCCGCTTTGGAGCGCACTGATCGGCGCCGTATTCAGCGTGATCGAAGGTGTCGGGAGACTCCTTGCCTGGTTGCGACAGCGCCGATCCGTCAGGTCAGGCCAGGCTGCCGATTCGGCTTCGGGCTCGGCGTCGAACGTCGTCGTCGCTGAACCGGACGCGGCCTCCGGTGGCTCGGTGGCCGAGTCGCGTGCGAAGCCGGTGAAGCAGCCCGCGGCCGTGAAACGATCCACGGCTGCCGCCCGCAAGCCGGCGCGAGCGCCGAGAAAGGCGGCGACCAAGGCGGTCGCCGACGATGCGAAGACCGTGAAAAAGCCACGGGCCAGGCGGGAGACGAAAAAGACCGCGGACAAGCCTGAAGACTCGGGCGATCGCTGATCAACATCGGTAGGATATCAACATCCACCGGAGTTTTTTATCGAGGTATCCGTCTTGAACGTGACGTACGACCAGGATCTTGTGCGTTGGGCTCGCGAGACCGCCGAGTTGATTCGGAAAGGGTCTTGGCAGGCGGTGGATGTCGAGCATCTTGCAGAGGAGCTGGAGGATTTGAGCAAGAGCGAAAGAAGGGCCATTGCGAGCCAGCTCGTGCGCCTGCTGTTGCACCTCCTGAAATGGCAGTATCAATCCGAAAGACGCTCCGATAGCTGGATCGATTCGATCACCGATGCCCGGCTCCAGATCGAGCTCGCTATCCAAGACAGTCCGAGTCTGCGCTCCTACCCGACCCTCGTGCTCGCCCAAAGCTATCAGCGCGCGAGACGCAGCGCGGCGATGCAGACCGGTCGGCCGCTCGCGACCTTCCCCGAGACCTGTCCCTACGGGCTGGATCAGGTGCTCGACGATGCTTTTCTGCCCGAGTCCTCGATGTCTTGAAGATGCAAGGCCGGTAGGGTGGACGAGCGAGAGCGAAGTCCACCGAACCGGGTGCCGGCGCTGGTAGACTGCGCTCGGCTTGTCCACCCGACGCCACTCATTTTCGGGTGAGTTCGAGGTTTGGTGTATCCACAGCCCTTAGCGGGGCGCGGTTCAAAATGATCTTTTTTCTCTTAAACCGCGCCGACGCCAACGCTCATCACGTCTGCCGACGCCGATCCCATCCAAAAACACCGCATGCTGCGCTGGGCGCGGTTTAATCCGAGACGACCCCGAAAAGATCCGGTATGGCCGCACGCTCGACGACGCTCCGCGGCGCTTTCAGCCCAAGATGAAGATAGGCTGCCTGCGTGGCGACCCGCCCCCGCGGGGTGCGCATCAGATAGCCTTGCTGAATCAGGAAGGGCTCGAGGACGTCCTCGATGGTGCCGCGCTCCTCGCCGATCGCCGCGGCGAGGCTTTCCACGCCCACCGGCCCGCCGTCGAACTTGTTGATGACGGCATCGAGCAGCCGGCGGTCCATGTGGTCGAAACCCAGCGCGTCGACCTTGAGCATCCCGAGCGCCTGGTCGGCGACCTCGGCGGTGATGCGCCCGTCGGCCCGCACCTGGGCGAAATCGCGCACCCGGCGCAGGAGCCGGTTGGCGATGCGCGGCGTGCCGCGCGAGCGTCGCGCGATCTCGGCGGCGCCCTCGGCCTCGGTCTCGATGGCGAGGATGCGCGCCGAGCGGCGAACGATCCAGGCCAGGTCTTCGGCGTTGTAAAACTCCAAACGCTGCACGATCCCGAAGCGGTCGCGCAGAGGCGAGGTCAGGAGCCCGGCCCGCGTGGTCGCGCCGACCAGGGTGAAGAACGGCAGATCCAGCTTGATCGAGCGCGCGGCCGGGCCGTCGCCGATCATGATGTCGAGCTGATAGTCCTCCATCGCCGGATAGAGCACCTCCTCGACCACCGGGCTGAGGCGATGGATCTCGTCGACGAAGAGCACATCCCCCGCATCGAGATTGGTCAGGATGGCCGCGAGATCGCCCGGCTTCTCGAGTACGGGCCCGGAGGTCTGACGCAGATTGACCTGCATCTCGTGCGCGATGATGTGCGCGAGTGTGGTCTTGCCGAGCCCCGGCGGGCCGAAGATGAGCACATGGTCCAGCGCCTCGCCGCGTCCGCGCGCGGCGCCGATGAAGATCTCCATCTGCTCGCGCACGACCGCTTGGCCGACATAGTCCTCGAGCTTGCGCGGGCGGATGGCCCGATCGAGCGCCAGCTCGTCGCTGGCCGGGTCGGCGTCGATCAGACGTTCGGGCTTCGCCATCAGTGCGGGTGCCGATGCGTGTGATCCGGAAGCTGCCGATACTCCGAGCAGCGTCTCGGCGTCGGTACACCCTTGCCAGGGTTCAGCAACCCAGTCGGATCGAACGCGGCCTTGACCGCGTGGAACTGTCGCAGCTCTTCGGGACTGAACTGGACGCACATCTGATTGATCTTCTCGATCCCCACCCCGTGCTCGCCGGTGATGGTCCCGCCGACCTCGACGCACAGTTCCAGGATCCGCCCGCCCAGCTCCTCGGTCCGCTCCAGCTCGCCCGGAGTGTTGGCATCGAAGAGGATCAGCGGGTGCATGTTGCCGTCCCCGGCATGAAAGACATTCGCGACCCGCAGCCCGTACTCGCGCGACATCTCGGCCGTACGTCGCAGCACCTCGGGCAGGGCGCGGCGCGGGATGGTGCCGTCCATGCAGTAATAGTCCGGCGAGATCCGACCCACCGCCGGGAAGGCGGCCTTGCGCCCTTTCCAGAACATCAGGCGCTCGGTGTCGTCGCGCGAGGTCCGGACCTCGGTCGCACCGCTGGTCAAGAGCAGATCGCGCACCCGCATGATCTCCTCGGAGACCTCCTGGCTCGTTCCGTCGATCTCGCAGATGAGGATCGCCGCCGCATCGGTCGGATAACCGGCATGCACGAAGTCCTCCGCCGCCTGGATCGCCGGCCCGTCCATCATCTCCAGCCCCGCCGGGATGATCCCGGCCGCGATGATGTCGCCGACAGCTTGGCCGGCCTTCTCCACGTCGTCGTAGGCCGCGAGGATGGCCTGGGCGCGTTCCGGCACGGGCAGCAGCTTGACCGTCACCTCGACCGTCACGCCGAGCATCCCTTCGGAGCCGATGAAGAGTGCCAAGAGGTCGTAGCCCGGCGCGTCGAGCCCGTTCGATCCCAGCTCGATCAACTCGCCCTCGATCGTCACCAGTTTGACCGCGAGGACGTTGTGCACCGTAAGCCCGTACTTCAGGCAATGCACCCCACCCGAATTCTCCGCGACATTGCCCCCGATGGTGCAGGCGATCTGGCTCGACGGATCCGGTGCATAGTAGAGCCCGTGAGGCGCCGCGGCCTCGCTGATCGCCAGGTTGCGCACCCCCGGCTCCACCCGCGCGGTGCGCGCGACCGGGTCCAAATCGAGGATCCGGGTGAAGCGCGCCAGACTCAGCAGCACACCGTCGCCGCGCGGCAAGGCGCCGCCCGAAAGCCCCGTGCCCGCCCCCCGCGCCACCACCGGCACGTCGCGCGCGTGACAGATTCGCAGGACCCGCTGCACCTCCTCGACGGTGCGCGGCAGCACCACCAGCAGTGGCAACTGCCGATAGGCCGACAGCCCGTCGCACTCGTAGGGTTGCACCTCCTCCTGCCGCTCGAGCACCGCATCCGGCGGCAGAAAGGCCCGCAACTCAGACACGAGTCCAGCACGTGTCCAGGCGAGTTGTGGATCATCGAAGTCGATCCGGGTCGGTTGAATCAGGCTCATGATGTCGGCGCCGGGAGTTTTGAGCATGCTTGGATCCACCGAGCGTAGGGCCTGACGGCTCCCGAGTAAACACCCGCCGGACAGGGCGGTTGAGTCTAACGACGTGCCCCGGTCAACCATCTTCAGGTCCCGCGCTCCCGCCGCCATGACCAACCGGAACGCGTGGTTGTCCGACCGACATTGAGCGGTTGTCTCGCTTGGCTGTAGAATGATCGTCTCTGGACGCATTTCGCGCCTCACTTCTTATATCCCTCTTTGCTGGCGTAGCTCAGTTGGTAGAGCAGCTGATTTGTAATCAGCAGGTCGTCGGTTCGAATCCGTCCGCCAGCTCCATGTTTCAGGTGTTCCGCGGCTTTCGCCTGATCGGCAAAGTCCACCGTGACGAAAACGTGACTCTCCTTGTCGGGCAAAGCGAAAGCCCGCCTTGCGTTGTCAGGCGATAGGTGGGCATGTTTTCAGTCATCGTGATCGTGCTGTGACCCAGAAGATCCCTCACCTCGGGAGTGCCACTCCGGCGCTCGCCACCTGGGCCGTCATCGTCCACGGCCGCGGAGCTGGATTCGCGTGTGTTGACGGTGACCAGCACCGGCCCTCTGCAGCGGTATGGGCGGCGATCAGCAGATCCTTGTTGCCGATGGGTGTGCGCGCCGGTTGCACATGGATGCGAATGCTTGCATTGGCACGGTCGTCCGCCGGGGTCGAAGGCAGTGCCCGGTACCCGCAGCCTGTGCCGAATTCCGCTTAAGCGTGGTAATTTGCACCCGGCGTCCCGGCAGTCGGCAAGGCAGTCGTCGCGGCCGATCGAAGGCGCCACATCCGCGAAGGCAAAAACAACACGGGGGCAAGCACACCATGTATCCGAACCGTTCATCCAGGCACATGTTGCTCGTCGCGTGCTCCTTGGCGCTGCTGTTCATGCCGATCGCGGGCTCGGTCGCGGCTTCGACGCAGGCGCAGGTATCGCAGAAGGTCGAGGCGGCAGCGGATGACGTTGCCCATGATCTCGAGAACGCGGTCGCGAAGATGCGTCCTGTGATCGAACGCTACGGTTATGCGGGCGTCGTCGGCGCGGTGTCGGCGGAAGGCTTCGGCATTCCGGCACCCGGACAAACCATGCTGATGGCCGGTGCGCTCGAGGCCGCCGGGGGGCATCCGCACATCGTCCTGTTGCTCTTTCTGGCTGTTGCCGCCGCGGTGGCTGGCAATAGCCTGGGTTATCTGATCGGGAGAAAAGGCGGCCGGCCCCTGTTGCGCAAGCTCAGGGTGAACGAAGAGCGGGAGCAGAAGCTGAGCGCGCTGTTCGAGCGTTTCGGCGGCGGATTCATCCTGCTTGCGCGCTTCGTCGACGGACCACGCCAACTCAATGGCATCCTTGCCGGCATGCTTGAGATGCGGTGGTGGGTGTTCACGCTCTTCAATGTCCTTGGCGCCCTACTCTGGGTCGGTATCTGGGGTCTTGGCACCTTCTATCTGAGCGAGCACGTCCACGCCATCGACGCATTCCTACGCCGGATCAATCCATGGGCTATCGGGATCGTCTTGACGGCTTTGCTCGCACTGGGCGTTTATCTCTTCCGCGGGCGCCGCGCGAATTGATTCCGGACGCGCGATCGTCCGACGTATGCAGCCCGATTCAAACTGCGACGAGTGATGTGTAATGCCCGTAATGCGCGGCCGAACAGTCTGACGACAACGTCGTCTGTGACCGATGCGGCATCGTCTTCGAGAAGTACTGGAAATATCAACTTCGGCTGGGCGAGTCCTCGAAGGATCGGCAGATCGCAAAACCGGCACGCATGCAGCTTTTGGCGGACTCAGGTCTGCGCCGCCTGGTTTTGCCGCCGCCGACAGACAGCGACCCGCTGACGCCTTGGCTCAAGGCTTCATTAATCGTCGTGCCGGCGATCTGGGGTCTGCGCTGTCGGGGAGCGGGGTGACCTTACGGTCACCCCGCCCCCTAAGAACCGTGTGTGCGACTTTCACCGCACACGGCTCAAGCCTTGAAAAGGCACCGTGAAGCACCCGGCGATCAACGGGGTTGTGGCTGAGACGCGTCACGTCACGAGCCATGCAGGAGCCGCTACGGGTCGCCGTCCCCGCTGACGCCCGCGACGCTCGACGAAATAGTCGACCTGTTGCGGGTCTTAGGGGTTGGCGTCGCCGCGGATCTTCACATGGCGTCGAATCGGGATACTCGCCATCCGAAAGAGCGTGACCGATCCGTCCGTGAACACTCAGTCGCCGCCGTCCCTGTGGGCATAATAGCGATCCTTGAGCCACTTACGGCCTTATTGGGGATGCGGTGACTTGTTCTCCGCGCCCCGAGCTGTGGATTCGGCGCGGGGCTGACGTTCCTTTCTAATCAGGTGGTGTTTTGCGCCGGTTGACGACGGTGGTTCGGGTCTACGAAACTCAACGGCGGAGTCTACGAAGCCACCATAAGCCATTTGCAGCAACGGAGCATCCATGCCGACAACCCAGGAGAATCTCGATCATTGGTCCAACTACGATTGGCAAAATATGGGTGAGGAGTGGTCGGCGCTTTGGGGTGGGTCCGACAACCTTTGGTTCGGCGCTGTTCTCCCTCGCGTTCGCGACCTCTTGCCGGTCGATGCCCTGGTCGAGATTGCTCCCGGCTATGGTCGGATCACGCAATACTTGAACCTAAAAAGAGCAGTTAGCGCCCGTCGCGGAGCGTTTTCGGCCCGCGGGCGAGTACACATACCGGCGGTTCGGCGGCTACGCCGGCGCCGGTAACACCGCCGGCGGCTGCAATTGGCGGCCGTTGAGATACTTCACCAGCGCCCGCGAGAGGAGCCGGTACCAGCGTTGCAGGGGACTCAACTGCTCCGCAGTTCGGCGCAGCGTGTTGAAGAAGGCCGTGATCTCGCGGCAGGTCGCCTCCACCCACCCGGCTTCGGCATGGGGATGGCTGATGGTCAGGCGCGTCTGCCCGCCGTGACGGGTCAGTCGTGCCGGTGCGCTGAGCAGCAGCGGGCGGCTGGTGATCGCCTCGGTGTGCCGAGTCGGGTCGGCCAGGCGCACGAACAGGCTCCACCAGTTGTAGGTCAAGGCGGTGATGCGCGCCATGAAGCGGCAGCGCTTGATGTCGCGGGTGGTGAAGCCGCCCCAGCCCCAATGGTTCTTGAGCTCGTCGAAGGGATTCTCCGCGTCGGCGCGATCGCGATAGAGTTGCGCCACGCTCAGGATCTCATGGGGCAGCGAGGTCACCAGCACGGCGTACTCGTAGACGATCGTCTCGTCGGTGAGCTCGGCGAAGCTCAGGCGCAGCTGCTCGGGATCACCCTGCTCGACGACGGCCAGGTCGGCCTTGATGCGCCGGCGCAGCACGACGGCGCGCCGGGCACGGCTCCAGCCCGACAGACGCAGGGTCGTCTCGGCCCCCTGCCAGCCTTGACCGGCATCGCACCACTCGGCATCGCGCATCAGGCGCTCGACGGTCTGCTTGACCTTGGAGGTCATGCGCAGCTTGAACAGATACGGGATCCCCTCCTGCTCGGCCCGTGCCATGTTGGCTTGGGTGCCCCAATCGCGGTCGCCGCGAATGCACAGCGGCCAGTGCGCCCGCGGCAGGCGCGCGAGCAACTCCCACAGGCCCGGCGCGCTGTACTTGGACGCGGTTTGGTTGCCGTCCAGCACCTCCACGTCCAGGATCAGACGCAGACCGGCGACGAAATAGGTATGGTAGGTGTGCGAGGGCCGACCCGGCTTGTGCGGATTGTAGCCTTTGACCGCACCCTCTTGATGCCCGTAGAGCGGCTTGACCGTCACGTCGGCATCGAGAATCCAGGGCACGCCCAGCACCGGCGCCACGCAGGCGTCCAGGTGGTTCTGCAACCAGGCCACCCCGTCGGCTTCATCGAGCTTGCCGAGGTTGCGGCGCACCGAGTCCTCGCTCACCACCGCCTCCATGCCCAGCAGGGCGGCGTTGATGGTGTCGCCGCGCAGGGCACTGATGTGGGCATAGCGCTGATGCCCGGACAGCACCGCCAGGATGGCGGTACCCAGAACGTCGCGCGTGCTCGGGGCGTTCGGGCTGGTCAGCTTCAGCGGGCAGCTCTCGACCCAGGCATCGAAGCGCCCGCCCAGGCGCAAAAACTCGGTGAAGAACGGCAGCTGCCCCAGCGGGGTGACCGCCGCCTGCGCATCCCACTCGACGTGGACGCGCCCGCCAAACGTGTCCACCGCAACCGGGCCGGCATGCGGTACCAATGCGGTGGTTTCGGGTTCACCCTGCGGGTGAGGGATCGGGTTGCTCATGGGGACCTCCTTGCGCCGATATTTCAGCGGCTTGGATCACTCGAGGCAAGGTTTAACTGCTCTTTTTAGGTTGAAAGATGAGTGCAGGTCAATGACCCTTGTTGACCTGACCGAGCGTTGTATCGACGCATGTCGTCAACGATTCGTAGGCGACCGGCACATCAGCTACTCCGTCAACGACGGTAAATCGTTGCCGACGGTCGCCGACAGCTCCGCCGACTTGGTGTTTTCTTTCGATTCATTGGTCCATGTCGAAATCGACGTAATGTCGGGGTACATCGAGGAGATCGCGCGCGTTCTCCGACCCGAGGGCGTTGCCTTTATTCACCATTCCAATATGGCCGCGTTCAAACGTCCGGATGGCGAAGGCTTCAGGATCGAGAACAAGCATTGGCGAGGCCGTTCGGTTTCTGCCGACATTATCGCCGCATTCTGCGCAGCATCCGGGTTGTGCTGCTACCGCCAAGAGCTCGTGAACTGGGGCTGCCCCGACTTGATTGACAGCTTCAGCTACATCGCCCGTCGCGGTTCGTCTCGGGATCGCCGTCGAGAGGTGATCGAGAATCCCCGCTTTATGCAGGAGAGGATTCGTCTCTCGAAAGAGGGTTGGAAAGCCCCGTTCGCTTGATCCTCGCCAAGCGTGGGCCGATATGCTCGTCGTCGCGATACACCGCGGCCGGCGAAAGGTGTCGCGATTCCTTCTCGTCCGCCGAGCGGGCGGTGCGGGCATCCAGTCTGGCGACGTCGATTGCGTCGACCGAGATTGTGCGACACGGTCGCCAATGATCCGGATGCCGACCGTTGACAGGTCAGCGGTATCGACTACAGTCTGAGTATGGCAGCATGAGCGTGAGGCGCGATGCCGCGAACGCGCTAAAGGGCTCGAAGTCCACTATCGGCGACTGCGCTTGGTTCGTGTCCGCCGGGGTTCGTGTTTGGCCAGTGATCGTGGTTATATGGAACATCAATCGGGGGCTGATATGCGCAAACATTGGTGGTTGTTGACGGCTTCTTGGCTTGCGGTGGCAGCCGGATCCGCAGTGCTTTGGCAGGGTACGCGTGAAGCCATGGCCGCCCCGGTCGGGGAAACACCGGCGGTTGCCTGTAGGGCTGCTTCCCTTGCGCTCGCGCAGAATCTGCGATGGGATCATGTCCGCGTTTGGAATCAAGCCGCGTTCCCTGTGTGGGTGGTCTGCCCCGTCACCAATAATACTGAGGTGTGGTACAACAGTGCTGACGATACGCTCGAATGGTATGGTCCGGGCAGCGCGTCATTGAGTGTCTGGTTCGATTCAACCGCGGCACCGGGGGCGAGTGTCCTCTGCACGTATTTGGACATCGAACCCGATATCGTCGACACGTCGGTCACTAATTTCGTGAGTCATACGATCAACGCGCCGGCCTCGCTTCCGGGGGTGACGTCGCAAACCTTCGATCTCAGCCTGTTCAACGGGTTTGACGCGAGCACGATCACCTGCAGGCTGGATCCCTCAACAGGCCTCAATACCTATCGCGTGTTTTACAGCAAGCCTGTCATCTGAAGGCAAGCAAAACATCTAATGGTGTCTTGAGTCTACGCTCCGCCCATCGGAGCGGGCTCAGGCATTCATCCCGACATCTCGGCATATCCATGAATCTCAAGCGTCAAGGTTTCTGGGATGGGCGTCGCTTTATCGCCCTGCTGGCGATGCTGCTGGCTGTGGCGGCGATCGTCTTCGTCGTGCGCGATCTCTTGGGCCCATCATCGATATCCGGCGGTAACCTCGCCGGAGCCGGAAGTGAAAGAGCGACCGGATCGCCGAGCGAGGCGACCTACAGCGCGCAGCTGCAGGCCATCGACGATCGCCTGAATAAATTAACGAGACAGCTGTCTCAGGCCCCACCTGCCGAGACCGACCAGCCAGCTTCCGAGAAAATCAAGTTCCTCGAAGACCAGATTGCCGAACTCATGGCCAGATCGGATCGAGAAGATGCCGAAAGGCAAGTGTCGCGGGCGAACGCCGCCGAACTTCAGGAAGCGGCCAACGATCCACACCTTCGCCAGCAGTTTGCGCGGGCGATCCAACAGCAAGAGGAGCGACAGGCGGAGATCGTCGAGGAGTCGTTCGGACAGGAATCAGTGGACACGGGCTGGGCGGTGGAGGCAGCGGAAAGAATCGAGGGAAGCCTCGCTGCGAGTGACGCATTCTATTTCGCAAAGGTTCTCGATCTGCAATGTCGGACGACGATGTGTCGGGTCGACTTGTCCGTTCCACAAAGCGGGGTTGTGCAGAGGCAAGGCGATGGTCAGACTGTTTCCGGGGCGGAAGCGCTCGAAGTTGATCTCGCCGTTTTGGCTGCTGTCTCGAGCGAAATGCCTATGGGCTCCATGCGCCGAGAGCCGGACGGTTCGGGTGGCTATACCTACCGCTTCTATCTGCATCGCGAGGGCTATCTTCCACCGAAGGCGCCAAACCCGATGAAATCGATGACCGTCGCGGAGATGCGCGCCTATCTTGAGAATCTCTAGCCGTCGACGGCGTTCAATGCCCCTCATATATCCTGCGGAAAAGGCCAGGCAGAACGCTCGATGGTCGCCATATGGCCGCGTTCTGGAGTGACTGGGAGTCGAAATACAGCAGTCACTTGGCTCATGCCAATCGGCGCCGCAGTATCAAGTGCGCTTCTTTATCGGCTTGCTTTTGTCCTCGATACGCCCTGTTGCCTCCTCTGGGTTGCCTTCGTTCCGCTCATCCTCGTTGCCGCGAATTATACGCCCACACCGGCCTTCCTATTTGGATGGCTCAGCAGTTTTATCTTGAACTTCGGTACGGCCGGTTGGGTTCTTGAGATTCCCGGCTTTAGTCTTTCTCATGGTCTGTTGCTCGGCGTTTATGCGGGCATCTTTCCGGCGCTCTGGTGTGCGATCATCGCGCTCGCCCGGAGAAGGCGTCTGACTTTGTTATTGCTCGCGCCGGCGGCGTGGGTCGTTCTCGACTACCTGCGTGCCCATGCGGGACCGCTCGCCCTATCGTGGGGAACGCCGGCATATTGGCAGCACGCCAATCTTCCCATTCTGCAACTTGCGTCTTATGCAGGCGAGTATGGAGTTACCTATCTTGTGTTATTCGTCAATTCCGCCATCGCCCTTGGGTTGATGGAACGGAAATGGCGATTTCTTGCCGTCGCTGGTATCCCGTTGGCGGTCGTCTTCTCGGCAGGAGCAATGGTTCTGCGGCATGACAGCTTGCCGACGGCATCTGTCCGGGTTGCCTTGGTTCAGCCTGCATTCTCGGTTGCCGATTTGAAGTCCTTCAGCGGTCCCGAGAAACTCGACGTGCTGGAGCGGTTGTCCGTGGAAGCCGGCAGATCGCGTCCGGATCTGATCGTTTGGCCGGAGGCGGTCGTGCACGACTGGAGGCGTTCCCCAGGTTTATTGCTTCGCATCGGAAGGATCGCGCAAGAAGTCAACGCCCCGATCGTTCTGGGGATGTCGGAGAGTGGGAAATCGTTTAACGCCCGAGGGTCAGTCGGGGCTTTGCCGCATGGGCCCGAGGCCCGCTCTCGTAACAGTGCGGTCTTGGTCAGCGCAAAGGGGGATTTCTCCGGCGTCTACAACAAGAATCGGTTGGTTCCCTTTTCGGAATTCATCCCTTTCGAGGGGTTCGTGAATTGGCCCGATTGGATACCCCCTCCGGGTCAGCCCATGGCGCCGGGAACGCATCAGGTTGAATTCGAGATTGCCGAGGGTGTGACGGCTGCTCCGATCATCTGTTGGGAGAATCTGTTCGCCGACTATGTGAGAGGGGCGGTTCGACAGGACACCGACATGGTGCTGCAGCTGGTCAATGATAACTGGGCTGGCCGAACATTGGCGCCCTATCAGCATGAGGCGGCATCCGTCGTCCGGGCGGTGGAGAATCGTGTGCCGGTCGTGATTGCATCGAATACCGGGCCGTCGCGGATCATCGATGCCTATGGTCGAATTCTCGCGGAATTGCCGGATCTGTTCACACCGGGCGTTGCCGTCGCGAATGTCCGATCCTCGGGCACCCGGTCGTTTTACTATCGGAACGGGGATTGGATGGTGCTGCTGTGCGGGCTTATCGTCACGGTAGTGATCATGTTGGATTTCGTGTTCGGGCGTCGATGAACCTATCTGTTCGATGGGTTCCCGCCGCTGGGGGAGACGGGAGCGCTCAAGCAGTGGCGCCCCGATACAGATGTTCAGGACTCCTCGTCCTCGACCTCCGCCCACGGCGGAATACGAGGAACTCTGCGGGCGCGGGCGACGACATCCTCGAGACCTGGACTGTCGATCGAAATCGGGACCGGAAACCCGCGTGCCTCCAGGGCTACTTCCCGTGCTTTTTCCCAATCGACGATGTCGGGGCCGTCGGCGGTCTTGGTCTCGACCGCCTTCTCCATCGGCTTCAGGCTGCCTTTCCAGCGCTTTTGGTCCTCGGCGAGGGGGGTGTGGGCCTCCAGGTAGACCTCGCCGGCGCGTGTCCCCACGAGATAAGGCTGATTGACGACCGTGACCTTGGTCCCGATCGGGACCTCCTCGAACAGACGAGCGATGTCTTCAGGGTACAGCTGGATGCATCCGTGGCTTACGCGCATCCCGATGCCGAACGGTTTGTTCGTGCCGTGGAGCAGGTATTGGGGCCGGCTCAGGCGCATCGCGTAGTCGCCGAGCGGATTGTCGGGGCCTGCCGCGACGACGGCCGGGAGCTGCTCGCCCCGCTTCGCGCGCTCCCGGCGGATGGATGCAGGTGGTGTCCAGGTGGGGTTCTCGGTCTTCTGGATGATCCGCATCTGCCCCAACGGCGTTCGCCAACCCTCGCGACCGATCCCGATGGGGTGGGTGACGACCACCTGTGGTTCGCCTTCCTCGCGCTTCGGGAAATAGAACAGGCGCAGCGTCGCGAGGTTGACGACCACGCCCTCGCGCGGGGCGTTCGGCAAGACGTATTGGGTCGGAAGGACCACGCGCGTTCCGTCTCCGGGGAGCCAGGGGTCGACGCCGGGGTTTGCCGCGACGATCTCGTCGTGTCCCAACCCATAGCGCCGCGCGAAATCCGGGAGCGTGTCTTCGTATCGTGCAACCACGACCCGGACGTCCCCGACGACTTCGGTTTCGTCGTCCGGCAGGACGAAACGATCGGCACGCTCCGGTTCCTCGACGATGTGATGCGAGTCATAGAGGGTCGCACAGCCGCTCAGTGCGAGGCCGGCAAGAAGTGCCGTGCAGCACCGTAGGGGAGCGAGGGCCCTCGCGGGAGGTGTCGTGCTCGCTCCGCCGGGGTCTGCGCTGTACGCCCAGTTTCCTTGGGCAAAATCCCGGTCCTGCGTGTATTTGGTTTGTGTAAACACCGAATGACCTCGCTCAGGCAGAGACAGACGATTAGGTTGGCTGCTCGCGCGCCTGGTGGCAAGCGATCTGCCTTTTCACGTACTACACTCAAACGAACGTAAATACCAGGCGGAACGCTAGGATGATTGGCCCCGTGCGATCCGAGATCGTTCGGGCAAACGCCTTGCCGCGATCGGCATGGATCCGGCCCGACGCGATTGGACGGCCGGGTCATCGGCCTGGAAAAAAAGCGACGACAAGGATGTGCAGACGACACACCACCACCGGAGGCGAGCGTCGACAGATGAACAGTGGCTATATCCTTTCCATCGATCAGGGCACCACGGGCACGACGGTGTTGATCTTCGATCACGCCGGCGCGGTCCATGCGCGTGCCTACTCCGAGTTCACCCAACATTATCCCAAGCCCGGCTGGGTTGAGCACGACGCCGAAGAGATCGTGCTGATCACGATGAAGGTCATCGCGGAGGCCTTGCGTGCCGGCAGCGTTTCGCCCGACGCGGTCCAAGCCATCGGCATCACCAACCAGCGCGAGACGACGGTCGTGTGGGAGCGCGCCTCGGGTCGTCCGATCGGGCGAGCCATCGTCTGGCAGGATCGGCGCACCGCACGCTACTGCGACGAGCTCAAGTCCCGCGGTCTCGAGGAGATGGTCCGTGCCAAGACCGGCTTGGTTATCGATCCGTATTTTTCCGGCACCAAGTTGAAGTGGATACTGGACAACCACTCCGGTCTGCGCGAGAGGGCGGAACGCGGCGAGATCTGTTTCGGCACCATCGACTCCTGGCTGGTGTTCCGGCTGACGGGCTGCCGGGTGCATATCACCGACTATTCCAACGCCTCCCGCACCATGCTCTACAACATCCGCGACCTGCAGTGGGATGCGGAGCTGTTGGACCTGCTCCAGATCCCGGCCGCCATGCTGCCCGAGGTGCGCCCCTCCTCGCAGATCTACGGCGAGACCGATCCGCAGATGTTCTTCGGTACCCGCGGCATCCCGGTCGCCGGTATCGCCGGGGATCAACAGGCGGCCTTGTTCGGTCAAGCCTGCCATAGCCCGGGGATGGCGAAGAACACCTACGGAACCGGATCGTTCGTGCTGATGCATACCGGAACCGAAGCGGTGACGAGCGATGAGCGTCTGCTCACGACCATCGCCTGGGGTGTAGGAGACGAGCCGGTGGAGTATGCGCTCGAGGGTGCGATCTTCGTGACCGGTTCCGCGGTGCAGTGGTTGCGCGACGGCCTCGGCATCATTCGTCATGCCTCCGAGACACGTGAGCTTGCGCGATCGGTACCGGAGAACGAGGGGGTCTATTTCGTGCCGGCCCTGGTGGGCCTCGGCGCCCCGCACTGGGATCCTTATGCCCGCGGCTTGTTGATCGGGATTACGCGGGGCACGACCCGCGGTCATGTCGTGCGCGCGGTGCTCGAGAGCATGGCGTATCAGACGCGCGACGTGATCGAGGCCATGGAGCGCGACTCCGGGATTGCGCTCAAGGAACTGCGCTGCGACGGCGGTGCATCGGTGAACAGTGTTCTGATGCAGTTTCAGGCCGACATTCTCGGCGTCAATGTCGAGGTTCCGAGCATCATCGAGACCACGGCGCTCGGCTCGGCCTATCTCGCCGGGCTCGCCGTCGGCTTTTGGGAAAGCCGCGACGAGATCGCCGAGAAGTGGGCGCTGGATGTGCGCTATCACCCGCGTTTCGACCCGGCCAAGCGCGAACGTCTGTTCAATCGCTGGCACAAGGCCGTCGAGCTCTCCAAGGGTTGGGCACTCGACGACGATTGACCCGGCCGCGGACGGCCACTGCGACCATCGGCGGCTGAGGGTGGCCACCCGGAGGCCTGCATTGGTCCTCGAGTGGACAGTCGCTGCCGGGGCCCACTCCCGGATCGCGGATGCGATCCGGCGCGATTTATCCAGAGGAGCAGCGCTATGACTCTGCGCGAAAGCAACATCGCCAAGCTGCGTGAAGGCGTCGTCTACGACGCGCTGATTATCGGCGGCGGTATCAACGGGGCCGTGTCTGCCGCGGCGCTCTCCGGCAAGGGCGCACACGTCGCCCTGATCGACAAGCGTGATTTCGCAGGCTTTACCAGTCAGCAATCGTCCAACCTGGCGTGGGGCGGCATCAAATATCTCGAAAGCGGCGATTACGTGCTCGTGCGCAAGCTGTGCCTGAGCCGCAACGAGCTGATCCGCAGCTATCCGAGCCGGGTCAAGGAGATCCGCTTCTTCGCGACGATCGACCGCGGGTTCCGATTCTCGCCCTTCTTTTTGTGGCTCGGGACTTGGGTCTACTGGCTCTTCGGCAACGGCTTCACTCGGATCCCGCGCTTCCTCACCAAGGATCGGATCCGACGCGAGGAGCCGGTGGTGAAGACCGACAAGGCGGCCGGCGGGTTCGAATACTCCGACGCCTATCTGCACGACAACGACTCGCGCTTCGTCTTCCAGTTCGTACGCTCCGCAATGGATCGCGGCTGCATCGCGGCCAACTATGTCGAGTCGCTCGGTGCACGGCGCGACGGTGATCTCTGGATCACGCGGGCGCGCGATACCGAAACCGGCGAGACCTTTGAGATCCGCTCCAAGATACTGATCAACGCCGCCGGTCCCTTCGTGGACGACCACAATCAGCTCACGGGGGAGCAGACCGAGCACCGGCATCTGTTCTCCAAAGGCATCCATCTGATCGTGCCGCAGATCACGCCCCATCAGCGGATCCTGACCTTCTTTGCGGACGACGGGCGGCTGTTCTTCGTCATCCCGATGGGCGTGCGCACCTGCATCGGCACCACCGACAATCGAGTCGACACACCCCAGACCGAGGTCACCGACGCGGATCGCGACTTCGTGCTGGAGAACATCAACAAGCGGCTCGCATTGGCCGCGCCCCTGACGCGCGAGGACATCATCGCCGAACGCTGTGGCGTGCGGCCGCTGGTCGTGAAGAGCCGAAGCGGCGACGGGAGCGGGCGTGATTGGATGCAGCTCTCGCGCAAGCACGAGATCGATGTCGATCGCGCGCGGGCGCATCTGTCCATCTTCGGCGGCAAGCTCACCGACTGCGTGAACGTCGGCAACGAGGTCTCGCGGATCGTCGCGGGGCTCGGCATCGATCTGCCGCATGCCGGGTATCGCTGGTACGGCGAGCCGCACCGCTCGGTCTACGAGGAGTACATGCACCAGGCACGCCTGATGAATCTGGACAGCTACACCTCGCCCGAGTCTATCGAGCCGCTCTCCAGCCGGCTGTGGCGGCGCTACGATCAGCAGGCCTTCGAGCTGCTCGCCCAGATCCGCGAGGATCCCCGCCGGGCCGATGTGCTGATCAAGGGAACGGATTATCTGCGCTGCGAGATTCAGCTCGCCAAGCGCCAGGAGATGATCGTTACGCTCGAGGATTTCCTGCGCCGTCGCTCCAAGATCGCCCTCGTGGTGCAGCGCCGAAAGATCCAGGAGGCCGAGGGCCTGATGGAGGCCTGCGAGATCCTCTTCGGCGAGGCCGCGACGGCGCGTTACGAGGAGTATTTCGGCGAGTCTCGATCCGTGACGCGCGCGCAATCCCGACACCTGCAGTCGAATGCCGCCTGACCTCGAGCCTGAAGGCGTGCCCCGACTCCGAGCCAGCGCTCCGAGCCGGATTCGCGACCACAACAACAACTGAGGAGAACGGCCATGACCCCATTCTTCGGCGAGCTGATCGGTACCGCCCTGCTTGTCCTGCTCGGCAACGGTGTCGTGGCCAATGTCCTGCTGAGCGAAACAAAGGGCGAAGGTGCCGGTTGGATCGTGATCACCTGGGGGTGGGGTATGGCGGTGTTCGTGGCGGTGTTCACGGTCGCTGCGTTCAGCGGCGCACACCTGAATCCGGCTGTATCGGTCGGCCTCGCGGTGGCCGGGAAGTTCGAATGGGGTCAGGTTCCCGCGTACGTGTTGGCGCAGTTCATCGGTGCCATGATCGGCGCGGTGCTGGTCTGGCTGACCTACTGGCCGCACTTTGCGCGCACCGAGGATCCCGACCTCAAGCTCGGCTGTTTCTGCACGGCGCCGGCCGTGCGCAATGCGCCTTCAAACCTCTTCTCCGAGGCCATCGGCTCCTTCGTGCTGGTGCTCGCGGTGCTCTTTCTCGCCGTGTCGGTCTTCGGCCTGGGTGCTCTGGATGCCTTGCCGGTCGGACTCCTCGTCCTGGCCATCGGTCTGAGTCTCGGCGGTACGACCGGCTATGCGATCAACCCTGCGCGCGATCTCGGGCCTCGGATCGTCCATGCCCTCCTGCCCATGCCGGGCGGGAAGCGCGACAGCGATTGGAGCTATGCCTGGATCCCGGTGGTCGGCCCGCTCGTCGGCGCCGGGCTGGCCGGTCTCTTGTATCTGGCGCTGCAGGACCCGACCAGCGTGCAGTTTCGGTGACGCCCGCGCCAGCCCGCACGAGCGAAGCACATGGGGGATATCCGATGAGTCGACGCACGCGAGATCAACCCATCCGAACGAGCCGGCGCGGATTCCTCGGGGTTGCCGCCGCGCTGCTCGGCAGCTCGGCACTGCCTGGGCTTTGCCGGGCCGAGACGTCGGCCGAAGAGGCGGCCCGAGGATCGGTCGGGCCGACGGTCGGCAGCGATCCGGCGCAATCGGCTGCGGCTCGCCGCTGGCTGAAGAGCGAATTCAGGCCCTCGACCCTGGATCCGGTTGCGCAGATGGCCGAGATGCAATTCTTCATCCGTGCGGCGGCACCGTTCCGGGGGCAGCGCATCCATGTCGTCTCCGAGACCATCCCGACCCATGTCTACGAGCAACGGTTCTTGGCCCGGGCCTTCTACGAGATCACGGGCATCCGCGTCCAGCACGACCTGATCCACGAGGGCGAGCTCGTCGAGCGCATCCAGCGTCAGACGCGGACCGGGCGCAACCTCTACGACGCCTATGTCAACGACTCGGATTTCATCGGCACGCATTTTCGCGGCGACGCCATCGTTCCGCTATCGGACTGGATGGCCGGCGACGGTGCCGATGTGACGCTGCCGACGCTGGATCTGGGTGACTTCATCGGTCTGTCCTTCACCACCGGTCCCGACGGCGTCCTGTACCAACTGCCCGACCAGCAGTTCGCGAACCTCTACTGGTTCCGCTACGACTGGTTCCGGCGCGATGACCTGAGGCGCGGTTTCGAGACCCGATACGGCTATCCGCTCGGCGTTCCGCTCAATTGGAAGGCCTACGAGGACATCGCGGACTACTTCACGAATCAGGTCCGCGAGATCGACGGGCGACGCGTCTACGGACACATGGACTACGGCAAGGCCGACCCGTCTCTCGGTTGGCGCTTCACGGACGCCTGGCTCGCGATGGCCGGGGTCGGCGATCCGGGCCTGCCCAACGGCACGCCGGTGGACGAGTGGGGCATCCGGGTCGAGGACTGCAAGCCGGTCGGGTCAACGGTCTCGCGTGGCGGTGCGACCAACAGCCCGGCCGCAGTCTACGCCCTGCGCAAGTATCTGGAGTGGTTGCGCGCCTTCGCGCCGCCCGAGGCCCTGGAGATGACCTTCACCGACGCCGGTCCGGTGCCCGCTCGCGGCGACATCGCCCAACAGGTCTTCTGGTACAGCGCCTTCACGCCCGATCTGGTCAAGCCCGGCTCGGCCGTGATGGACAGCGGCGGTCTGCCCAAATGGCGGGTCGCGCCCTCGCCACACGGGGCCTATTGGGAACCCGGCATGAAGCTCGGCTACCAGGATTGCGGCGCCTGGACCCTGCCCGCGACGACACCCCTCGAGCGCCGTCGGGCCGCTTGGCTGTACGCGCAATTCTGTGTCTGTAAAACGGTGTCGCTCAAGAAGACCTTGGTCGGGCTGACCCCGATCCGCCGCAGCGACCTCGCCTCCGAGGCCATGACCGCGGAGGCCCCGCGCCTCGGCGGTCTGGTCGAGTTTTATCGCAGTCCGGCGCATATGGCCTGGACCCCGACCGGGCTGAACGTCCCGGACTATCCGAAGTTGGCGCAGCTGTGGTGGACCCGCATCGCAGACGCGGTCGCGGGAAAGACCGACCCGCAACAGACCCTGGACAACCTGGCCGAGGCGCAGGATCAGACCTTGGCGCGCATCGCGGCCTTGGGCCTCTCCAAGCGCTGTGCACCGCAGTTGTCGGAACCGAAGGCCCCGGCGACCTGGCTTGCCGATCCGGGGGCACCGAAGCCGCGTCTGAGCGACGAGGAAGGGGTCGGCAAGACCGTCGACTACGAAACCCTCATGGAGGCTTGGCGGACGGGCAGGTTCGGCCTCTGATTCAGGGGGCTTTCGAGATATGGCGGGTAGGGTGGACGAGCGACAGCGAAGTCCACCGGAACCTGCACCGGCGATGGTGGACTGCGCTGCGCGTGTCCATCCCGACATGCGCGTCGTCTGGGCGGTCGGGTAGCGCAGCATCCCCCGACACGCTGTTTCCGACCTCTCGCACGGCCGTGGACTACCGGCGACCACGGACCCGGTCGCGCTCCAGGATGACCAAGGCGATCCCGCCCAGCACCGCTGCCGAGGCCAACACGAGACGCAGCGTGATGGGCTCGCCGAGCAGGGCGACGCCGCCGATCGCGACGATCACGGGCACGCTGAGCTGGACCGTGGCCGCGCTCGTTGACCGCAACAACGGCAGCACGCGGTACCAGAGGGCATAGCCGAGTGCCGAGGTCAGCGCACCCGAGGCGACGGCATACCCCGCGCCGAGCGCATCGACCGAGACGGCTGCGAGCGTCAGCAGGCTCAACAGCGCCGTGATGGGCACGGTCAGCAGAAAGTTGCCGGCCGTGACGCGAATCGGGTCGCCTGCGCCCTTGCCGCGAACCGAGTAGACTCCCCAGGCCATGCCGGCGCCGATCATCATGAGCGCGCCCCCCAGCGGCGGTGCGGACAGACCGGGCATCAGCAGGCCGACGAGTCCGCCGAAGGCCAAGGCGACGCCGATGATCTGAACACCGTCGAGCCGTTCGCCGCTGCGCAGGCCGAGTCCGATCATGGTCACCTGCACGGCACCGAACAAGAGCAGCGCGCCGGTCGCCGCGGTCAAGCTCAAATAGGCGAACGAGAAGAGTGCCGCGTAGCCGAACAGGGCGAAGGCCGAAGGCCAATTTCCCACACCCGCACGTGTCTTGCCGGTCAGCCAGACGAGCAGCCAGAGCATCAGCGCGCCCGAGATCAATCGGATCGAGGTGAAACTGGCTGCATCGATCGCCGTGTCGCGCAGTGCTGCCCGGCACAGCCACGAGTTCGCAGCGAGAGGGATCATCGCGAACGCGGTCAGCAGGATCAGGCGTGGGTTGGTCATGGCTGTGTGGGCACCTTGGTCTTAGGCAAATGTCGGGAAAGATGATGCCAAGCTGCGCGTGGCACATCCAGGCGTTGGCGCAGACTGTGCCGCCGATCGTCAGCTCAAACCACGGGTACTGACTCTATCGGAAATCGGCTTGTTCTTGATCCCCCGGATCGGGAGCCGATAAACTCGTCATCGATCTGGTCATTTGTCGCCGTAGGAGGCTCTCGACCCATGTCTGGCCTGTTCTGGACGCTAACGCCCGCTTCAGCGAGCTTCTGGATGCCCGTGTGACGGATGGCCCCCAACTGGTCACGCGACGGGGTACCGAAACCGCCGTGCTGGTTCCAATCGATGAATGGCGCCGCCTTCAAGCGGCGGCCCGACCATCGCAGAAGCAGCTCTTGCTGACCGATGCTGCACGGACCGACATGCTGGTGCCGGGACAAGGCAAGGCTCGCCGCCGCCAAGCCTCGGCGCTGCGGTGATCCGCAATGTACCTGCCGGACGCCAACGTTGTCTCGGGGCTCCGCGAACCCAAGCCGCACGCCGCCATTGTTTCCTGGCTCAATTCAGTCGAGAACGGAATCCTGCATCTCGCCACCGTCACGCGTGGTGAAATCCAGGCCAGCGTTGAATTGACCCGTGATCAGGATCCCGAGAAAGCCACGGAGATTGAGTCCTTGCTTGATCTCGTGATGGACGTTACAACCTATTGAGGATGTGCGGCCCGGCGTTCCGCTGCTGGGCCAAGCCCATGCATCGGACAGCGGATACCCGCTACGAAGACGCGATGATTGCAGCGATTGCCAAGGTAAGGGGGCTGACCGTCGTCACGCGCAACGTTACCGACGTCTCCTCCTTCGATATTGGACTTCCCAATCCATTCGAATTCGGCTCGAAGCCCGGTGATGCGGACTGAAAAGGGGCTGTGCACGCGGGTTCGACGGCCCAGGTCGGATGATTGTCGCGGGACGCCATCAGCCGCTGCGCACCTGGGTGCCGCGTTTGTATGTCGTGGTCTCGAACCTATCCGAAAGGTGTCGGTTCCGATCGACCTCGCGGAGCCGCGTCCTTGTCCAGCCGCCATCTGACCGTCCGCGCCCTTGTGACCGGCGTGCTGCTCGGGATCCTGCTGACGCCCTGCAACATCTACTCCGGGCTGAAGATCGGTTGGTCGTTCAACGTCTCGATCATCGCTCTCTTGATTGCTTCGGGATTCTGGGCCCTGCTGGCCCGACTCGGTCTCGCTCGGGCGTTGGGTGCCGGCGAGGGCAACATCGCCCAGACGACGACCTCCTCGTCGGCGAACATCATCTCCGGCGGACTGGTTGCACCGATCCCCGCGCTGGCGATGCTCTCCGGGTCGAACCTTCCCCCCGTGCAACTGGTCGCGTGGGTGTTTGCGGTCAGCTTTCTGGGGATCTGGGTCGCTTGGTATCTTCGCGCCTCCTTAATACTTCGCTCCGGCTTGGCCTTTCCGACCGGCCGGGCGACGGCGGAGACCCTGATGGAGATCTTCAATCAGGGGCGCGAGGCCGCGCTGAAACTGCGTCTTTTGCTCGCGACGACCTGCGTTGCGGGCACGGTGAAATGGCTCGACGGGGGCTGGTTCAGCCTGCCGCGCCCGAGCCTCGGGTTCACCTTGCCGGTGGGCGGCGCGCTTTCCGGCTATTCCGGGATCAGCGCGAAGAACCTCACCTTTACGCTCGATCCTTCGCTCATGCTGGCCGGGTTCGGGGCCATCATCGGATTCCGCGCCGGGGTCTCGTTGCTGATGGGTGCGCTCCTCTCCTGGGGCGTACTGGGACCCTTGGGCTTGCACGCGGGATTCGTGACACCGGGCGAGTTGGACCCGGACGCGAGTTGGTTCCCAACCATGGTCGAGTGGCTTCTGTGGCCGGGCGTCGCCCTGATGGTTGCCTCGGCGCTGACGCGGTTTCTCTTGGACGGCATCGCCTCGAGGCGCCGTGCGGCCGCCGTCGCCGCCACGGGCGAGGGCGATGGTTACCGCACGGCGCGCCTCATCGGTCTCGCGGTGGCGAGCGCGCTGGTGGTGATCGCGCAAACGACGCTCTTCGATATCCGCTTGGGCATCGCCGTGCTGGCTGTCCCGATCGCCTTCCTGCTGGCGATGGTCGCCTCGCGGGTCGTCGGAGAGACCGGGATTCCACCCATCGGCGCGATCGGCAAGGTCTCGCAACTGGGCACCGGGATGATCGCGCCGGGCGAGATGACGGCCAACCTGATCGGCGCCAACGTTGCGGGCGGCGCGGCCGGGCAGAGCGCCGATCTGCTCAATGACTTCAAGGCGGGACAGGCCATCGGCGCCCCGCCGCAGCTGCAGGTCGTGGCCCAGTTCTTCGGGATCCTGACCGGAAGCCTCGTCGGCAGTCTGGTCTACCTGCGGTTGGTCCCGGATCCGGCGGGAATGCTCATCACCGAAGAATGGCCGGCCCCGGCCGTCGCGACCTGGAAGGTCGTGGCCGAGACCCTGAGTCACGGGCTCGGCTCCGTCCCCGCGAGCGCGCTTTGGGCGGTCGCGGTCGCCGGGGCCGTCGGGGTCGCCGCGTCGGTGGTGGAGCATCGACGCGGCCCGGCGTTGCTGCCGAGCATGCCCGCGCTGGGGCTCGCGATGGTGATTCCTGCATCCTTGTCGATCACGATGTTCTTCGGCAGTCTGGTCGCCTTGGCCGTGCAGCGCTGGAATCCGTCCCTGGCGCAGCGCTTCGTGATCGCGGCCGCCTCCGGGCTGATCGCGGGCGAGAGCCTGGCCGGCGTCGGGCGGGCGTTGTTGGGAGTCTTGGGTTGAGGATCCGCGTGTCGCACGCGCCGCGTCGCGCACAGGAGGGTTTCGAACATGCTGCATGAGGTCGTTGCCGTTTGGGCTGGAATATTGCGGCGTCTGAGATCGGCTTGGCGGCCGATGCTGGCCGTGAATCTGGCCTATACCGCCCTCGGCGTCGTCCTGCTCGCGCCTTTGCCCGGGATCCTGGCGCAACTGCTGATTCGCCTGTCCGGGGCCGAGGTGCTCGCCGATCAGGACATCGCCTACTTTCTGGTCACACCGTTCGGATTGGTCTCTCTGCTCCTGGTGGCGTCTGTCCTGGTCGCGATCGGAGCGCTCGCGCAGGCCTCGCTAATGTTCGTCGTCGCCGGGGTTGAATCCGGTGTCCGGCGCGAAAAACCGGCATTCGACGCGCTCCGGTTTGCGGCGTGGCGCATGGTACGCATTCTGGATTTCGCGCTGCGATTGGTCGTGCGCGTGCTTGTGCTGATGGCGCCTTTTCTGGCCATCGCAGCGGCGACGGCCTGGCTGTTGATCACGGAGCACGACATCAATTACTACCTCTCGACGCGTCCCTCGGCGTTTTGGATCGCGAGCACGATCGTCGGGATCGTCCTGCTGCTGATGTCGGCGCTCATCGTGCGCCGTCTCTTGGCCTGGTCGCTCGCACTGCCGCTGGTGCTCTTCGCCGGCACGTCTCCGGCGCGCTCGTTCGCCGAGAGCGAGCGGTTGACGCGGAGCAGGCGGTCGTTGGTGCTCGGCGTGATGGCGGTCTGGGGGGTGATCGTCGTGTTGCTCGGCGCCGCCGTGGTCGCCGTGATCCAGTGGCTCGGTGTCTTGATCGTGCCCCGATTCTTCGACGCACTGACGCTTCTGGTCATCGTGCTCGGTGGTCTCGTCGCGCTCTGGGCGGTGCTGAGCCTGCTGGCCGGAGCATTCAACGGGGCGACGTTTGCGCTGGCACAGGTCGAGCTGGCCAAACATCTGGACGCGCCGATCCGCTTGAGCGCTGTTTCGGCGGACCTGCCGGTCAAGATGCATTCACGCCGGGCGCTGGGTGTCGGGCGGGTCACGGCCCTCTTGGTCACGGTGGTGCTCGCCGCCGTGCTGACCGGCGTCTGGCTGGTGCGCGGCATCGAGGTCCGCGACTCGGTGACCATCGCCGCACATCGCGGTGCCGCCGGGAAGGCGCCCGAGAACACGCTGGCCGCGATGCGTCAGGCGATCGAGGACGGTACGGACTGGATCGAGATCGACGTGCAGGAGAGCGCCGACGGCGAGGTCGTCGTCTTTCACGACAGCGACTTCATGAAGCTGGCCGGGGTCCCGCTCAAGGTCTGGGATGGGACGCTGGAGCAGATCCGCGCCATCGACATCGGCAGTTGGTTCGGCCCGCAGTTCGCCGGCGAGCGGGTCCCGACGCTGCGCGAGGTCCTGGAGCTGGCACGCGGCAAGGTGCGGGTGGTGATCGAGCTCAAATATTACGGGCACGACCAGCGGCTCGAGGAGCGTGTCGCGGAGATCGTCGAGTCCACGGGCATGGTCGCGGACGTCGCGATCATGTCGCTGAACTACGAGGCCGTCCAAAGGATGCGCGCCCTCCGGCCCGATTGGCCCATCGGCCTGCTGTCGGCGACGGCCATCGGCGACCTGACCCGGCTCGACGCCGACTTCCTCGCGGTGAACATGGAGATGGCGAGCGCGGCCTTTGTCCGGCGCGCCCGTGCCGCCGGGAAGCAGGTCTTCGTCTGGACACCCAACGAACCGGTTGCCATGTCGCGGATGGTGTCGGTCGGTGTCGACGGTCTCATCACCGACGAACCGGAAATGGCACGCAACGTTGTCGAGGAGCGGGCGCGCATGACTCCGGCCGAACGCTTGTTGGTGCACGCCGCGGAGTTGTTCGGCCAACCACTACCCGAGCGGATCTATCGCGATGACTCGCCCTGATCGACGTCGATCCACCAGCGCACGCGTGTGGCCTGTCCCTCTGGTGGTCCATTGGCTCGTCGCCGGCGCCTTGTTCGCGGAAGAGTCTGTGCCCTTGGATCCCGCCGGAGACGCCCCTGCCATCGAAGCGCTGGAGCGGCAATTGGAGCTTGGTCGCCACGCGCGACCGGTAAGTGTCAAGGTAGTTGTCGCATCAATCATGTCATGTTCGTGTCGGCCTTCTCCTGTTCACGAGGGGGTTTTCCCGGGTTGAGCAAGACCGAAGCGGGCGGCGTCCAATTGCGGGTGGGTCCGGACCAGCGCGTCGGGTTGTCGTCTCTGGCGGCTTGATAGAGCGCGTCGCGCCGTGCCAGCAGGTCGACATCCTCGCCGCGATGGCGCTGTGCCGGGGTGACGAACTTCAGCGCGCTGTGCAGGTGGATGGTGTTGTACCAGGCGGTGAATGTCGTCATCCAGCGGCGTGCCGCCTCGACGCCGTCGAAGGGATCGGAGGGGAAGTCCGGGCGACCCTTGACGGTGTTGAACAGCGACTCCGAGTAGGGGTTGTCGTTGCTCACGGCCGGGCGACTGAAGGACGGCACGACCCCGAGGCGCTGGAGCATCACCAGCATGGTGGCGCCTTTCATCGGCGAGCCGTTGTCCGAGTGCAGGACCAGTGTGCCCGGGTGCACGCCTTCGCGCAGGTAGGCCTTGTGCAGGACGCTGGCGGCGTGCGCGGCGGACTCCTGCGGGTAGACCTCCCAGCCGACGATCTTGCGGCTGTAGACATCCATGATCAGGTACAGATAGAAGAACATCCCCTGCACGGTACTGGCCAGGTAGGTGATGTCCCAGCTCCAAACCCGATTCGGCCCGGTCGCCTCCAGCGGCTGCGGGCGCACCCGTGTCGGCGCCTTGGCGCGACCGCGGCGGGCGAGCTGCCCGGCGTCGCGCAGCACGCGGTAGAAGGTCGACTCGGATCCCAGGTAGCAGCCCTCGTCGGCCAGCGCCGGGACGATCTGATGCGGACTCAAGCTCGCGAACCTGGGCGCGTTGGCGGCTGTGAGGACGGCTTGTCGCTCGTGGGGCGAGAGCCGATTGGCCGGGGTGCGTACCGCGCCTTCGGTCCGGTGCTCGCGCGTGCGCCCGTCGCCGCCGATCGCCCCGTCGCGACGCCAGCGCTGCAGGGTGCGCTCGGACAGCCCCACGGCGGCGCAGGCGCGACTCAGGCGGGCGCCCTCGGCACAGGCTTGGGCGATGTACTCGCTCACTTGTACGCGCCGCTCATAGGCGAGCGAGCGTCCTCTGGCTCCTCCCAGATCGCCCGGACTTTTTTTTGGAGCACCAGCAACGTGGCGGCTTCGGCCAAGGCCCGGTCCTTGCGCTGCAACTCCCGACCCAGGCGCACGATCTCCGCCTGCTCGGCGCGCCGCTCGGCCCGCTCGGTCGTGCTCGTCAGCGGCGCATTGGCCTGCTGGCAGGTCGTGCGCCACGCGCTGATCTGCTCGGCGAACAGGCCCTTGCGCCGACAGTACGCGCCCAGCTCCAACTCATTGAGGGTGGCGGTCTCCATCACCACGGCAAACTTCTCCTCGCTGCCGAGCGTCCCGGCAGGCACCGTCGATGCCCGTGGTCGACGCGCCCGACCCAACGCCTCGCGCCGCCAGCCGTAGAGGGTGTCGCGCGGGATGCCGGTTTGCGCGGCCAACTGCGGGACGCCGACGTTGTTGGGCGGCAGTAGCTTCGTCAGGATGCTGTCTTTCAGTTCGCTCGAATAGGTTGTCATGTCGCTCGCCTTCTCATGCCTCGGGGCGCTTGCGCCGCGCCCTCCGGGTCAGCCGTCAGTCGCCCTTCGGGCTCCTTCCCGGCTGACCCCGGAGGGCGCAAAGCCCCGGGTCGGTGATGCCCCATCCTCCCACACATTCTCCCAAAGGGAGGCGACATCTATCCTGACACCTGGGGCGACTGGCCCGGATCAAGTCCGCCCCGGACAGTCGTCTCGCAGAGTTCACCACCGACGGGTGCAGCGGCGGTCTCTCGGCGGGCTGGGAGTCGCTCGCGGCCTGGCTCGCCGAGTTCCGCGCGGTCCATGGCGACCGTCCGCCCTGGGAGTCCTGCTGCATCGCCCACGATCGGCTCTACCACGCGGGCGGGCCACGCGATGCGTCGCCCGAGGACAGCTTCGAGGCCCGCCGCTCCGCGGATCTGGCCCTGCGAGATTGCGTGATCGAGACCGGAGCCCGGAGGGCCCCGGCGCTGAGTGCCCAGTATCATCTCACCGAGGGTCAGATCGCGGGAATCTATGCCGCGGTGGCGGATCTGATGTACCGCTCGGTCCGGTTGGGCGGTATCCCCTGCAGCGACCTGCCGTGGCGTTGGGGATACGGCTGGCCGGCATGCGAGTGACGACTTTTCGATGCCGTCGGCGCAGGGGAATCGGAGGCCAAATCAATGCGTACCACGGAGACGTCGCCGATGCGGATACCTATACAGAGGCGCTCCTGCGAGCGCTTGGCGACCGCCGCCTGTCTCCTGCTCATGGCTGCGTCCGCGGAGGCCGATACGATCTTGATCAGTGACCAGGACGCCTTTGATCCTAAAAAACCCTCCTCGGGGCGCGCCCCGCTCCTGTAGGCGCACAAACTCCTTTCGACATAGACTTGGGGCGCCTTCGAGAGCCGAGGCCGTCTGCTTTTTGCTGGCGTTGACCCCGTAAAAAAACGTGGCCCGGGGACCGTTGCGAGTCTGCGTGTGGTGACTCCGTTCGGCGATCCCGAATAGGAAGGTGATTGATCTCGCTGTCCCTGCTCTCGATCCTGTTCGACTGTCGAGGGCCATGTCATGAAGCCGATCCCGTCCAAGAAGAGCCGTTGTGCCAAATCGCTGTCCACCGTCAATCCCCGTGCGGCGGGGATCGACGTCGGTGCGAGATGGAGTGGACGCTTTCGGCTCTTGACTAAGCGTCTTGGTCGCACACTTGATGTCCCCCGGGACGGTAGAGCTGAACGGTCTCCTGCTCGTTGGCGTTGTTGCGCGCGACGATGGCGAGCGCGGGCTCGGTGTCGCTCAGATTTCGGGGTTGGTGGGGGACACCGGCCGGGATGAAGATGAAATCACCTTCGTTGTTGATGACGGACTGGCGTAGGTTCTCGCCGTAACGCGTCTCGACGCGGCCCTTGAGGAGATAGATGGCGGTTTCAAAGCCCACGTGCAGATGGGGTTCGGCTTCCCCCACGGGCGGGATGACCACCAGGTTCATCGAGATCCCCGCAGCGCCGGCCGTGGCCTCGGAAATGCCTACGAAATTGGGCAGTCGCTGAAGCGTTTCGGTGGGAAGCTCGGGGCGGACCGTCACGATCTCTGTGCTCATGACTTGCGTTGCCTCTGGGTTGTCGCCGTTGCGCGGATCATGGGGGTTGCGTCGCGTCGTGAGAAGGCGGCGCGGGGCGCGTATGGATCATCCGTCGCTCGGTCCCTCCGCCCGCATAGGTTATCGTCCGCGGTCGCCTCGCATGCGGGTCCGCGAACATTCAAACGACAGGGTCCCGAGGCCTGCCTAATCAGCGGGCTCGCCGGGCGACGGGCAGGGATAGAGACGCGCCAGGATCTCCGGCACCGCCAGGTCGACGTCGACAGATCGGTCCGGGAGCGTGCGCAGCTCCGCAACCACACGGGTGGCGATCCGCTCCACCGGCTCGCCGTCCGGAGGGCACCAACTAGGCATCTAGGGCGGTCCGGCTTTGCAGCCGCAGGGGGCTCCGTACCATTCCCACATCGCCGCATCCACGCCTCGGTCGCCGCGTGCGGCGCCACGGTCGCAGGCATCCAGCACTTGCCCCACGGTCGGGCCGGCCGCCGCGGGCATGCTGCGCACGACCCCCAGGTGTCAGGATAGATGTCGCCTCCCTTTGGGAGAATGTGTGGGAGGATGGGGCATCACCGACCCGGGGCTTTGCGCCCTCCGGGGTCAGCCGGGAAGGAGCCCGAAGGGCGACTGACGGCTGACCCGGAGGGCGCGGCGCAAGCGCCCCGAGGCATGAGAAGGCGAGCGACATGACAACCTATTCGAGCGAACTGAAAGACAGCATCCTGACGAAGCTACTGCCG
This sequence comes from Thiocapsa bogorovii, assembly GCF_021228795.1. Taxonomy (NCBI): domain Bacteria; kingdom Pseudomonadati; phylum Pseudomonadota; class Gammaproteobacteria; order Chromatiales; family Chromatiaceae; genus Thiocapsa; species Thiocapsa bogorovii. The sequence goes on from NZ_CP089309.1 coordinate 3,496,443, forward strand.
CCCAACAACGTCGGCGTCCCGCAGTTGGCCGCGCAAACCGGCATCCCGCGCGACACCCTCTACGGCTGGCGGCGCGAGGCGTTGGGTCGGGCGCGTCGACCACGGGCATCGACGGTGCCTGCCGGGACGCTCGGCAGCGAGGAGAAGTTTGCCGTGGTGATGGAGACCGCCACCCTCAATGAGTTGGAGCTGGGCGCGTACTGTCGGCGCAAGGGCCTGTTCGCCGAGCAGATCAGCGCGTGGCGCACGACCTGCCAGCAGGCCAATGCGCCGCTGACGAGCACGACCGAGCGGGCCGAGCGGCGCGCCGAGCAGGCGGAGATCGTGCGCCTGGGTCGGGAGTTGCAGCGCAAGGACCGGGCCTTGGCCGAAGCCGCCACGTTGCTGGTGCTCCAAAAAAGTCCGGGCGATCTGGGAGGAGCCAGAGGACGCTCGCTCGCCTATGAGCGGCGCGTACAAGTGAGCGAGTACATCGCCCAAGCCTGTGCCGAGGGCGCCCGCCTGAGTCGCGCCTGCGCCGCCGTGGGGCTGTCCGAGCGCACCCTGCAGCGCTGGCGTCGCGACGGGGCGATCGGCGGCGACGGGCGCACGCGCGAGCACCGGACCGAAGGCGCGGTACGCACCCCGGCCAATCGGCTCTCGCCCCACGAGCGACAAGCCGTCCTCACAGCCGCCAACGCGCCCAGGTTCGCGAGCTTGAGTCCGCATCAGATCGTCCCGGCGCTGGCCGACGAGGGCTGCTACCTGGGATCCGAGTCGACCTTCTACCGCGTGCTGCGCGACGCCGGGCAGCTCGCCCGCCGCGGTCGCGCCAAGGCGCCGACACGGGTGCGCCCGCAGCCGCTGGAGGCGACCGGGCCGAATCGGGTTTGGAGCTGGGACATCACCTACCTGGCCAGTACCGTGCAGGGGATGTTCTTCTATCTGTACCTGATCATGGATGTCTACAGCCGCAAGATCGTCGGCTGGGAGGTCTACCCGCAGGAGTCCGCCGCGCACGCCGCCAGCGTCCTGCACAAGGCCTACCTGCGCGAAGGCGTGCACCGGGCACACTGGTCCTGCACTCGGACAACGGCTCGCCGATGAAAGGCGCCACCATGCTGGTGATGCTCCAGCGCCTCGGGGTCGTGCCGTCCTTCAGTCGCCCGGCCGTGAGCAACGACAACCCCTACTCGGAGTCGCTGTTCAACACCGTCAAGGGTCGCCCGGACTTCCCCTCCGATCCCTTCGACGGCGTCGAGGCGGCACGCCGCTGGATGACGACATTCACCGCCTGGTACAACACCATCCACCTGCACAGCGCGCTGAAGTTCGTCACCCCGGCACAGCGCCATCGCGGCGAGGATGTCGACCTGCTGGCACGGCGCGACGCGCTCTATCAAGCCGCCAGAGACGACAACCCGACGCGCTGGTCCGGACCCACCCGCAATTGGACGCCGCCCGCTTCGGTCTTGCTCAACCCGGGAAAACCCCCTCGTGAACAGGAGAAGGCCGACACGAACATGACATGATTGATGCGACAACTACCTTGACACTTACCGCGACGCACACGAGCAACAATGGCCAGATGAGACCCGCGAGGCGAGCACGCGGTTCGAGGTGCGCTGGTTGGCGTGACGAGTCGGTCATTCGAGAGGGTTCCTCCGGGCTGTCGAGAGATGTGGTTGCACCGATTCGCCAGCCAAGGGGCCGTTCAACTACCGGGTCTAGGATGATCGGCCGAGCGAAGAACCGACTGAAGTCGGCGTACCCGGGCAGCGACTGAAGTCGGCAGACCGGCTTTCGGGTTTTCCGGTTTCAACCGGCACCGGGACAGCCCCACAACTCCAACGCCGGGCGGTCCGCCCGCGGCGGACCGACCCAGTGACCGATGGGGTGACAGACCCCGTCGACGCAGAGATCGTAGTCCCCCGCTTCCGGGGTGCGGGCCAGGCGCAGAGGGGAGAGCGGCTGCAGATCCACCCGGTAGTGCCACACGCCATCGCGCAGCTCGGCGCCCTCCGGCGGCTCCATGCCGGCGCCTGAGCCCTGGATGCGTGCCTCTCGCAGAACCAGCCCATCCGCTGTGACGCGGTAGTCCTCTTCCCAGCGCACGTGCTCGATACTGTGCGACCAGGTCAGGGTGAAATTACGCATGGGCAGCGTGGCCCACACGACCCCGGCCAGTCCGAGGCACAGGCCGGTCACGCCTGCGCCACGCTCCGTCGCCGGCCGCGCCAGAGGTGCTGCGCGACCAGCAGGGCACCAAGTCCGAGACCCAGCTCGTCGGTTGACGGTAAGGCCAGGATCAGCGCGACCCCGGCGGCCAAGGCGAGCAGGCGCTCCCACCAGGCCAAGCGGTACATGAACCAGCCGATGGAGGCCGCTCCCCAGAGCCCGATGGCGAAGGCGGCCTTGAGGACGATGTAGAGGACTGCGACCCAACCCCCGCCTTGCAGCATGAGTGCAGGATCGTAGACAGCCATGAAGGGCACCACGAAACCGGCCAGGGCGATGCGCACCGCCCAAAGGCTGATCTTGAGCCCGCGCTCGCCGGCGATGGGCGCGGCAGCGAAGCAGGCGAGGGCGACCGGCGGGGTCAGGTCGGCGAGGATGCCGAAATAGAAGACGAACATGTGGGAGACGATCAACGGCACGCCCAGGTCCAGCAGCGCCGGGGCGGCGATCGAGCTGGTGATGATGTAGTTGGGGATGGTCGGGATGCCCATACCCAGCACCAGACAGGTGATCATGGTCAGCACCAGCGACAGGAAGAGGTTGTCTCGCCCGATGGCCAGGATGAAGCCGGCGAAGGTCGACGCGACCCCGGTCAGGGACACCACGCCGATGATGACCCCGACCAGAACGCAGGCGATGCCGACGGGCACCGCGTGGCGTGGCCCCTCGGCCAGGGCATCGCGACAGATGCGAAGCGTCTCCCGCCCACCTTTCACGAACCAACATCCCGCCACGAGGGCCCCGATGACGCCGAAGATCACCCCGATACCGAGTTGGAAGAACCCGGCGCAGAGGATCCCCAGTGAGATCCAGAAGGCGATCCGCAGGCCCAGCGAGGACACGCGCAGTATGAGTGCGGAGCCGAGGATGACGATGGCCGTCAGGGCCAGTCCGACGGTGCCCGCGAACAGCGGCGTGCGACCGGAGAAGAGCAGCCAGATCAGGACGCCCAAGGGGATGAGCAAAAACCAGCGTGCGCGTACCGCCGCCCAGGGGTCGGGACACTCGTCCTTGGGTAGTCCCGCCAGGCCGGCGCGCTTGGCCTCCAGGTGGACCATCCAGAACACCGAGCCGAAGTAGAGCAATGCCGGTACCAGGGCGGCCTTCGCGATCTCGTGGAAGGGCACGTCGATGGTCTCGGCCATGATGAAGGCCACCGCGCCCATGACAGGCGGCATCAACTGACTGCCCATGCTCGAGGTCGCCTCCACCCCGCCGGCGAAGGCTGGGCGGTAGCCGAAGCGTTTCATCAGCGGGATGGTGAACTGGCCGGTGGTGACCACGTTGGCGACCCCGGAGCCGGTGATGGTTCCCATCAGCGCGGAAGAGACCACCGAGACCTTGGCCGGCCCGCCAGTCTTATGGCCGAAGTAGCCCATCGCGAAGTCGGTGAAGAGGCGAATCATCCCCGCCTGTTCCAGAAAGGCCCCGAACAGGATGAACAGAAAGATGTAGGTGGCCGAGACGTAGGTCGGGATCCCGTACAGGCCCTCGGTGCCGAAGGAGAGCTGGTTGATTACCTGATCCAGGCCATAGCCGCGGTGCGCGAAATCCCCCGGCAGGTTCTGGCCGAACAGGGCGTAGGCCAGGAAGAGACCGCAGATCAGCGGCAAGGCGATGCCCATGACCCGCCGCGCGGCCTCGAAGACCAGCGCCAGGACCAGAATCCCCATGACCATGTCGGCGTCGGTCAGCTCCCCGGAACGCTGAATCAGGTCCGCCTCGAAGAACCACTGATAGGCCGCGGTAGCCATACCGGCCAGCCCCAACAGCCAGGCCAAGGGTTGCCAGGGCCGACCGCGTCCGCGGGTCGGATAGGCCAGGAACACCATGAGCAGCAGGAAGCCCACGTGCACGGCCCGCAGCACTTGAGTGGAGACCGGATGGAAGGCCGCGGTGACGATTTGAAAGACCGAGAAGAGGATGGCGACCGCGAAGATCGCGCGAGGCCATTCGGCGGGGCTTGCGGCCAGGGCGGGTTGATGTTCACTCATGAGCGGCCTCCTCGAATCTTGGGCCCGGTCCGATCCCGTCGCGGTGTGGATCAGTACCGATTCAGAACCAAGGCGAGCACCTTGATTGACGGGTCGGCTTGGGTGAGCGGAGCGAACCCCGGCATCCCCGGCGGCGGCGTCTCACCGGGGTTCGCAAGCTCACCCCGGGCTACAGAGCTCCGACCTCCTTGTAATAGCGCTCCGCCCCGGGGTGCAGCGGGATCGGCAGATTCTTCGCGGCCGTCTCCAGTTTGATCCCCTTGGCCGCCGCGTGAGCCGAGATCAGGCGGTCGAGGTTGGTGAACATGAGCTTGGTCATCTCGTAGGCCAGTTCGTCCGAGACCCCGCTCTGGGTGACGAAGATATTCGCGATTGCGGCGGTGGGAACGGCCTCGGTCTGGCCATCGTAGGTGTTCGCGGGGATCACCCCCGGCTGGTAGGCGGCACTGCCGATCTTCTCGACCACCTCGGCGGGCACCGGGATGAAACGCACCGACATTGTGGCGGCCAAGTCTCGAAAGGCGGCCATGCCCAGGCCGGAGGATTGCAGCGTGGCATCGAGCTGGCGGTTCTTGATCAGCTCCACGGAGTCCCCGTAAGGTAGAAACTCGACCTTCCCCATGTCGTCGTAGGTCAACCCCGCGGCCTTGAAGATGGCACGTGCGTTCAGCTCGGTGCCGGACTTGGGTGCGCCCACGGAGATGCTTTTGCCCTTGAGATCAGCCAGGGTCTCGATGCCGGAATCCGCGTTGGCCACGATTTGGATGTAGTTCGAGTACCCCGCGCCGATGGCCCGCAGGTTATCCAGGGGCGCCTTGAACCCCGCCTCCGCCTCGCCCGCCCAAGCGTCCGCCACCGCGTCGCCTAGGGCCAGGGCCAGCTCGCCGCGACCGGCCTGGAGCAGGTTGAGGTTCTCCACAGAAGCCTTGGTGGCCTGCACCGAGGGCTTTGAGCCCTCGATCCCCTCGCCGTAGATCTGGGACAGCGCGACGCCGATCGGGTAATAGATCCCGCTGGTCCCGCCGGTGAGGATGTTGATGAAGGTCGGCGCGCCTAAGGCCGCGGTACTTGCCGCCAGCGCGGCCGCTGCCGCGATCAGGCCCAGACGGTTGAGTGTGGTCATCGGGATCTCCTGTGGTGGTCGGGAAAAGGCGTCAATCCTCGCGGCCGAAGAAACAGCCGAGGTCGATCTCGGCGGCGTCGAAGGGCGGTCTGCGGGCGTTGTCCGATGTCGTGCCGTGGGGGTACTTCGGTCGAGAAGACGACGTGGTCGCTCCCGCTGTCGAGCCTATAGGCGAGCAGGCTCCGGTCTTCGGGCGAGAGGATCCAAGAATGGGGAACGCCGGCGCGCTGGAGCAGCATCAGGTGGTGCATGAGGTCCTTGCTTCCATCATGAAACGCCCGGTGTCCGGATTGCAGCTCGCCGACTAAACCGCGTCTTGGAGTGGCCCGTGTTGTTTTGAATTGGATCAGCTTCGGCTGAATCCATGAACCTCGGAGCTGATGCGGCTTAGCCCTGCCACGCCGGTCCCGGCAGCGGATGCCTGTTTGACGCAGGATCAACCCGACGCAGGCGCGATGGGGCTGCAACGGACGCTATCACCGCGAAAGGGTCCAAGCAAGTTCGTTTGCGGAGGTCAGAAATGCGGCGGCGCGGCGGGTTCCGCTGACCGTCGAGCCCGCGTCGGCTTCGGTTAGGCGCCTCGGCCATGCCGGGAAACCCCGGATGCTTCCTGTCCGAGGCGCCGACGCACGTCGTTCAACGCGGTCATCACCGCTGAGGGATCTTCCGCGCAGATCGCGGAAGGGGCGCCGGGACGCTTGTGCAAGCGTTTGCGTTGCGAACGATCAGAGTCTCGGGGGAGAGCGGAGGCTGGGAGAGGTTTGGGGACGGATTCCGCCCCGATATTGCGTTCTCGGTGCAAGAGGGTTCGAACCCGGCCGGGCATCACGCATGCCCCGCCGGGCGCGGGTCAGCCGAGTCCGCGCAGGACGTCGGCCTCGATCTGTCGCGCATAGGGGCCGAACCGTTTTTGCTGCTCGGTCGCCCATTGCAGCTCTGCCCAAGTCTGCATCCGTAGCTCGGGGTGGTCGTCCGGGCGGAGTGTCTCCGCCGAGCGGGGTCGGGCATCACGATAGTCTCGATCGAGATCGATGTCGTACATGGCTGGATCCTCGGTGCTTCTGGCTGAAAAGGTCGAAGACGCGGATCCTGAGGCAAAGACTGCACCAAAATCCTACAACGCCTGTCACCATTTCGAAACTTTGAGTCCGTTCATCGGGAAACTCAATCCCGAGCGGCGGTGTCGCCGTCGGAGTCGTCCCCTAGAGATCAATCGGATCTTGCGAGGTCGGGAGTCGATGAAGGGCGGTTGGCAAGCAGGGCATGCGCGCCCGCGAGACTCGTCGCGGTGCGGACGGTTCGGTCACTCAGGCAGGGGATCGGGGCCCGACGCGGCCCCGAAGTGGTGCAACCCTCGACCCGAAAGTGGGCGAGGGCCTTGTCGACGTCAGAGCGCGCGACAGTCCGCGAGGACGACTTCGGTCTTGGTTCCGCCGGAGCGCGAGCCTTGAGCTTCCATCGCTTCGACGACATCCATTCCCTCGACGACCTTGCCGAACACAACGTGCTTGCCGTCCAGCCAAGGTGTGGCGTCGACCGTGATGAAGAACTGCGACCCGTTGGTGTTGGGGCCGGCGTTCGCCATCGAGAGGATGCCGGCCTCGGTGTGCTTCAGCTCGAAGTTCTCGTCGGCGAACTTTTCTCCATAGATGGATTCGCCGCCCGTGCCGTTGCCGCGGGTGAAGTCCCCGCCCTGGATCATGAAGCCCGGGATGATGCGGTGAAACGGACTGCCGGCATAGGACAGCGGCTTTCCGCTCTTGCCCATGCCCTTCTCGCCGGTGCAGAGGGCGCGGAAGTTTTCGGCTGTCTTCGGGACCACGTCGGCGAACAGCTCGATCGTAATGGTGCCGGCAGGTTCGCCGCCGATCGTGACATCCATCGCGACCTTCGGGTTATCAGCAAGAGCGGGTGTTGTCATAGCAGTCAAGAGTACCGTGGTGAGATAAAGGGAGGGTTTTGACATGGTCGATTCCTGTCGTGGTGGAACGTTGCGCGTGATCGTCGGAAAAAAAGGCCGAGGATGGCCGGGCATCATGCGACCGGCGGTTCGGTTTCGCTCCCGACGAGCCCGTCCGGCGGAGGAAAACGTACGACCAACGCATCGGGCAGCTCGCCGCGGCCGGCTTGGTACAGCGCGCCGGACTCCAGCATGATGGTGACCATTACCGCAAGCAACAGGGGCACGACGCCAATGCGAGCCCAGATGGCGCTGGCCATGTCCTGCGACTCGATCTTGTGCCGCTCCATCTCCTGCATCGCTGGCGGCAGGGTCCTTAGCTGTACCGCGATCTCGGTTTCGTCCTGCTTGCCGAACAGGGCGATGCTCAAGATCGCGGCGCACACCAGGTAGGCGACCAGGATGAGCCGATAGCGGCTTGCGGCCAACCGCCAGTGGGTCGCGGCGAACCAGCTCGTCTCCTTGCCGGGATGCCGGGACCTGATCCAGGTCACGCCGATCAGCACCAACGAGATGGCAAGCGGGATCGAGACCGCAAGCCACTTGTAGCGGCCGATCATCGAATCCGGCTCCGCCATCGAGCCCGCGAGCAGTGCAACCCCGATCAGGAGGTTGAAGACGATCAGGTTGACCATCGCCAGCTCGTGCGGCGTCTTGGACTTGCGGCGGGTTGTGTCGTCGACGGGGAAGAACATGGCTGTCGCGTCCGTGGAGGTCGATCGGAACGTCCGATCCGGGTCGCGGTAAACCCGCATCCGGAGCCCGCATCATTTTGATGCCTCGGCTCCCGAGAACGCAAACCCGAGGGGCAGGATGACTCCGATGGGCCGGACCCGGGCGCGGCGGTGCGCACGGGTTTGTGCGATCATCGCTCGATCGTCACGAAAACGAAATCACCGAGGAGCCAGGACGAGGATGCCCGAGATTACCCCTTACGCGGACAACAGCGCCGAGGCCATGCTGCGCGTCATCTCACTCTTCATCATCAGCGATGGGGAGGTGCAGGACGAGGAGATGGAGATGCTCGAGCAGCTCGGCGTCTTCGAGCGCTTCGGCGTCGACCGCGATGAGTTTGCCAGGATCTTCGATGGTTACTGCGACGACCTCATTGCCCATGCAGGGACGGCTCGCTTTGTCGGGCTTGCCGATCCGGATTGGGTCGACACCATTTTGGAGCCGGTCACGGATCGCATCGCACGCCGGACCTTGGCCCGGATGCTCCTGCTGCTGGCGCGCTCGGACGGCTTCTTCGCCGATGCCGAGCTCGCAATCTATCGTCAAATGCTCGACCGTTGGGAGATCGACATCGACTCACTCGCCGAGCCGGACTGAGCGGCGGCCGACACGGGCCGCCGGGCGCGCGCCTTGCACGGCTCGGCTCGGCAGCGAGGACAAGGCTCCACCGGTCGTCTGTCTTGAATTCGGCCAGTCTCGGCGCGGCGCTTTACCATCCCGCGAACGATGATGACGACGTTGGTGACTCCTCGGTCGAGGATCGCTTTCTGCGTTTGATCGCTGCGATTTCCGGCCCGACACTTGACGCCCCGATCGGTCGGCGCGGCACCTCTGCTGCGCGTCGCCGGCCACGGTATTTCGGATCATCCACATTCGCGATACATGGAGTGCCTGATATGACCCAGTCCATCCTCGTCGGAAAAGGGCCGGAGCCGGTCTCGATCCTCTCGCGCATGGCCAACCGTCACGGTCTGGTCGCGGGTGCAACGGGTACGGGCAAGACGGTGACCCTGCAGCGGCTCGCCGAACAATTCAGCCGCATCGGCGTGCCCGTGTTCCTCGCCGACGTCAAGGGCGATCTCGCGGGTATCAGCCAGCCGGGCGGGGGCAACCGGCGTGTCGCCGAGCGGGTCGCCGAGATGGGCCTCGAGCAAGACGAAGGCTTCGTCTACGCCGGCAATCCGGTGATGTTCTGGGACATCGAGGGCCAACAGGGCCATCCGGTCCGCACGACCTTGACCGAGATGGGGCCGCTGCTCCTGTCGCGCCTTCTGAATCTCAACGAGGTACAGGAAGGCGTGATCAACATCGTCTTCCATGTCGCCGACGAGAACGGCTGGTTGCTTCTGGATCTGAAGGATCTGAGGGCGCTGTTGGCGCATGTGGCCGAGAATGCCGCGGAGCTCCGGACCCGCTACGGCAATGTCTCGTCGGCGAGTGTGGGAGCGATCCAGCGGCGCCTGCTGGTCATCGAGAAGCAGGGCGGGGACCTCCTCTTCGGCGAGCCCGCGCTCGCGTTGCAGGACATGATGCAGACCGACGAGCAGGGCCATGGTTATATCAACATCTTGGCCGCGGACAGGCTGATCCATACCCCGGAGATCTATTCGACCTTCCTGCTCTGGCTCCTCTCCGAGCTGTTCGAAGAGCTGCCCGAGGCGGGCGATCCGGACAAGCCTAAGCTGGTCTTCTTCTTCGACGAGGCGCATCTGCTGTTCAAGGACGCGCCCAAGGTCCTCTTGGACAAGATCGAGCAGGTCGTGCGGCTGATCCGCTCCAAGGGTGTCGGGGTCTATTTCGTGACGCAAAACCCGATGGATGTGCCGGACACCGTGCTCGGGCAGCTCGGCAACCGGATTCAGCACGCCTTGCGCGCCTTCACGCCGCGCGATCAACGCGCGGTGCGGGTCGCCGCCGAGACCTTCCGACAGAATCCGGCGCTCGACACCGAGGCCACTATTACCGCACTCGGGGTCGGCGAGGCGCTCGTCTCGACCCTCGACGAGCAGGGGATCCCGAGCATCGTCCAGCGGGTCAATGTCGCGCCGCCCGGAAGCCACCTCGGCCCCATCGAGCCCGAGGTGCGCAAGGCCGTCATGGATCAGTCGTTGGTGAAGGGAATCTACGACGTCACGATCGACCGGGTCTCGGCCTACGAGATCCTGGAGCAACGCGCCGAGCAGGCCGCCGCAGCCTCGGCCGCGCCCGAGATCCCCGATCTGTCGGAGTACTTCGGCCGAGGCGGCAAGACCGCCCCGACGTCGTCGACCGGGAAGGCCCCCGCCCGACGCCCCAGCACGCGTCAGACCCCCGTGGAAGCCTTTGCGACCAGCGCTATGCGCTCGCTCGGCAGCCAGATCGGTCGTCAGCTGGTTCGCGGGATCATGGGCTCGCTGACCGGCGGGGGTACGCGCGGGCGCAGCTAACCCCAGTACAGTTGACCGCTTCCCGCCCCATGCGAGGGTTTGACGCGATTGGTGATCTCGTCTATTAAATTCCTCATACGTCGGGTGGTGGCCGTTGAACGGCCGGATCCGGCGTATCGGACACACGGGACGCTCCCGAACGAGGTTCGGATGGGAAGCACAGCGCAGCGCAGGCCGCCCGAGAGTCGGGCTTGGGTTGCAGGAGCGCGCTGTTGTCCGTGGTTTGCGCTCCTGCTGCTGGCGCTGCTCCTTACGGGGGCGGGAGGAGCGCAGACGCTGGATCGGTCAAGCGCTGCGGTGGACGAAGCGACGCCTCGAATCCAGGTCATCCTGGGACGTACCTCCGCCAGCGGTCTGCAGCTGTACCGCGTGACCGGACTGAAACAAGGCGACATGCTGTATGTCCACGCCGAGTCGACCTCCGGTAACTTAGACCCCTTGGTCGCCCTTCTCAAGCCGGGGATCAACCTCGCGGAGCTCGCCAGGGAGCCGCTGGAGGCGTTGATCGCGACCCTGTCTCTCCGTCACGACTCGATCGAAATCACCCGGCTGCTGTTTGATCGGTACGCGCTTGCAGGAAACGACGACTACGAAGGACATTATTCCGCCGCTCTCGGCGTCGAGATCCCCTCGGACGGAGACTACTGGCTGGTTGTCGGCAGCTCCCTGGTCCGCAGCTCCTCCGGCAGCTACCGGCTCATGGTCGGCATCGATGAGCCGGACGTCCTCTCGGGTCGCCCGGAAAGCAGCGGTCCGGCGTTCGTCTTCGCCGAGCGGGATGCGGGTGCGCTGGAGCCGGGCGTCGTTTCGGTCACCGGCGAGCTGACGTCGGACCAGGTGGTCCGGTTCTATCACTTGGCGGATCTGGCCAAGGAGCAGACATTCTACGCTTTCGCGGAGGCGACGACGGGCAACCTCAAGCCGGTGCTGACACTCTACGATTACAGCGACAAGGCGGTGGCCCGCGCCAACTTTGCGGGGACCGAATCCCGAGCGGCGCTCGTCTATACGTTGCCGCGTCAAGCCGAAGGCTACCGACTCGGAATCTCCAATCAGGATCTCGCAGGCAATGCAACCGAGGGCGGCTTCCGGCTGCTGATGGGGCTGAACGCCCCCGAGGTGTTGCGCGGCAAAGGGGAGCCGACCGGCGCGGCGCTCTTACGAGAGCCGATTCCCGTGCGCATCGGCGTGAAGCTGCAGCAGATTACGGCGGTGGATCAGAAGGCGGAGAACTACGGGGTCGTCGCCACGCTCGTGATGCACTGGACCGACCCCGCGCTGGCCTTCAACCCCGAGACGATCAATGATCGGTTCAAGATCTTAACGGGCGATGCGTTCAGCGCCGAGATGAGTCGGCTGGGGCTGCTCTGGCCGCAGTACACCGTGTTCAATCAGCAGGGGAACCGATGGGTGCAGAATCGGGTGGTCGTGGTGCGTCCCGATGGCGAAACGGTTTACTTGGAACGGTTTTCGACCACGCTGCAGGCACCGGATTTCGACTTCCGCAACTTTCCCTTCGATGTCCAGAAGTTCTTTATCCGTATCGATTTGCTGACCCCGGAGTGGTTGTTTCAGCTGCGTGAGATCGAGGGCTACAGCGAGGTCGGCGACACACTCGGCGAGGAGGAATGGGTCGTAACCGATTTCGTCACGCGCTTCTCGCGGGGGGAGATACTGCAACGGCCCGTGTCGCGATTCGACTTCGAGTTTTGGGCGAAACGACACGTCGAATACTATTTCTTCCGAATTCTGCTCCCGCTCATTGTCATCATCGCCGTCTCCTGGATTCTCTTCTTTCTCAAGGACTACGCCAAACGGGTGGATGCCGCGGGCGCGAATCTGCTCTTATTCATCGCATTTAACTTCGCCATCTCCAGCGACCTGCCTCGGCTGGGCTATCTGACCTTTCTCGATACACTGTTGATCAGCGCCTTTCTCGTCACCGCGATCGTTCTGATCTTGTCGGTCTATCTGCGGCGCCAGGATATGAAGGGTCGGTCCGCTTTTGTGGCCAAGGTCGATCGCTACGTCATCACCTTTTACCCGTTGGCCTATATCGCAACCATCGTTGCGGTCACGCTGCTGTTCCGCTAGATGGACGAAGGATTGGATAGCGGCTGTTTCGCGTGTCGATGTGCGCGATGCAGTCATCCGGCTGTCGCGATGATGGCGTGCGAATCACAGCTGTCCCTCAATCGGCAGCAGCGCGATCAGGGCGATGAAGAATCGGGTCAGGGCGCCGGTTTCCGGATCCTTCAGATAGACGACCTCTCGGCCGTCGGCGTCGTCGATCCACCGAAGCTGCTCTCGACATGGATCCTCGCCTTTACAATCAGTTCGATCCAGAGCGACGCGGTAGGCGATACGCGTCTTATTGGTGTCGAACCAGTCCGTTAGGCCTTGTGCAAGGGGCTCGCTCTGGAACAGGATCCCGAGCTCCGTGTTTAGCTTGCCGGAGCGCGGATCCAGATTCGGGGAGCCGACAAAGAGGGCCTCTTGATCGAAAACCGAGGTCTTGGCATGCAGGCTGGCCCCCGATGAGCCGGTGAGCTTGGCGAACTTGCCCGGTTCCGTCGTATCGGCATCGGGCTTGAACCCATAGATCTCCACGCCGCCCCGCAACAGCGGCATGCGGTATTTGGCGTAGCCGGCATGCACGGCGCCGACGTCGGTCGACGCCAGGGAGTTGGTCAACAGGCGCACCCGTACGCCGCGCTTCTCGAGATCCGTCAGCACCATGACGCCTTCATCCCCCGGCACGAAATAGGGACTGAAGAGCAACAGATCCCGCTTCACCGCTCCGATCGTGTAGGGTCGCACCTTCGGACCCAAGTGGGTCGATCGGTCCTCCGGATCGGTGACCAGCTTTTCCGGCAGATCGTAGAAGACGAGCGCGTGTCCCCATTGGAAATCAAGCGTTCCGTCGATGAAGTCCCGCACCAGGTCCGAGTTGCGCGCGCGCCGAGCGTAGGGTGAATCGATCTGCGCGTCGTTGAACTGTTTGAGCTCGCGCCGCAGTGCGTCCGGCGTTTCCGTGCGCTCGACCAGCGAGCCCACCGGATAGGCCAGGTCGCTGTTCCAGTAGAGATCGAACTGATGCCCGACCTCCTCAGCAGCCGGCCCCAGGGCCAGGACGTCCATGTCGCCGAAGTTCACGTTCTCGTGGGTGCCGAAGTACTCGTCACCGATATTGCGTCCTCCGACGATGGTCATGAGGTTGTCGACCGTGAATGACTTGTTGTGCATGCGCCGGGTGACGGTGTCGAACCGGGCCAAGGCTTCCAGGCCGCGCGCGTTTCGATTCGCGAAGGGGTTCACGATACGGACCTCGATGTTCGGATGGGCGTCGAGTGTCGCGAGTGCCGTATCGTTCCCTTTCGTCGCCATGTCGTCGAGCAGCAGGCGCACGCGCACGCCGCGATCCGCGGCGCGCAGCAATCGGTAGGTCAATATCCTGCCGGTGAGATCGTCGTGATAGAGGTAGTACTGAACGTCGATGGTGCGCTCTGCAGACTCCGCGAGCAGGATACGCGCGGCATAGGCATCGAGCCCATCCCCGAGTAACCAGAAGCCGGACTCTCCCGGGTGCCGCCGCAGGTAAGGTGAGGCGAAGTCAGAGATGCGTGACGGCTCGCTGTCTCGATCCGTATGGCCCGACAGCGGTCGCACCACATCGGTCGGTAGCGACGCGCAGCCAGACAGGCCGAGCAGCAAAGGGAACAGGGTCGGCAGGCAGGAAGCAATGCGCATAGCGGCTCTCGGGCGACTGATCGAGGCATCAGACGGTTTATTTGCTTTGCGGACTCGATCCTAGGCGCTTTTCAGAGGCCGGTTCCACAGTTGAGTACCCGGATATTGACGAGGGTTCGCACAAAAGTCACTTTCGCTGGGTTTGGCGCGAAATGACAGGAAGACCCGAGGCCGATCCGGGTTCGTGTGAACTAGAACGAGAACGCAAGCGATAGGATGCCTGCATCTGCCGGGGAGCGAAGGCGAGGACGTTTTCGCCGATATCGGCGTCCTTCGGGATCGCGACCACGCCGAACCGATGCCCGCGCACCGAAGTGGGCCCGCGTCAGCAGTCCGCCCATGGTGGCGTCGACCGGGAAATATTGTGCCGAATCGCAGGCAGGCGCTCCGACGGGATGCTCAACATGGCACGCCCGCGTAGTGCTGCGGCATCGTGCCCGTCGGCGCACCGCGTTTCCTACACACCCAACAGCGTCTTCAACCGGCCGTCGGCCTCTAGCTTCATCAATTCTTTTTCTCCTCCGATATGTTCATCGTTAATGAAGATCTGGGGGTAGTACTTGAGCCCACAGCGCCGGAGCATCTCGTTCTTCTCAAGCGGCATCAAATCGATCAGATGGTCAACATACTCGATGCCATATCGATCGAACAACGCCCGAACGTCAACGCATTTCCTGCAATTGCTGGTGCCGTAGATCTCTACTTTTGCCGTCATTCTGATCTCGAAATAACCAAACTATCCTGTCGCGAAAGAAGATGTCGATTCCGCTACTTCTCGTTGTCTGCCCGGTCACTCTCTGCGTCGCTCCCTGAGAACAGGAAATTGATGTAAGGCGCGTAGACCAGCACTTGGCCTTGCGCAAATCCAAGCTCATTGAATGCCTCGGCGACGCGCTTCAGGTATTGCGGATTATCAGGGTTCAGCCTGAGTTCCCTCAACGCTGCAAGCAAGCCCTCGATCTCCTGCGGGTCAACATACTTCAGCAGCATATCAATCGACTCAGTGATTCCGTCGACATTGACATCGACGCCTTTTCCCCGGACGCGAAGCCGGCTGAAATCCTCCTCGATAATCCGTTGCTGCATCGTACTGATGAACTGGTGAAAGGTCTCCCTATCCGGCTTGTCGAGAAACAACTCGACCAGCGGTTCTCTATTGACCCGGCTGACGAACGAAACCGTTGATCCTGAGATCACAGGCTCAGGGTCCAAGACGTCCAAGACAACGCTCAACGACTCCGTTCTGAGCGGCGACTTGATAACGTACCGAACCTCGTCATCGACAAGTTCAAATTCGCGGGAACCTTTGATCGCATGCGTCTGCGTGAGCCGAGTAGTCATGAGGTAGAGTGGTGTCCGGTTTACCAGTTCGGTATGGAGCTAGGTTGAGGGGAAAGGCTAAATGGACCTTGACTTTGGTTGAGGTTGGTTCCTGCCTGCAGGAGTTCGCCATCAGGCCTCCTTGATTTGCTCACCCCACCTAAAGCTTGGCGCCGAACCGCACGCTATGCGCTCGGATTGTAGACCATTCGAGGGGGGAGGGCGGGTCGCTACCGGGCAACGCCGACACTTCAAGAAATCACCCACGTCTGCCGGATGCTTCTGTTTACGATCGAACTCTTGCGCCCCGGGCCGATGACGCGATGGCTGCTGAAGAATTCGATCGAAACGGGTTCATCGACCGCGCTGGTCAACCTCTTGCCGAGAACGTCCGAAACAAATCCGGCCCGTGTAAACCGGTTGTTTAGCGGGCTCACCTCTTGTGCGGCTGCCGGCGAGTTGCCCGGCACCGACGTCTGCACACGAAGCAACCCGTCGCGCTCGGTGGTCGGATCGGCTTGCAATGACAGCGCAACCGTTGGGGCGAATCGTGCCGCGACGAGGATCGGCGTCTTCTTGGCGGAAGGGCGGTTTTGGTTCAATCGCTGCATGTGGCTTCTCCGAACGAGATTAAGGAAGCGGGAACCGGATGACGCGACGCGTTCGATTGTTGAGTACTCTTACTCGAAGCACGGACATGCCCTTCGAAACAGACAGAGGCAACGGGTAGACTTGGCTCGATGCGGTTCAACATCCGCTCGGTTTTTGCGGGAGGGTCGATGGCCGGCAAGGCCGTCCGGCACAGATCGCCACCGCGCAGTTGGCGCGCGCCCTTGCGGCTCGCTCCCGTCACCAGCGGGGTTATCGGGGCGCCGGAAGCGTGCTCCAAGGACCGTCTTTCGGCGCATCAGCCAACAGGCCAGCCCAAGCGACAAGACCACCGCCGCCGTGGCCAGGAAGTCCAATGGCTGATCCAGGGTTCCACGCAGCAACAGGGCCATGACCACCTGCAGGCCGACGACCCGCAGGCCGAGACGATCTTCGAGCGGTCGTGGGTCCGATGCCGCAATCACGCAGCGGCGGATCGACCGGGCGGTCGGAGCATCAGCACCGGCGTGCGCGCCTTGTAGTCCTGATAGGCGGGATCGTCGCCCCACCGCTCGTCCGCACGCGCCTCTAGGATCGGGGTGCCGCTGACGCGCGTCAGCAGAAGATAAACGAACAATGGGGAGATCAGCGTCACGGCCTGCCAGCCGGACAAGGCCGGCCACGCGATCACCGCGACGCCTGCCCAGAGGGTGATCTCGCCGAAATAGTTCGGGTGCCGGGACCAGGCCCAGAGACCGGAGTGGATGAAACGGCCCTTGTTCGACGGATCGTCACGAAACGCCTGTTTCTGCGCATCGGCGATCGCCTCGATGGCGAAGCCAGCGACCCAGATGCCCAGCCCGGCCAAACCGATCAGTCCGATCGGCGGCGCGGCTGCGGTTGTCATCGCCGCCAGGGCTGCACCAAGTGTCAGGAACACCCACAGACCCTGCAACGTCCAGGCCATCAGGAAGCGCGTGAACGACGGCTTGATGTCGTCGAAGCGCGTGTCCGCCCCGGCCTTTTGGATCCGTCGCACCAGATGGCGGCCAAGTCGGATCGCCCAGATGGAAACGAGCACGACCAGCAGGAGGGACCGGGCATCGAAGCGACCGGCCAGCAGCAGCGTGCCGACGATGACCGTCAGATACGTCAGGCTGCCGGTCAGGTCGTACCAATGTTCGGTCTGTGCCCGATAGGAGGGCACGAAGACCGCCCACTGGATCACGAAGGCAACCAGCCCGGCGAGCGCGAACAAGGGGATGCCCCCGAGGGCGAGGCCCCCTTGGCTGCCAGCCCAGGCGACGCCGGCGGCAACCAGCAGCGCGACGGCGATTGCGAGCAGGGACTCGATGGTGTTGTTCATGGCTTACGGATCCTGGCTGATGACGACACAGTGCCGGTGCGCCGCGATCGCGTCACGGCGGCGCGCAGTGTGGCACGCGCGTCTCGGGGAAGGCTTGTTGAAGATACGATAATGCCTGCTCCATCCCCTCGTTCAACTCCTCCATTCGGTTGTCTTGGGACGTCCGGGTGACCGTCAACGGTGAAACCCTCGAGGCGATGACCGCGTACAGCGACTTCGGCCAGTCCGCACGTCCGCCGGGGTTCGTCGTGGCCCTGTTGGCTGAGGACCGGTCCGAGTTTCTGGTCTTCTGAAATGGCGCGGAGGACTGGCTGGAGTACGGCGATTACAGGTATCGCAAGTGCAACTGAACGAACGCACTTCCGTCGGACCCTCGCGGGGCAACGTTGTCGACGCGCGCCCGGCCATCGTCGAGCGGACCGTGGCTCAGGTCATCGGGGACTCCGAACACGGTTCCCGGCATGCCGTGGGACTACTGACAGGCAGCGCGCAAGCAGCCCACGGCGCTGTCGCCGAGGGCGATGTGAAGCGGACCAAGCATGGTTCTGTCGAGCAATTCACGACCTCTCGGGGACCCGGAATAGTCCGAATAAGTGGCCGCGGCAGGCAGACACTCGCCCCGGTCGCCGATCGGCGCCACCAACGTCCGATCCCTGGTCGCCACTGGCATCCCACAAGGGAGCAGCCCCCGGAACAGCTCCAGGGCGCAGCGTCGGCCGTGAGCGGAAGCATCGTGATGCGGCTGTCAATGCGAGCTTGACCGGCGTTTCGTCCCGTTTCCAGCATGCACGGCCGTTCGACTGGCAGAGAGCCTGGCCAATGACGCGTTCAGCATGGCGGGCAACTCAGGGGTCGATCTTTGGCGCCTACCGGGTCCACGTCGCGGAGGGGGGACCCGGCGGAAGCGTTACCAGACCATCGCTGTTTGGATCGACCACGAATTGGCGTCCCGTGCCGGAGGCCGTTGGATCGGGGATGACGTAGGCGGTGCCGATCCAGCCCGGCTCGTGGACCCCATCGCCTGAGTCAGCGCTTCGCACCGTGACGACCTCGCCCGGCTGCACGCCGGAAGGCGAGCTCATGATCGAGAGGGCCTCCATGCGATAAAGGACGCCGGCCGGGCTGTCCTGTCCGTTGGCCGCCGCCTCGAGCACCTTCACTTCGAACACCTCGGCCGCGTCAGTCGGCGGGGCCGCACCGGCCTGTCCAAACAGGGCAACCACCGCCACAGCGGCAGCAATGATGGCGTAACGAATCGGGTCAGTCACAGACATGGCGTTTTCTCCAATGGTTGACGGTCTTGACCTCGGTGACGGTGCCGGGTCTATGCCCACTCGCCGAGGCCCCCGGCGGGAGGGTCACAGGATGCCGGCGCGGACTCAAGTGTTCTGGCCTGTCGGGATTCCGCGCGAACAGCTCCTCCTGTTGTGACGAAGGCGCCTCCGGTCAACTCCTTCTGGTCGATCACTGTCCATGACTCCACCACCGGTCGCCTGCACCCCAACGATGACAACCGCTACCACATCAATAACACGACCGCCGTCAAGAATGAGGACGGCACCTTCACCTTCCGTGTCAAGGTGAAGTGCGAAGACGGCGACCAGAATTGCCTCGAGGTTCCCGCCGGGCCGTTCGACGTGGCCGCACGCTACTACCTTCCGGAGCCGGAGATCATGACTGGCGAGTGGACGATTCCGAGGCCCGTGCTGAAGAAATCCAGCTAGAGAAGAACCGTACAACGCGGCTGCGCAGGCCGCGCAGCACGCCGGCGCACGGGCTTGTTCGACGTCGACCGGCAACCGCTGCAGGCGGCCATGCCCCGGCGCACCCTTGCGCCGAGCGGGGCACTTGCGCTCGCCGCCGTCGCCGTCCGCACGCTGACGCCGCTGTTTCGGCGCAGTCTCCGGGCTCGATTCGCCACCGGTTTCTTCGTCGTTTGCGCCGTCCTGCGTCTCCGTCCCTGCCTCGTCCATTGCCGGCGCCGGGGCGTCTTCGTCACTGGCGGCATCCTCGCCAGTCGATGACTCCCAGGGTGCGCGCGAACTCGGCGGCCGCGAGCCGTCGCAGATCGTGATCGCCGAGATGCAAGCCGTCTACTGGGCCGGGCCAAATCAAGTTCGCGTTTCATCTGCGACCTATCTTGCCGCGTCAAATCAGCCTTATCTCGCAAGCGTTTGATGTCATGACCTCGACCGGATCAGCAGGGGAGCAAACGATTACTTCTGGCTCTCCAGGATAAAAACACTACTCAACCACGAACCACGCGACTATTTTTTCATTCGTGCAATTCGTGTCATTCGTGGTTTCTTCTTCTCGCTCAGCCTTCTTGCCAGTCCACCCAGCGCAGATTGGTGACGCGGGTAAACTCCCGGCCGTTGTGGGTCACGAGCACGGCGTCATTGGCGCGGGCGGTGGCGGCGATCAACAGGTCATTCGGGCCGATGGGCTTGCCCTGGGCGGCGAGGTCGGCGCGGATCTGGCCGGCTTCTTCGGCACATTGGTCCGTGAAGGGCAGGCTTGGCAGCGGTGCGAAGAAGGTCTTCAGCAGTTGAAGGTTGTCTTCCACGCGCTTGCTGTGGCGGGCGCCGTAGAGCAGCTCGGCCTTGACGATGCTGCACAGGGCGATGTCATCGGGGGAAAGCTCCCGAAAGCGGTGCTGGAGGTGCTCGGAGCGACGGTTGAGTATCTGGATGCAGACGTTGGTATCGAGCAGAAACATTCGGGCAGACACTCAGGCGAGTTCATCGCGTTCTTCGTAGTCGCCCTGATCCGGGCGCTGGAGCTCATCGCCCTGCCAGCCACCGAAGCAGCTGAAGTAGTCCTCCGGCCATTGGCTGTCCACGTTTCGCTTGATCAGCAGGGCCAGGTACTTCGATACGGGCATGCGCGCGGCCTCGGCACGGCGCTTGAGCTTTTCGGCGATCTCGTCGGTGACGTAACAATGGAGCTGGGACATGGAATGTCTCCACATGTATTCGGGCTATGTGGGAAGTATCCTCCTTCAGGCTGGTTGCCGCCAGAGGTGGTCGGCAATCCCGTCCGGCACCTCATCGAGCTGGTTGCCGAGCACCTTGTCCAGTTGTTTCGCGCCGCCCTTGTCGGCGAAACGCCCGTTGACGAACTGACGGTCATGCGGCTGACGCCGAAGTAATCGGCGATGGCAGGCATGCTGTAGGCGCCCGAGCGGTACGCCTCGGCCGTTGCGCGGTCGCTGTCGGCGTCGCGCGCGGCATCGTCGGCCAGGGGCCTGGCCAGGGCCAGGCGCTGGCGTTTCGGGATCTCTCGCAAGGGGCGTCCTGGGTCGACCCGCGCCTGCATGCGTTCGACGAATCGCTCGGAGCCCAGGTGGATCTGATCATTACTACAATTCGTGCGCTTCATTGCCCGCCCGATCCGGACCAACGGCCACGCCCGGCAGATCGCGCCAGGACACCACCTGCGCCTGGGTGCGACGCTGCGACGCATCGCCGCCATAAACCACCAGGGCACGCATGCTGCGCTTGGGCGTCAGCGACGCCAGTCGCTCGGCAAAGCGTGGCAGATGCTTAAAGAAGTCTGCGACCACAGTTGCCCCCGACTTGATCTCTAAGGCATCGAGCGCTAGCCCGTATTCGACGAGTAGGTCGATCTCAATGCCGCGGCTCTCGCGATAATGGAACAGCGCAGGCTGCCGGCCCTGATTGGTCTGTGCCTTATAGACCTCCGCCACCGCCCAACTCTCGAACACCGCGCCACGCAGCGGATGCAGGCGCAGTTGTGCCGGCTCCTGGATACCGAGCAGGTAGCACAAGAGCCCGCTGTCGAACAGATGCAGCTTCGGCGCCTTCACCATTTGCTTGCGCAGATTGGCATGCCAGGCCGGCAACCGGTGGAGAACGAAACTCGTCTCCAGCACCGACAGCCAGGCGCGGGCGGTATTGTGGGAGACACCGGCATCGGCCCCCAATGCGCTCAGATTGACTTCTTGGGCGCTGTGGCCCGCGCATAGGCGCAGAAAGCCGCTAAAAGTCTGCAAGTCGGCGACATTGACGATCTGGCGCACATCGCGTTGGACATAGGTCGCGAGGTAGCCCGCCAGCCATTGGTGCGCCGGGATGCCGCGGTCGTAGATGCGTGGATAGGCGCCTTGCCACAAGAGCGTGTAAAGGTCGTCCGGGGCATTCTGGAACCGGGTCAACTCGTCCAGGCTCGGCGGCAGCAGCGTCAGCAGGCCGCAACGCCCGGCCAGGGATTGCGCGATAGCTTCACTCAGCCCCAGGTGCTGCGAGCCGGTCAGGATAAAACGGCCCGGCTCGGGGCGCTCGTCGACCTCGGTTTGCAGATAGCTCAGTAACCCAGGTACCCGCTGAATCTCGTCGAGCACGGCGCCGTCCTGGTATTCGGCCAGGAAACCGCGCGGGTCTTCCTGCGCGAAGGCGCGCAGGTCCAACGCCTCCAACGACACATAGGGTCGATCCGGAAAAACGGCCCGGCACAGCGTGGTCTTGCCGGACTGGCGCGGTCCGGTCACGGCCACCAGCGGGTAGTAACCAGCCAAGGCGCGGAGTTGGGGGGTGATGTTGCGATCGATCATGGCGCATCAGTCTAGCGGCTCATGCATGATCTGTCAGTGGAACTTACAATTTATGAAATTATTGGCTAGGCAATAGGCCGTTCGGACCAGTCCATCCACCGTCTCGCGTTAGTCAGACCTCGTCGTCACTGCTCTAGGCGTTCCAACAGCGCCTTCACCTCGGCCTGCTGCTCGAAGCGTCGGTCTGCGAGACCGAGCAGCAGGCGCCGTGACCAGCGCTTCAGCAAGAACTGCCGGTCCTCGCCGGCAAAGAACACCGCGGACCGGTCGATCCCGCGGAGAATGACATGCATCGGATAGCCGGCGGCGACGATGCGGGCACGTCGGGGCATCAGGGCCTAGACCAAAGGGCGTAGCGAGATTACCAGAGCTTAGCAGGAAAACATGGTCTGTCCCTGAGGTATCCCCACAAAATCGGCCCGCTCCGGTCACCCGGCGAGCACGGCATCATGGTCATTCGCGACCCATTGATTGGGCGGCCCGATGGCCTCGACCAGTTCGGCGATGGTCGTAAGGCAGTCCTCCAGTGACGATAGACCTTGACCAGGCGCGTTGCCGGCCAGTCGGCGAAGCACGACGAGGCGACCAACAGCCACGGCTCGCGGGCATTGCGGGCGGCTTGCAAGCTCTTCTTCGAGCGCGCACGCTTGCCGGAGGCCGTCTTGGCCCGGCGTCCCTGCTTGGGCTTGCGCACCAGCACGAAGGCCGCACGCAGTGGATTGCTGCGCGCCCACTCGCCGATACCGAGCGCGCTCGGCGTCTCGCTCGCCTCGGCGAACACCCGCTTGCAACTGCGCCAGCGGTTCTTGAGCCTGATGTCGTCACGCCCGCGCACCCGCCCGACCCAGCGCCAGCCCACGCGCTCGACCTCGCGGTAGAACGGTACCTTGAAGCCGGAGTCGGCGACAATGATCGGTTCCGCCGTCGTTGGCAGCAGTGCCTTGAGCCGCTGCAGGAAGCGATGCTGCACCTGGCGATTGCCCAGCTTGCGCTGGGTGTGGACCTCCTCGTATAGCGTCAGACTACGACCGCCCACCGGCAGCGAGGCGCGCAGCAGGTGCAGCGATTGGTCCTCCTTCAGATCACTCCAGTCGATCACGATCAGCGGTTCGGCGATGCCGTTGAGCAGCATCCGTGCGAGTGCGCCGTAGATCGTGCGGCTGTCGCTCTGCAGGTGACGGTTGTCCAACAGGCGGTCGGCCCGCTTGATGCGATGGCGCAGCTCCGACCCGCCACCGAAGCGGCGGCCGATCTCGGTCAGCGTCAGCCGCGGGCCGCTGACCGAAGCCGCGACCGCTTCGAGCAGCGCGGCCAGGCGCCGCCGGTGGATGCCGGCCAGCAGCGGCGCAACACAGCGGTGTAGAATCCTGAGGGCATGCATGGGGGGCCTCCGCAGGTTTGGTCGCCCGTTGTGGACCATCAAACCCCATGCATGTTCATTTTGCATTAGAATTAAATTTTAAATATCTGTTTATAATCGACTTATAATGGGGATACCTCAGGGTCTGTCCTGTTTTACCCCGGCTCATGACGGTGCCGACGACGCGCGCCGCCGGGGTCCAGCGGGTGGTGCAGCACTGGAGCAGCAGCGGGTCGTAGCGATCGGTCGGCACGCCCAGGATGCGTCCCTGCTCCCAGCGGCGCAGGAGGCCGGTTTCGCGGCGCAGGCGCAGGAAATCCTCGGCAAAATCCGAGCTCTCGGCGTCCGACAGTTCCTGGGCCGACGAGAACAGCTCGGCCAGTGATCGGGGACTCCGAACACGGTTCCCGGCATGCCGTGGGAATGATAGGCAGCGCGCAAGGTCGGGATAGGCACCTATCGCCAACGGCTTTGAGAAATCAGGCTGAGTTGATGGCATGTTTGGCTTGGGGAGGGCAGAGAACGCGATCAGCAAAACCTTGGGATTCCAGTGGCTGATGGTCGCCTTGATGGCGGTCGGTAGCCAGAACGCGGGCTGCACCGCGAGTACGCCTGGAAAGCAGAGCGCCGGCACCGGCACAGCTCTGCGGGCGATCGCGATCAACGACAAGATCCAGGATGGCACCATCAAGGTTGAAGCGGACACGGACAATGCGCCTCCCCCCTGACCTCGGTTAGCCCGTCCGACATGAGGAGTTCCTGCCAATGACCAACCGAATTCTCGAAACGCTGTCCGTTTGCTCCTTCGCAGCACTGCTGGCGGCTGCGAACGCGGTCCATGGTGCGGGCTTCTACAGCCCGTCGATCGGCACCCCCGGAAGCCTCGGCACGGCCGGTGTCGCCAACCCAACGAACACCCGGAGCGCGGACGCCGCTTGGACCAACCCGTCGGGATGACCGGCATCGACCAACAGCATGTGATCGCTGGCCTCCAGGTCATCCTGCCTAGTGTCAAGTTCAAGGCGAAGAGTGTAGAGAATCTCTCCATACTGCCCAGACTCCGGGGACCGGTTCGCGGCGGCAACGGCGGCAACGCGGCCGAAATTGCCCCCATCCCGAGCTTCTTCTACGTCCGGCCCCTTTCTGATCGCGTCCGCTTCGGCTTCTCCTCGACCGCGCCGCTGGGCGGCGGTGTCGATTACGGATCGGATTTCGTCGGCCGCTACGCACTCCGTGACGCGACACTCGCCGGGCTTGCCGCGACATCACTGCGGCTCGTGGCGATTGACGAATGCCCTGGCGAGGCCTTGAGCTTCATTGGACGGACTCGGTGGCTTACGGGGCCGTGGCGGGGGCGGATTGCGTAATCCCGAGATGCCTGAGCTCGTCGATGGCTGCCCGTCCCCGTCGCTCTGCCTCGGGGGTCTCGCCGAAATCCCGTACCAGGAAGGCGAGTCGTTCGATCTGTTTCTCGATCCGCATGTTCGCTCGGTCGTCCAGCTCAGGCACAAGCGGCCGCTCATACCCGATTTGCCAGAGCGACAAGACGGCATGCTCGCTCTTCCAACGCGCATCCGTCAGGGTGCGTTCGCGCAGCGTCACGGCGGTCGCCGAATCCATACCAGCGTGACTCCAGGTGATCGGATCGACGACTTCGAGCCGATGACGCTCCGCATCTTTCCAGACCGGCATGGTCTCGTCGACGAGGACGAAGGCGTGTACGCCGAAACGCCCAGAGAGCCGCTCGACGATGAATTGATGTGTGTGCTCGTATTCCTCGGGGGTTTCTCCCGGAAATCCAACGATGAAGGAGGTGCGAAGCGCGATGCGGCTCGGGGCGAGCAATTCGAACGCCCGTTCGTTCTGGGATGCGGAAACCCGCTTGTCCATATCCCGAAGGGTCTTGTCGCTCATGGATTCAAACCCGATGAGAAGCCATTCGCAGTGAGCGGCCTCGAGCTTCTCCACAACTTCGGCGGCCCCGATGACATTGGCCCTCGTATAAGCCTCCCACGGGATCCCGACCGCCGGAAGCCTGTCCAACAACTGCCGAAAGCGCGTCCGCGGAATCGTGAAGGTCTAATCCATTGCCCGAATACTCCGAGCCCCGTTGTGCTCGGCATAATGCATCCAGTCGCTGCAGATCCTGTCGGCCGAGCGGAAACGCCAGCGGGGCGACGCGGATGGGTGGGAGCAATATTTGCCGAAGAACGGACATCCCCGCATGGACTCGTAGGGCACGAGCCGATGAGTGCCCTGGAACTCGGGCGCAGGCACCGCATCGAGGTCTAGTGACGCAGGCGGGTTGGTCCGAACCCCGCCGCCGGGGTCACGCCAGACCAGATTGGGCACCTGGTCGAGGGTTCCGGAGCCGTCGAGCGCCTGCAGGAGCGCGGGCAACGCAATTTCGGCGTCGCCGCGGATGATGTAGGTGACGGCCGGGTGCCTTTTCAGGATACCGGCGAACTTTAGGTTGCTGAACTGTCCACCCAAGACCAGCGGCACGCCCAGGAACCGCGACGTTAGCCAGTCGATCGTCCGACCGAGCGTGTAGCTGTCGCAGATGAACGATGTAGAGAGGCCCAAGACATCGACATCCGGGTCGCGGCAGCCGGCGGTGCCGCGCCACAGATCCTCGAGATCGAACAACACGCATTCAACGCCCGCTGCCTCGACGATCGAACGCACCGTCTCGGTAGGCAGATGGGGCATGCAGCCGTCCGTGGTAGGGGCGCAGCAGCGGTCGCCGCGACGACGCCGTACGGAGCGAGGACAGGTCCAGCGGCGCGCCGAGAAGACGCTCGTAAGTCGCAGTAAGCTCGGACTCCACCGTCGCCCCGAGGAGTGTGCCCTCAAGCGATTTACCGCTCATCGAGTAGGGGCCGAGCCCGGATGCCAATAGGAATCTCATAGGACTTAATCTCTCCTGATCAGGTCGCTCGATGATGCGAAGTCGGAAAAATGCCGTCTTGTCTCGATCCGAGGGCCGAGAGTACGTGTGGCGAGCTCGGCGGACAAGGCCGATCAGGTGTCCGCAATGACTCGGACCCCCGAGGGTAAAGTCCGCAAACGGGTTCTCGGGCCTTCCCCTCGTACGCCGTGTCACGCTGGAAGCCAGTTCCACACTCGGCTAAAGTCGTCGCCGGACGCGAACTGCAACCCGTCCCACCGACGGTTCTCGGCGACATGTCGCGCGACACGGGAGCGGATGCCCCGTCCAATCCGGCGAACCGAGGGAGGACCGTTCCGGAAGGGGTTTTTGATCGACCCGCTGGGATGCTCCGGTCGGCGATGATCGGTTGCAATGGTTTGGGAAAACGCTCACGCCCTCGGCGACGCGCCGTGAGCCTCGAAGAGCCGCAAGTTCTGTACGAGCACAAACGAAATCCATGAAATCACCCTACGACGACCATCCGGAGTTCTACACTCAAGACCATCGGCAGAACCGCCTGTTGTTCCCGATCAACAAGGAACAGTTGGAGAGTCGTCACGCCGCGATGTTTTCCGAATGGAATCTTAAAGAAAAGACGGTGCTGGATCTCGGTTCCTGCATGGGGGCGACGGGCCAGTGGGTGCTGTTTAACGGCGCGCGACACTATACCGGCGTCGAGGCACAGGCCGCCTATGCGGAGCGATCGCGGCATCTACTCGGGCATTATTCGGACCGTGTCAGGATCGAGCAGACATCCATCGAAGATTTTCTGGCCGTGAATACAGAGGAATTCGATGTTGTCGTGATGCTCGGCGTGATCTACGCCTTTTTGAGCTATCACGACCTCCTCGCGAAGGTCGCGCGAATCTGCAAGGAAACACTGATTATCGAAGGGGTCTATCCGTATCCGAACGTCTGCAATCCGAAAGCCCCGATCGTCGAGATCACGACCGAGCAATCCATGGTGGTGGCGGACGCCGAGCAGCACGTGCAAGGCATCGGTGTGCGTATCTCCCCGTCGGCATTGTCGATCGTTCTCAGCACCATGGGTTTCGAGCCTGTGGGGAAGCCGACGATGCCGAAGCACATCACGAGCGTGATCGACAATTTTCGTGGAGATCCATCCGAGACCTATTCGGTGCGCTATATCGAGTCGTTTCGTAAGGTGGACAGGATCTGTCGGGTGTTGACGGATGAGTTGGTCCACCCGACCGAGGACACTAGAATAAAGGCATGGGCCGATTTCGAGAAACATCGGCCCTATGTCGAGCCGAAGACCCTGGCGCTGGCGGAAAAGCCATGGCAGTTCGATCAGAAGGTTGCCGAGAATTTTCCGGACGAGGCACGGCAGAATATCCCCGATTACGGGCGCGTGCTTGACGTCTGCATCGAGATTGCAGACATGTTCTTGGAGAAGGACGCCCCGGTAATCGATGTCGGTTGTGCCTTGGGCGAGGCGTTGAAGCGCTTCCATGAGCACGGCTATCGACATCTATACGGCGTCGACAACTCACGCGACATGCTGGCGCGTGCGTTCAACAGTACCGATCAGACTTTGACCTATATCCTGTCCGATCGTTTTCCATCCGAGCATGGACCCTATCGTTTGGTGACCGCGAATTGGACGCTCCATTTCATCAAACAACGCGAGGACTATTTACGAGACATCCATGCGGCGCTCGAAGACGGCGGTTTTTTTGTCTTGACCGAAAAGGTCATGCTGTCCTCGATGATGGATCGTCTCTATAAGCAATTCAAGTTGGATGCCGGGTTGAGTCAGGACTACATCGATTACAAGGAAGAGGCGTTGAAGGATGTTCTCGTGCCCTATCCTTTGGATTGGTACCTGGTGAAGCTCAGGCAGATCGGCTTTCGGTCGGTCGAGATTCTCAACGCGAGACTGTCGTTCGTGACCTTTCTCGCCCGCAAATAGACGGCTCGTTCCTCCGGGGACGCCGGCGATAGGGTGGCGGAGTTGGGTGCATTCAGTCGAGGCAATCAAGAGGGTATCTCGATGTATGTCGTCACGAATCGGAAGGTCAACAGGCGCAAGGAAGGTCTGGATCTCTTCGGCGATACGCCGAATACCGTTGGCCCCAACGAGCTGCGGCTCGTCAAGGTTACCAAACAAGGCTCCCATTACGTCACCGAGCTACTCGCCGACAGGCTGACACAGGCCGAGGTGCGGGAGCTGAAGCGACGACATGCGCTCGACATCGACGAGCGGGCGGATTGGTATGCGAGTTTGAAGGTCGCCTGCGAGCTTATGGAACAGGTTGCTCGCGAGAAGCGCCATTTGTTGATCTATGTCCACGGCTACAACAACGACATGCGCGACGTCGTGAGCACGGTCGAGGCGCTCGAGGCACTCTACAACATCATCGTCTTGCCCTTCAGTTGGTCCGCCAACGGGGGCGGGGCGGTCAGCGGGACGGCGGACTACCTCGACGACAAACAGGATGCGCGGGTCTCGATGGACGCGTTGAACCGCCTTTTCGATAAGGTGCAGTTCTACCACGAGAAGCTGACCGAGGCGCGTCGGGATGCCTTTTGGCGGCAGGCCATGGCGGAGGACGGCGGTCGGGGAAATCGGGAGGCCGTGCAGGCACGCTTCACGCAGCTGTTGGCCGATGACTGCAAAGTCACGCTCAACCTGATGTGTCACAGCATGGGCAACTATGTGCTCAAATATGCCTTGCAGCCAAGCGCTGCAGCCTCTGCAAAACTGATCTTCGACAATGTCTCGCTGTTGGCCGCCGATACGAACAATGCGGCTCATGAGATCTGGGTCCAGCGCATCCAGGCCCGCAACCGTCTCTATGTCGTCATCAACGAGAACGACTTTGCGCTTGCGTGGTCGCGCCGTAAGCCGGGCGAGGCGCAGCGGGCGCGGCTCGGCCATTATCTCAAGAACCTGTTTGCGGCGAATGCGCGCTATATCGACATCACCCGGGCCGATGGCGTGGGCAACGCCCACGGGTATTTCACGGGCGAGCCGGTGGCGCGCAACGCGGCACTGAAGGCCGTGTTCAGCGACGCCTTCGAGGGCGGGCGTGCCGAGGATCGGTTGTCCTATGCGGCCGATATCAACGCCTATCGGTTGATGTAAGCCGCGTTCGGAGTGACGACGAAGGTTGGGTGAGAAACGGGCTTTTGTGTTCCATTCGGTCTTGCAGGTGACGCGGCTTCAATGAGTGAACCGCGCCGACACGAGGGC
Source organism: Thiocapsa bogorovii (assembly GCF_021228795.1). NCBI lineage: Bacteria > Pseudomonadati > Pseudomonadota > Gammaproteobacteria > Chromatiales > Chromatiaceae > Thiocapsa > Thiocapsa bogorovii. The sequence continues at coordinate 3,526,004 of NZ_CP089309.1, forward strand.
TGATGGCGTTCACGTATCTGTACGCTTTGCTTCTGAACCGTCTCTAAGCGACCTGCGCCCGGTCTTCGTTCCAGCGCTCTGCGCTACGGGAGTCGCCGTCGGTGCGCATGGCCGGGGTGGCCCACACCCGACCCATTCCTGGGCCGAGCTCGAACTCGAAGGGCGTGGGCAGTCGGTCCATCGGCGACTCGGGCGAGACGTCGAGCATCGGGTCGGATGCTCGAGCGGCCTGGCAGATGTCGTCGATACGCAGGTGCTGGTGATTCCAGGGGTCCTTGTTCAGGGCGAGCAGTGCCGTGTCCCGACCCGTGTCGGACCCTTTGCGGAGCAGGAGGATGGCGGAATTCGGATGATTGAGTCGCTCGAGCGGCCCTTCCTGGCGGAACACCGGGAAACGGTCCTTGATGCGGTTGACCTCGGCGATGAAGCCGGTGAGATCGAGGTTTATGTCCTCCCAATCGTCGGGTCGAGTCTGGACGACGTCGAGTCGCCGTCTGAATCCATGCTCGAAACCGATCGGGATCATAACGCCCGCCGAGAAGAGCGCGGCGAACAGGTAACGTTGCTTCATGGCGTCGGGGTTGCCGCCGGATTCCTGAAAGAGCCGCTCGGTGTCGTGGCTCTCCGGAAAGCTGATCGAGGGGACCAAGCGGCGCGTCTGCTCGTATTGCTCCAGTAGCCAGCCGCCCTCGAAGTCCCACCATTTGGAGCTGTTGAAGATGGCGTCGAAGCCGGCGGCCGCGGTCTCTCGGGTTTGTTCCGGCGAGCAGCCCAGTGTCTCGGCGACGAAGACGACATCCGGATGCGCCTTGCGGATGTGCGCAATCAGATGCTCCCAGACCGGTTTCGGGATCTGATAGGCCGCGTCGCAGCGGAAGCCGCGAAAGCCCAGCGCGACAAGATACTCGACCATCTTGATGCAGTAGGCGAGGAGTCCCGCGCGATCGGGCGAGCCGCGGTGATCGAATTGCGCCAGATCGTGCCAAACGACCCGATTCCCGTCGGACTCGACACAGAAGGCGCTGGCGACCTCGTTGCCGTCGCGCACGAACCATTCCGGGTGCTCATGCACCAACCGCGAGTCCTTGGCGCAATGGTTGATCACGAGGTCGATCATCATGCCGAGACCGAGCCGATCGGCCTCCGCGACCACGGCGCGAACCTGCTCCTCCGCTGTCCGACCCGTATCCGGTGCAACGAAGGTGGCGTTGATCGCGAAATGATCCGCGATCGAGTAGAGGGAGCGGGACTGGCCGAGGACCTGGATCGGGTTGACGAAGATCCAGTCGAAACCCATGGCGGAGGCCCGCTCGAGGTGGGGCGTCCAATCCTTGAAATGTCCGGCGAGCCGGGGAAACAGATTGTAGATCTTCATCGAGCCGATGCGCTCCTTGCCGCGTCTCGGCGCGGCGGATTGAGGGCTGGGTCAAGACCGTCGCGCGGCCGTTCAGCCTTCGCGGATATAGTCGTAGATATTGAGATAGTCCTGGCCGGGCATGTTCCAGGAATAGTCGGTGCGCATCCCGTTCTTCATCAGTTCTCTGAAGTGCTCTGGGTGGTTGCGATAACAGGCGATGGCGCGTCCCAGCGCTGATTCCAGGCCGGGGTTGTCGAAATCGCGGAAGACATAGCCATTGCGCTCGTGCAGCGGGCGGTGCGAATAATCCTTGTCGAACACCGTGTCGGCGAGCCCGCCGACCTCCCTGACCACCGGCACCGTGCCGTAGCGCAACGCGATCAACTGGGTCAGCCCGCAGGGCTCGAAGCGACTCGGCACCAGCATCATGTCCGCTCCGGCATAGATGAGGTGCGAAAGATCCTCGTCGAAGCCGATCTCCAGATGACAGTCGGGGCTGTCGTTGAGCATCCGTTTGAGGCCCCAGAAATCGCCGTTGATTCGGTCATCCGGACTGGATCCGAGCAGCACGAACTGGGCGCCGCGCTCGAGCGTGTAGAAGATGGCGTGACGCACCAGGTCCAGACCCTTTTGGGGGTCGAGTCGGCCGATGAAGGCGACGATCGGCTTCTCGTTGTCGGCGAGCATCAGGCGATGACGCAAGGCGCGCTTGTTGTCGTACTTGCCGTCGATGCTCTCGACGCTGTAGCGCACCGGGATTTGGTGGTCGACCTCGGGGTTCCAGATGTCGTAGTCGATCCCGTTGACCACACCGCCGTATTTCATCTGATGGGTATGCAGCGTCGGCTCCAGGCCGAATCCCTGGCCCTGATCCTTCGTCTCGAAGGCGTAGCGCGGCGAGACCGTGGTGATGAAATTGGAATAGACGATGCCGGCCTTGAGCAGATTCAGTGCCTTGGGATGCGTGTTGTCGGCCATGCGATCCTGATTGAAAAAGCGTTCCGGGCGGTTCAGTCCGGTCGCGTGCAGGATCTCCACGCCCGTCACCCCTTGATGGGCAAAGTTGTGGATCGTCAGGCAGACCCGCGGATGGGTCATCCCGAGCGGTTGATAGAACTCGTACAGGAACACCGGGACCAAGGCGGTCTGCCAGTCGTGTACGTGGATGACGTCCGGATGCTTGCCCGCCTTCCAGAGGAACTCCATCGCGGCGCGCGAGAAGAAGGCGTAGCGCAGCACGTCGTCCTTGAAGCCGTAGATGCTGCCGCGGTTGAAGAAGTTGTCCTGCGAGTGCGGCTCGATGAAGAAGCACTTTCGCCCGTGAACGAATCCGAAGAAGACCGTGCAGTGGATGGCGCCGTCGTACCAGGGGACCCAAAGATCCTTGTAGACCTCGCGCATCTCGAAGATCTGATCGTGCCGCAGGGTCGCGTACATCGGCAGGATGATCTCGACATGATTGCCGCGGATCGCCAGCTCGCGGCTTAGACCGAAGACCACGTCGGCCAGCCCGCCGACCTTGGCGACCGAGGCCAGCTCGGGCGTGATGTGGACGATAAAGAGGCTCGGGCGATTGGGCGCAGGTGGCGGCGGAGCAGGCTCGTGGATCGGCTCGTGCTCGGGAGGTTGCTCGTGGGCCGGCTCCGGCTCCGGCTTGGGCTCGGGTTCGGGCACCGGCACCGGCGGTGGTACCGATGGCGTTTCGGCCTCCGGCTCCGCGAATGGCCCCGGCTCCGCAGGGGGCATCGGCGCGGGCGCGGATGACGGCTCGGGGTCGCGCGTCGGACGTGGTCGCATCGGGGGTGATGCCGGTTTCTCCGCGGGCGTCGAAGCGAGTGCCGGCGGTGTGACCTGCTTCACCTCAGGCTCGGCTTTCGGCTTGGGCTCTTGAGTCAGCTCGCCGCCTGAGGCCGATTCGCCCGGCGGACGTGCTCCAGCCGGCGTCGGCGTCGGCACGGAATCGGTCGGTCGCGGAGCGGCAGAGGCGGCTGTCCGGGGAGTTTGTGCCGAGACTGCAGGAGGGGATTTCTCGCTTTCAGGCATATTGCTCTCAGGCTTGCCTGCCGGGGGCGATACGCTCCGATCCCGCACGGACGCGTCCGCGCCTCCCGCGGTGCTCCTTGCCTCGCCCGCTGACGGTGGCGGATCGTTCTTCGCCGAGGACTTGGGGGCGGTGTGCTTGGTTGGGCCGCGGCGTGCGGCGTCCCTTTTCGATCCGGTTGGCTTGGATCCACTCGGCTTTTTCGCCATGCCTGTTTTCTTCCTGCAGCGGTGTTCGTTCCGGGTGAGACTCAGTGACTGATGCCTAGTGTACCCCGGGCGTCGCGCCGCGGTGTCCCTGGACGGGTGGTCGCGAGCCCCCCACCGAAGGTCTCGATCGACAGTCCCATGCGAGGCGCCCCGACCCGAATCACGTCCTCGCGGGCAGGTCGCCGTGCCGCGGGCCGGCGCCGTAACGGCGAATCGCGTCGCGATAAAAGCGACCGCTGTCCTTGATCAACCGTTGCCGATCGACGGGGTCGACGCGGACCAGGCCGAAGCGCTTCGCATAGCCGTAGCTCCACTCGAAATTGTCCAGCAGCGACCAAGCGAAATAGCCGCGCAGATCGACCCGTCGGCGCACCGCACGAGAGGCCGCGCGCAGATGGCTGCGCAGATAGGCGACGCGCTCACGGTCGTGGAGACGCCCCGCGATCGGCGGCGGATCGTCGAAGGCCGCGCCGTTCTCCGTGATGTAGACGGGCGGGTTGCCGTAGCGTCCCTGGATCCAGAGGAGGATGTCGGTCAGCCCCTGCGGGTAGACCTCCCAATCCATCGCCGTATGCGGGCGCGTCTCTTGGCGCACACGGCGGGCCCCGACGGGCTGCTCGGTCGGATCGGCGCGCACGACCGAGCGCGAGTAATAGTTCACGCCGATGAAGTCCGGCGGGGCACGCAGGGCCTCCAGGTCGCTTGCGGTGAAATCGGGCCAGTCCGTTCCGAAGATGGTCTCCATCTCTGCGGGGTAGCGTCCGAAGAAGACCGGGTCAAGAAACCAGCGATTGATGAAGGCGTCGCGCCGCGCCGTCGCGGCGATGTCGTCCGTTGATGGGCTCGCCGGATACTGCGGTTCCAGGTTGACGGCCAGCCCGATGTGCTCGATGCCCTCGGCACGACCGCTCGCCACACCCGCCGCATGGGCGCGCAGCAGGTTGTGTGCGACGATCGGGGTTTCGTGCGGGCTGCTGTGCCCGGGCGCCATGTCGCCGTAGAGATAGCCGCCTGCCGTGATGACCCAGGGTTCGTTCAGGGTGATCCAGAGTCGGACCCGATCGCGGAGGGCGCGGTAGAGGATCTGCGCATAGTCCGCAAACCATCCCGGACTTGCGTTGCTCGCCCAGCCGCCGCGCGCATCGAGCGCCTCAGGAAGATCCCAGTGGTAGAGCGTAAGCATGGGCTCGATCCCCTGCTCCAGCAACGTATCGACCAGGCGTCCATAGAAATCCAGGCCCGGCTGATTCACCCGCCCGGTACCCTCGGGGAGGACACGCGCCCAGGCCACGCTGAAGCGATAGGCGTTGACACCGAGCGACGCCATCAAGTCGACATCCTCGCGCCAGCGCCGGTAGTGATCGCAGGCGATATCCCCGGTGTCGTCGTTCAAGACGCGACCGGGCGTGTGGGCGAAGCGATGCCAGATGCTCGGCCCCGCCCCGTCGGCGAGCGGCGAGCCCTCGATCTGATAGGCCGAGGTCGCGGTACCCCACAGGAAGCCGCTTGGCGGCGACTTGGTCGGCATCTCGGGTGCCTGCTTGCTTATGTCTGCGCGCTCCAACTGCCGTCCTGGTCGACCAGCAACACCTCGTCATAGGCGCCGGGATCGTCGTCCTCGTCCCCGAGCGTGATGTAGGTCATCCCGCGCTCGCGCAGCATCCCCAGCAGCTCGTCGATCTGGCATTCGCTCAGCGCCCGGGTCGGGTGGTCGAGCATGACGAAGGCGGGCTCGGCGAGGATCACCCGAGCGAACGCAAGAAGCTGCTGCTCGCCGAGCGAGAGCAGCTCGTTCCAGTTGCGTTCCACGTCGAGCCCGCCTGCCCGAACAAGTGCGGGCTCGAGCTTGAGCGCCCGCAAGGTGGCGAGGATGCGCTCGTCGGTGAAGGAGCCGTTCGAGTCGCTCGGCGTGACCAACTGTCGCAACGTCCCGGGCGGAAGATAAGGCCGCTCGGGGAGGAACATGAGTGCTCGATTGTTCGGGCGGAGGATGCGCCCTTCTCCGGCGTCCCAAAGACCGGCGGTCGCGCGGAACAGGGCGGTCTTGGCCGACTCGTTCGGCGCGATGATCAAGAGCCGTTTGCCGTGCGGGACCGAAACGGACAACGCTTTGATCAGATCGCGTCCGCTGCGCGGCGAGCGCAGCGTCAGTGCGTCGAACGCCACGCGGTCGCCGTCGTCGCGGATCTCGATGTTCGAGGGCTTCGGGGTTTCGTCGTCGCCCATGGCCTCTCGTAGCCCCGCCAGACGTGCAATCACGGCCGTGTAGGCCGAGATCGACTGAAACTGGGTGACGATCAGCGAAAAGGCGCCGAGCAGGTGGGCGAAGGCGATCGCGGACTGGGCAATGACCCCGAACTGGGCGTCTCCCTTGATGAATAGCGGGGCGACGACCAAGGCCGGGATGATCTGAATCATGTAATTGTAGCCGGTGGTGAAGAAGCCGAGGTTGCGGTTCACCAGGATGATGCGCTGGAAATTCGCGGTCAGATCGGCGAGGCGCTCGAGTAGCTGGTATTTCAGCCTGGCCTCGCGTCGCAGGAGGGCGATGGAGTCGGCGTTCTCGCGGACGTGGATCAGGCGCGAGCGAAAATTCGCCTCCTTGTCGAGCTGATCGTAATTCAAACGGATCAGTGGTTTGCCCAGGAGAACCGTCATGAACGAGCCCAGCGCCGCATAAGAGACGGCGACGACGAACAGAAGCGGGCTGATGCTCCACATCACGCCCGAGAAGGCGATCACCGTGAAGCTCGCGTTGAGCAACATCAAGACGAACGACAAGGTGGTCGCGGTCAGCGAACGGATGTCCTCGCTGATACGCTGATCCGGGTTGGCGAGATCCCCCGTGTCCTGGAGGCGAAAATAGGTCCGATTGTCGAGATAACGCTCCACCGCCCTCGCTGTGAGCCAGTTGCGCCACACCAGACCCAATCGCTCCTCGCTGTAGCGAAAATAGACCGCGACCAGGGTCGAGAGTGCGAACACGCCGATATAAAGGAGGGCGAAGTGCACAAAGCGGCCCATGTCCTTGTTCTCGATGGCCGTCATGAAATCCCGGCCGACGTAGCTGTTGAGTACATTCAGGCCGTTGATGCCGAAGAGCAGCAGGATCAACAAGGCAAACAGCAGCTTCGCTTTGCCGCCGACCTCCGAGCGCGCCAGCATGGCGAGCATTTCGAGAAAGCGTTTCCAGGTCGTGCGGCTGATGGTTGTGCGCAGTGCAATCATGGTGGAGCCGAGCCTTCGCGATCGGTGAAGCGAGTGCCGGCGGAGCGCACGACGACCCTTCCGGCTACCCTGGCCCAACGTCGCGGATGACGCTGGCCGGGCGCGAGTATAGCCTTACGGCCTGACCGGTTGCGTGATCGGTTGCGCGGTATCCTCGTCGCGATCCCGCCGACCCCCGAACCGACGTCCTTCAACCCCCACCCGCGGGATCCGCAGCCCATGACGATCGAGATACCGGAAGACTTCGTCGACCCCTCGCGCTGGCAGGCATACGCCTCGGGACGGGCGCAGCTCCGGCTGCAGTGCGATACCGGTCACGACGCATCGGCGCTGCGGCTCGACTTCGACTTCCACGGCGGTGGCGGCTTCGTCGTCGCCCGGCGTCCGGCAAGGCTCACGCTGCCGCCGGCCTACTGTCTGCGGCTCGCCGTCCGCGGTGAGATGCCGTCCAATCGATTCGAGCTGAAGCTGGTCGATCCGGGCGGGACCAACGTCTGGCGCTACCAGCAGGAGACGCTCGAGCCCGACGGCGATTGGCACGATATCGAGATCCCAAGTCGTCTCATCGACTTCGCTTGGGGACCGGCCGGCGGCGGTGTTGCGCGCGAGATCGGTGCGATCGAGATCGCGATCGTCGCAGGGTCCGGTGGTCGAGGCCATCTGTGTATCGCCGATCTTCGCATGGAAGACCGCACACCCCCTTGGCCGCCCGGACTCAAGGCATCGGCCGCCCTGCCGGGACATCCGCCGACGGCTGTCCTCGACACCGGGTCCGCGACCGATTGGCGAGCCGGCCGCGGTTGCGGCGAGGCATGGCTCACCCTGGATTTTCGGCGCGAATGCGAGTACGGCGGATTGATCCTGAACTGGACCGAACCCGCGGACGGCTCGCCGGGCGATGGGGCACCCGACTCGGCGTGCGAGCGCGCCTTCCGCGTGCTGGCCTCGAAGGACGAGGAGGATTGGCGCCTGCTCTACACCGCTGAACGTGCCGGCGGCGCCTGCAGCTTCGTCGGTCTACTGAACGGATCCTCGCGCTATCTGCGGCTTGCGCTCGATCCGGGGCCCGACGGCGTCTATCCGGCGCTCGGATCGATCGAGCTTCAGCCCGATGCCTTTTCGCGCTCCCCGAACGAGCTCTTCCATCATGTGGCCGAGCGTGCACCGCGCGGGCGCTATCCGCGTTGGCTCTATCGCGAGCAGACCTACTGGACGGCGGTTGATGTCCCGGACGGGGGGATTCCGGCCCTGCTCAACGAGGACGGGTCGGTCGAGGTCGGTCCCGCCGCGGGCCGGGGCGCCGGCTGGACGCTCGAGCCCTTCCTGTTCATCGACGACCGTCTGCTCGGTTGGGCCGAGCTGGCGCCGGTCCCTGCCCTGGAGCAGGGCGAGCTGCCGATCCCCTCGGTGACCGGGGCGGGGCCCGGTCTGGTCCTCGCGACCACCGCCTATGCGTCCGGTGCTCTCGGGCAGCGGGTGCTTTATGCCCGATATCGTCTGGAGAATCGGCGCGATACCCCGCTCGAGGCCACCCTCTTCGTCGCGGTGCGCCCCTTCCAGGTCTCCCCGCCGTGGCAGGGCTATGCCGACATCGGCGGCGTGAGTCCGATCCATCGGCTGGCCTATCGCGACGGGCGGGTTCGTGTGAACGAGGACGAGGTTGTGATCCCGCTGAGCGCGCCGAGCGGATTCGGCGCGGCGACCTTCGATCAGGGTGCGATCACCGATCGGCTCGCCGTCGGCCGGCTGCCGACGGACCAAGCGGCGGACGACCCGCTCGGCTTCGCCTCGGGTGCGCTGCGGTTCGATCGGGTGCTCTCGCACGGCGGGGTCGAGGAGGTCGTGATTGCGATTCCTTTCGCTCGGGACGGCGCGGGGTCGGACGCGGAGGCGCTGCGTCTCGGGCACGGACTCGATGCGGACGCCGGATTCGCCGAGGCGGTGCGCGAGTGGTCTCACCGACTCGGCGCCGTTGCCTTTGACCTTCCGCCCTCGGCCCGCATCCTCGCCGCGACCGCCAAGACGGCGCTCGCCCACATCCTGATCAACCGCGACGGACCGGCCTTTCAACCCGGCCCGCGTCGCTACACCCGCTCCTGGATCCGCGACGGCGCAGTCATGTCCGCCGCGGTGCTGCGCATGGGCTGCCGGACCGAGTCGGCCGACTTTATTCGCTGGTACGCAGGGATTCAGACCGAGGCCGGCGAGGTCCCCTGCTGCGTCGATCACACCGGCCCGGATTGGCTGCCCGAGCACGACAGTCTCGGCGAATTCATCTTCGCCGTCGCCGAGCCGGTCCGTTTCACCGGTGATCGGCAGCTGGCGGCGGATCTCTGGCCTGCCGTGTGTCGTGCGGTGGCCTATCTGGAGCAGCTGCGCGCCGGTCGGTTGACCGATGCGGAGCGCACGCCCGAGCGCCGCGCCTGTTTCGGTCTTCTGCCCGAGTCGGTGAGCCACGAGGGGTATCTCGCCCAGCCGGTGCATGCCTACTGGGACGATCTCTGGGCGGTGCGCGGGCTCAAGGATGCCGCCTGGCTCGCCGAGGTCCTCGGCGAGGATGCCGAGCATGCGCGTCTAACCGCGCTCTGCGAGGACTTTCGCGGCACCCTCTACGCCTCGATCGAGCGCACCATGTCCGAGCACGGGATCGACTTCATCCCCGGCTCGGTGGAATGGGCCGACCCCGACCCGACTGCGATTGCCGTGGCCTTGACCCTGATCGACGAGGGCCATCACCTGCCCGAGGCGGCCTTGCAGCGCACCTTCGAGGAGCTTCTGAAGCGCTTTCGCGCCATGCACGATCAATGCGTGGACTGGACCAACTACAGCCCCTACGAGGTCCGCGTGGTCGGAGCCCTCGTCCGACTCGGCCGCCGACGCGAGGCCCATGAGGTCCTGCGCGTCCTCCTCGCCGATCTGCGCCCGCCGGCCTGGCATCAGTGGCCCGAGATCATCTGGCGTGATCCGCGCGCGCCCGGCCATCAGGGTGACCTGCCGCATGCCTGGATCAGTGCCGAGTATGTCCTGGTCTTCCGCGATCTCTTCGCCTACGAGCGCGAGGCGGACCGCTCGCTCGTGGTCTGTGCGGGGATTCCGCGTGAGTGGCTGGATGAGGGCCCGGTGAGCGTGACCGGGTTGCCGACCTGGTACGGCCGACTGGACCTGCATCTCGGGCGCGGGGCGGGGGATGCCTTCGAGCTGAGTCTCTCCGGACTCGACCGGATCCCGCCGGGCGGGATCCGCTTCGCACCGCCGCTCGATCTCGCGTCGCGGTCGGTCCGCGTGAACGGCGGCGAGGCGGCGGACGAGGTCACGGCGACCGAGCTAGTGATCCGGGCCTTGCCGGCGCGCGTCGTCGTGACCTGAGCTGCGTCTGTGCCGACCGAATTCGTCTTTAAACCGCGTCTAGAGCGACATGCGACATTTGCGTTTTGGGTTTGGCTTTGGAGACGTCCTCGATCTCGGTGATGCGCGGTTTAAACTTTAATTTTTTTCATGGGTTTAGATGACGCCTGTCGGGAACCTCAACGATGGACACTGATCGCTACAACCGACCGCAGGTCGCGCCTCCCGTCGAGTATCGGCTCACGAACGGGCGCTACGCGGTGTCGTTTTCGGAGGTCGGCAGCGGTGCGTCCTCATGGGACTGGATCGGTCTGACCCGCGGGCGTGCCGATCCCGTGATCGACGACCTGGGCTCGGTCCTGTATTTGCGCGATCTCGATTCCGGTCATTTCTGGTCTGCGGGCTATCAGCCGACCTGTGTTGCTGCGTCGCTCTACCGCTGTCGCGCGATCGGCGAGGGTTCCGATGCAAGCGTCGAGCTCGAACGCGAGACCGAAGGGCTGCTGACCCGTCTGTCCCTCGGCGTCGAGGCTGCGGTCGACCTGGAGTGTCGTCGTCTCAGCCTGCACAACCGATCTGCGCGTCCGCGGCGTATCGAGGTGACCAGCTATCTGGAGGTCGTCCTGAACGATCCGAACGCGGACGCCGCCCACCCGGCCTTCAGCAAGCTGTTCGTCCAAACCGATCGCGACATCGCATCCGGCGCCCTCTTGGCCCGACGCCGGCCGCGTGCCGCCGAGGAGCGATGGCCCTGGCTGGTCCACGCCGTTGCGGGTGCGCAGGTGACCGGCTGGGAGACCGACCGTCGGCGCTTCCTCGGGCGCGGTGGCAGCCCGCATGCCCCGGCGGCCTTGATCGGCACGGAGCCCCTGTCCGGTGGGTTCGGCAGTGTCCTGGATCCGATCCTCGCCTTGCGCGTCGTCGTCGAGCTCGCACCCGAGGGAGAAGACGAGATTCTCTTCCTGACCGGCGCAGCGGAGGGGCGCGAGGCGGCCTTGGATCTGATCCGACCCTTTCGAGATGGACGCGACGCCCGGTCCCCGGCGGGGCGGTTGTCGCAGCCTCAGGAGTCCGCGACGACGACGGCGCCGCCATGCGCCGACACGGATGCGATCGACCGGGACGGCGAAGCCCTGCAATGCTTCAACGGACACGGAGGATTCTCGTCGGATGGTCGTGTCTATGTGATCCGCCTGCCTTGGCACGGGAGCGCGCTGCTCCGTCCGCCTCAGCCCTGGATCAACTTGGTCGCGAACGAGTGTGCCGGGTTCCTGGTCAGCGAGACGGGTGCGGGCTATACCTGGTGCCGCAACAGCCAGGCCAATCGCCTGACGCCTTGGTTCAACGACCCGGTCGGCGATCCGCACGGGGAGGCGCTCTATCTGCGCGACGAGACCGAGGGCGATTCGGCAGAGGCTCCGCGGGGCTTTGACGTCTGGTCGCCGCTGCCGGGTCCATGCCCGGCGCCGGTGGACTACGAGGTCCGCCATGGTTTCGGCTATTCTACGTTTCGTTGTGATTACAAGGGTCTGGCGCAAGAGGTCACGCTCTTCGTGCCGCGTCGCGACCCGGTCCGTATCCTGCGCATGCGCCTGACCCATCGAGGGACTCACCCGCGCACGCTCTCGACCTTCGCCTATCAGCATCTGGTCTTGGGCAGTCAGCCCAGCGCACCCGGGACGATCGAGACCAGGTTCGACCTGGAGCGCAACATCCTGCGCGCAGTGAATCCGGCCGCGGGCGATTTCGCCGGTGCGATCGTCTTCGCCGCGACCCTGGTCACGAGCGGTACTGTGGAAGCGGTCGGCTTCACCTGCGATCGCTTCGCCTTTATCGGCCGTCATCGCGATCTCGTCTCGCCGGCTGCCGTTATTTCCGGTGCCGACCTCCGCGGTGGCGACCTCCGTGGTGCCGAGGGAACCAGCTCGGCCCCCTGTTTCGCGCAGCAGTCGAGGATCCGGCTTGCCCCCGGCGAGACGGCGGAATGCGTCTTCCTGCTCGGGGAGTGTCTCGACGAGGCGGAGCTGGACGCCCTGCTCGCACGCTATCGGCGTGCGGATGCGGTCGCCGAGGCCCTCGCCGAAGTGACGCGGTTCTGGACCGACCTGACCGACGCGCTCCGGGTCGAGACCCCCAGCGCGGCGATCGATCTCATGCTCAACGGCTGGCTGACCTACCAGAACCTGGCCTGCCGCCAATGGGCGCGCTCGGCCTTTTATCAGTCCGGTGGTGCCTTCGGCTATCGTGACCAGCTGCAGGATGCCTCCGCCTTGGTCGGCCTGCGCCCGGATCTGACCCGCGCCCAGATCCTGCTGCATGCCGCTCATCAATTCAGCGAGGGCGACGTGCTGCACTGGTGGCATCCCGCGCCTCTGGAACGGGGGCTGCGCACCCGCTTCTCGGACGATCTGCTCTGGCTGCCCTTCGTGACGGCCGACTACATCCGCGCGACGGGCGACATCGCGATCCTGGACGAGTCCGTCCCGTTTCTGACGGCGCCGCTGCTCGCGCCGGGCGAGGACGAGGTCTACCTTCGGCCCGAAGACAGCGGCGAGTCGGCCGACCTCTACGAGCATTGCTGTCGGGCGATCGACCGCTCGCTCACGCGCGGCGCACACGGTCTGCCGCTGATGGGGACGGGTGATTGGAACGACGGGATGAATCGTGTCGGGCGACTCGGGCGCGGGGAGAGCGTCTGGATGGGCTTCTTCCTGTATCGCATCCTCGAGGATGTTCTGCCCATCTGCACCAGCCGCGGAGATGCTGCGCGCGTTGCCGCTTACGGGGCTTATTGCGACGCGCTCATCCCGGCACTCGAAGACGCCGGGTGGGATGGGGCCTGGTATCGCCGCGCCTACGACGACGCCGGCATTCCGATCGGCTCGCACACCGACAGCGAATGTCGGATCGATTCGCTCGCTCAGGCCTGGTCCGTGCTCTCGGGCGCGGCCGATCGCACCCGTGCCGAGCAGGCGATGGCTGCCGTGCACGCCGAGCTGATCGACGAGGACCGGGGTCTCATCCGCCTGCTCACCCCGCCCTTTGTCGACACGCCGCAGGATCCGGGGTACATCAAGGGCTATGTGCCGGGCGTGCGCGAGAACGGCGGCCAGTACACCCACGCGGCCTGTTGGGCCGTGATGGCCTTTGCTGATCTCGGTCAGAACGCGCGCGCGGCCCCGTTGCTCGAACGTCTCACCCCGGTCTGGCACACGAGCACGCCCGAGCGGTTGGCCACCTACGGGCTCGAGCCCTATGTGGTGGCGGCCGACATCTACGGCGCGGCGCCGCATGTCGGGCGCGGCGGCTGGAGCTGGTACACCGGCTCCGCCGGCTGGCTCTATCGGGCGGCGCTTGAGTCGGTGCTCGGGCTGCGTGTCGAGGCGGGCCGCACGTTGCTGATCCGGCCCTGTATCCCGAGCGATTGGCCCGGTTTTCGGATCCTGTACCGCCTCCCCGACGGGGCGACTCGTTGCGACATCCGGGTCGCGAATCCGCATGGAGGCACCGAGGTCGTCGCCGCCCGTCTGGACGGACGGGCGGCGACGACCTCGGTGGGGGCGGCGCGTATCGTCTTGCCTGCTCCTGCGGATCTCTATCGCATCGAGATCGACATGGGCGGGGGAGCCGCACACGGCGACGAGTTCGGCGCCCGACCGGAGAGACGATGACCTGTGTCGGGCCTCTTTCGGGGGCTTCACGCGGACGCGATGCTCACTTAAGATGTGCGTGTATATTGACCTGATTGATGGCAGTGGAGAAGGAGCCGGGGCGTCTCGCTTCGGATCGATGCCGCGTCGAACGCCAGGGTCATACTCACCTTCGCGGTGCTCACCGCGGGTCGGCCGATCGGTCTCTTCCGTGGTGGCCATGCGTCGACGGCGAGTCCGCGGCGAGCGATCCGAATCCATCCTCGACGATCCCGATGCACGGTCGCGGCCGAAAACCGAGCCCATCGATGTCGGTTGTCCGGATCGTACGGGCCCCGCGTCCGGCATCGACGACTCCGCCATTCGCAACCCCGTATTCGATCTCCCGACCGGCATCTCTTACTGGACAACCTGGCGCTTCCGACTATGAATCGATCTCGCGACCTCAAACGCATCTCCGCCGGCCTGCTCGTTGCTTTTGCGCTGACGCTGGCGGGAGATGCCTTCTCCCAGCCCGCTGCCGCGCCGGAGGATGCGGGCGTGCCCGGTGCATTCACCTTTGCGAACGTCGTGCGCCGTGCTGCCGAGCTGGCGCAGGCACCCTACGAAAGGGATGCGCCCGAGCTTCCCGAAGCCTTTGCATCGCTCGACTACGACGGGTTTCGCGATATCCGTTTTCGACCGGATCATTCACTATGGCGCGGCGACGGGCTGCCGTTTCAGGTCCAGTTCTTTCATCGCGGATTCATGTTCCAAGACCGGGTGACCATCAATATTATCGACGGGGATAAGGTCACTCCGGTCGAGTTTTCGACCGAGTTGTTCGATTACGGCAAGAATTCGGTCCCCGAGCAGATCCCGCACGATCTGGGATTCGCAGGCTTGCGGCTGCTCTACCCCATCAATCGCGACGATCTTTTCGACGAGGTTGCGGTGTTCCTCGGCGCCAGCTATTTCCGCGCCGTCGCCCAGAACTTGAACTACGGCATCACGACGCGCGGCCTGGCGATCGATACCGGCCTCTCGACCCGCGAGGAGTTTCCGCTGTTTCGCGAGTTCTGGATCGAAAAGCCTGCCGAGGACGCCGTGGAGATCACGGTCTATGCCCTCATGGACAGTCCGAGCGTGTCGGGGGCCTACCGGTTCGTGATCAAGCCCGGGCTCGAGACGACCATGGACGTCAAGAATCACCTCTATTTCCGGGACTCGGTCGAGAAGGTCGGCATTGCGCCCTTGACGAGCATGTTCATGCACGGGGAGCTCACCGAGCGGTTCATGGATGACTTTCGCCCCGAGGTACACGACTCGGACGGACTCATCATCGAGACCGGAACGGGCGAGCGCATCTGGCGCCCTCTGACCAATCCGCTCGGTCTTCGCATCAGTACCTTCCAGGTCGAGAACCCGCGGATGTTCGGTCTGCTGCAACGCGACCGTGACTTCGCTCACTATCAGGACCTCGAGGCCCACTACCACAACCGTCCGAGCGCGCAGGTCGAGCCGATCGGCCCTTGGGGAAAAGGCGTGGTCGAGTTGGTCGAGATTCCCAGTACCTCGGAGCGATACGACAATATCGTTGCCTTCTGGACGCCGGAGCGCCGTGTCGAAGCCGGCGACGAGATGGAATTCGCCTATCGTCTGCGCTATTCCGCCGATCCCGAAGCACGCCTGACCGGCGGACGCACCCTGGCGACCCGCATCGGCGCCGCCGGCACGGACGTCCTGGATTCCGATCGACGCAAGTTCGTCGTGGATTTCGTCGGCGAGACCCTGTCGCAGTTGCCGCCCGAGACCCCGGTCATGGCGACCGTGACGACATCCTCAGGCGAGTTGTCACCCCCGATCGCGCAGCACAATCCAGAGACGGGCGGTTGGCGCCTCTTTTTCGAGCTGACACCCGAGCGCGAACGCTCAGCCGAGCTGCGGGGGTTTCTCTACGACGGGAGCGATGTGCTCTCGGAGACCTGGAGCTTCGAATGGATTCCGCAGTGAGCGCGCGGATCGCCGATGCGCGGTATAGCGCGCATGACGGCAGCGAGCCGTCGGCCGCATCGCCGGCCGACTGGGGGCAGGCTGCGCCGCGTGTCGCCCTTTATCTGCGGGCGCTCGGGGTGAGCGACCGGCGCGATTTGGAGCTGCTCATGGCGAGGATCCGCGACCGATTCGAGCATCGGGTCGAGACAAACCTCGTCGCAAGCGCCGTCGAAACGGGCATCGAGGAGGCCTCCGATCTGCTCGACGAGTGGTTGGCCGCGGAGCTCGGCTCGGATGTCCCCGGACCGAAGCGGGGGGTGGCTCGCGCCGTGGTTCTGAGTGGCGCGATTCGTGGGTGGGTCGGCGTCTGGTCGGGGCGCACGCCCCAGCCCGGTGATCAAACCAGAGCTCGGTCGGTTGGCGAGCGCATTCGTGCAAGCAGTCTCGCGCCCGTCCCGGACCCGGCACCTCTGTCCATGATGACCCAACGCATCGATCCCTGTTGTTATCGTCTCTTCCGACGGCTTGCACGCCGGCTGCGCTGGATGCGCTCCGGATCGATTCCCGGATCTGTTCAGCGGCGGCGAGCGAATCTCGGACGATCCATATGACGGGCGTTTCCTCGCAGGGGCGTGCCGACTCCGCCTATCGTCGGATCCTCTTCTTTTCCCTAGTGTTTCTGACCACGTTCGGCGCCATGAGCCTGTTGAGCGGCGTCTTTCAAGAGGGCGGCATCACCCCGCTGGAATTCGTGCTGCTGCTGCTCTACGCCATCTTGATCCTCTGGATCAGCGCCTCCTTCTGGACCGCCGCTATCGGCTTCATTCGCCTGCTGGTCCGTGAGCAGGAGCCGCCTCCGAGCGCATGCGCCACCGTGACTCGGCCCGGAGCGGGTTTCAAGACAGCCCTGGTCATGCCGGTTTACAACGAGGATCCCGAGCGGGTCTTCGCCGGTTTGCGTGCGATCGACCGATCACTGCAGGAGACCGGGCAGGCCGAGGGTTTCGAGATCTTCGTGCTCAGCGACACGCGCGACCCGGACATCTGGGTCGAAGAAGAACTGCAATGGCGAAAATGGGCCGTCGAGGCGGGTCTTCCCGAGCGCGTCTTCTATCGCAACCGCGTCGAGAACACGAGCCGCAAGAGCGGAAACCTGGCCGATTTCTGTCGTCAGTGGGGCGGGCGCTATCGCTACATGATCGTGCTCGACGCAGACAGTCTCATGGCGGGCGAGACCCTCGTGGAGATGGTCGCCCGCATGGAGCGCAATCCGGATGTCGCGCTGATCCAGGTCCCGCCGGTCCCGGTTAACCGTGTCTCGCTGTTTGCGCGGGTCCTGCAGTTCGCCAGCAGCCTCTACGGCCGCATCTTCGTTGCCGGGCTGAGCTACTGGCAAGGCGATACGAGCAACTACTGGGGACACAATGCCATCATCCGGGTCGAGGCGTTCGCGGCCCATTGCGGCTTGCCCGAGCTTCCCGGGCACGAGCCGTTCGGCGGCGAGATCCTAAGCCATGATTTCGTGGAGGCCGCGCTCCTGCGGCGCGCCGGGTGGAAGGTCTGGCTCGCCGACGATCTGGGCGGGAGTTACGAAGAGATCCCCCCGACCTTGATCGACTATGCCAAGCGCGACCGACGCTGGTGCCAAGGCAACCTCCAGCACGCACGGCTCGTCTTCGCGGGCGGCTTTAGGCCCTTGAATCGGGTCCACCTGGCGATGGGTGTCATGTCCTACATGGCCTCGCCGCTGTGGCTCCTGTTTCTGCTGCTCACGGGCGTGCAGGCATATCTGAACAGCCTGGATGTGCCCGTCTATTTTTTCGGGGACTATCTCCTGCCGATCTGGCCCGTGTCTTACGTCGTCGAGATGGCGACCGTCCTCTGGGTCACGCTGGCGATGCTCTTTCTGCCGAAGTTGTTCGCCCTGGTCCTGCTTGCGGTGCGCCCGCGCTTGGGCGCAGCCTATGGCGGATTGCCGCGCGCCATGCTCAGCGTGCTGCTCGAGAGTCTGTTGTCGGTTCTCTATGCGCCTGTCCTCATGCTGTTTCAGAGCAAGTTCGTCGCCTCGATCCTGCTGCGCAAGGTCGTCGGTTGGCCGCCGCAACAGCGGGGCGATCACGGGACCGGGTTGACGGAGGCGGTGGGCGCCCATGGTGGTCAAACCCTCTTGGCGGTCGGGGCCGGGCTGTTGACCTATTATTACGTCCCGGCCTTCTTCTGGTGGTTCACGCCTGTATTGGCGGGACTCCTGCTCGCGATCCCGGTCTCGATGGCGACGAGTCGGGTCTGGCCCGGCGAGCGGGCGAAGGCGCTCCGACTCTTCCTGACACCCGAGGAGCACAAGCCGCCGCGCGTGCTCGAGCTGCTGACCGAGCAGATGAAGAACACCGGAAGCGCTCTGTGCTCTGCGGATACCGCCTCGGATGGGCAGGGCTCCGAGGAGATCGTCGGCGATCTCTGGTATCGCGCCGTCATCGATCCCTGCGCCTATGCGCTACACGCCTCCCTCTTACCGGAAGAAATCCCCAACCGGCGGCGCAGGCATTATCTCGAGGGTCTGATCTTTCAGCTCCAGGACGAGGGGCCGGACAGCCTGAGCGCGGCTGAAAAGCGCGTACTTCTCTCGCATCGCGACGGGCTCGAAGAGCTGCATCTGCTGCTGTGGTCGGCGCCGGTGGGTCCCGTTGCCGTACAGGCTCCATCGCTGCAGCCGAGCTGACGGAGTCGGCGCGAAGGCAAGCGGCGTGCCTGTCGAGACTCAGGGCAAGGTCAGGCCGAGGAGTTTTGCGGCCTGATTCAAACGCCGGTCGAAGCAGGCGAAACTGAGCGGCAAATCCGACTGCACCATGGCGATGTGGGCTGCCGCCAATTGCACTGCATCGTAGCCGCGCAATGCGAAGGCATCGGCAAACTCCCCGGCACGCACCACAAGGTTTTGCGTGACCTCCATCACGACATAACGGGGCCAGTCCCGGGCTAGGTCCGCTTTGGCGAGCTCCAAGGCATCCTGATCAGCCGGGGCTGCACGTGCGCGCCGTGCCACCGCTGCATGAAATTCGGCCCAGGCGATCCGGCACACCACCACTGCGTCTGCCTCCGCGACGAGGCCCTTCGCCCGGGAGCTGTCCGGCTCGGCAACGTAGAGCTTGACCACGGCGGATGTGTCGCAAAACAAAATCATCCCCGATCTTCTTGGACCAGCTCCGAGAGCAAGGGCCCATCTGGCGAAAGACGAATATCGGCGCCCGCTGGTTTGCCGCCGCTCCACTGCGCCGCCCCGGAGACCAGTAGTCGGCCGATGCCTTGCTCATCGCCGTTCGGAACGGCTGTCAGCCGCGCAATCACCCGGCGGTGCGACGTGATTTCGATGGGTTGGCCCGTGCGAGCCTCGGCAAGATAATGCGCAAGCCTGGATTTGAGCTCTCGAACCGACACGGACATTTTGTAGTCACCAATGTAATAAGATGACTTGATTGTGGTCACCGTGTGGCATCCTGTCAAGGACGTCAATGGCCTTTCATTCATCACCTTCATCCGCCGGCCAGCCGGCGCTTCGGGTTTGCATACGACGCTCGTGACGTCCCGTCGACCGCGCCGTGCGCCATTCGTTTCCGAAGCAACGAGAGTCCGGGTCAGCCGCCGTTCCCACGCGTGTTGAAGGCGACGTTCCAATGCTCGTCCGGTGTGTCGACCGGGATTGCCGTCAGCTCCAGCGTCCCGACCTCCGTCACCGTGGCCTGAAGTCGGACCGCAACGACCTCGCCCTTCTTGTGATCTTTCGCGGGCAGCACGGTCTGGATCTCGGCGAGCTCCTCGAGCTCCTCTTCGAGCCACTCCTCGAGCAACTCGCCGACCTCGTCCTCGCGGCGGACGCTCGAGCCGAAGAAGCGAAAGCGCACTGGCTCGCCGACCACGAGACCGAACTCCTGCGGCGGCGCGACCGGATCCGAACCCTCTTCGAGTCCGAAAGGCACGAGGCAGAGCGCCTGGATCTCGGGCTCCATGCCGGGAATGGCCGGCATGGCGCTCTCCACGCCGACGTAATACGAGTGGCTCGTACCGCCGCGGATCCGCACCCCGCCGTGGCGCCGGACATGGGCATAGAAAGCCGCACCGCGGGCCACGGCCAGGTCCAAATCGCGTGCATCCAAGAGCCGTGCTTGGGGTGCATCCTCGGCCGCCAACCACTGGTTGAGCACCTCCAGCACGCGCTCTTGGAGGACCTGCGCCTTGAAGACGCCTCCGTTGAAGAGAACGGCGGTCGGATGCAGGAAGCTCGCCCCCGGTGTTTGAGCGACGAATCCCTGTAGGTCCTCGGTCGCTCCGGTCTGTCGGCCGAGGAAGGCGGCCAGATGGCGCGTGACGGCCGGATCCTGTGCGTAAGGAAGACCGACCTTGGTGATTGCGCCGCGCGCCCGGCTCGCCGGGCGGCTGTCCGCGCCGACCGCAGGGAAGAAACCCTCGATGAGGGTCGAGCGGACCTCGTCTCGGGTGAGCTCCGTGCGAATGCTGCCGCCGATCAGACGGGAGCCGCGGCTGGGGACCACCACCGGGATGCTCTCCAGTTCGGCATCGGCCAGAAGTAACTCCTTGGCGATGCGGCAGCCGTGCGTCAGGGCCTGCAGCTGCCAGCGATCCAGCTCCACGCCGGTCTTTGCCAGCTTTTGTTTCAACAGATGCGCGAGGGTCAGGTCCATGTTGTCGCCGCCGAGCAGGATGTGCTCGCCGACAGCGACGCGGGTCAGCTCGAGCGCCCCGTCTTGCTCGGTGACTGCGATCAGCGAGAGGTCCGTGGTCCCGCCGCCGACGTCCACGACCAGGATGATGTCGCCGACCTGCACCTCATGCCGCCAAGCGCCCTTGGTGTCGTTGACCCAGGAGTAGAGCGCCGCCTGCGGCTCTTCGAGCAGGACCAGGTGCTCGATACCGATCGCGCGAGCAGCCTCGGCGGTCAACTCGCGCGCGGCCGGGTCGAAGGAGGCCGGCACCGTGACCGTGACCTCCTGACGGCTGAGCTGATCGTATGGAAATTGCCCGTTCCAGGCATCGCGCAGATGGGCGAGGTAATGCACCGTCGCATCGAAGGGCGAGATCCTCGGGATCTCGTCCGGAGCGCCGGCCGGCAGGATCCCGGACTTGCGGTCGACGTCCGGATGACAGAGCCAGCTCTTGGCGCTCGAGACCAGACGGATCGGGGTTGTTGTGCCCTGGTTGCGGGCCATCTCGCCGCAAATGCGAGTGGTGTCGGTCTGCCAGGGTAGGCCCAGATCCGCGGCCTTGAGCTCGTCCGGATGCGGCAGGTAGAGAGAGGACGGCAACAGGGGGCGGGCCTCGACGGATCCGGGCCCGATGAGCTGCGGGATGGCGACGAGACCCTGGACGATATTCTCGCCCTCGCTCTTGTCCGAATCCACGAACGAGAGCGCGCAATGGGTGGTGCCCAGATCGATGCCGACCGCGTAGCGATAGTGACTCACAGCTCCACCTCCGCGGCGGCGAGGATGCGCAGGTCATGTCCGCCGGTGGTCTTGGGGAGATCCATCTCCGTGACCCGCCAGCCGCGATGCACCAGCGTCCCCTGGAACGGGGGATCTCCGACGACGTTGCCGGTCGGTCGATTCGCCGAGGCGTCGAAACCGGGCGCCAGGGTGACGCGGCTGCCCTCGGGTTCCTCGCGCACCGGTGCGATCTTCAGATGTGCGTTCAGGACGTCTCGACAACCCTGATGAACGATCCGTGCGGCGGCGCCGATCTCCTGATCGGAGGCGCCCTTGATGTCCTCCTTCAGAAAGTCCACCAAGCGGCCTTCTTTCTGCAGCAATCCGAGCAGGAGCAAAGCCGAATCGGGCGCCGCGCTCGCCGGAGGCACCGCGGCGGGCGCGGCTGGCCGCGCCAGGGCGTGCTCGGCGTCGCCCTTGGCGAGCGCCCCGACGGCGCGGGCGAAGCCAGGATCCTTCAAGATACGTTTGAAGCTGGTGAAGGCAATGAGGGCCCTCCGGAAGAAGGAAGGCGTTGCTGAGCCCATGGAAGCATCCTCGTGACGGCCGGTGTAATCAGTTCGGACGGCGGGCGAGCGCACGCCGTCCCGAGATGCGCATGGTACCGCGCCGCTCGCCGTCGCTCGACCGTGGATTTCAACAAAACCGGGCATGCCTCTCGGACCGCCGCTCGATGGCATAATCCGCGAATCACGAACCGCCCGGATCGGGCGATACCAGGGGTTCCAAATCGATGAAGCCGACGGACAGTACGGCGTCCCGCGCGCCGAGCAGCCACGAGCGACGCAAGATGATCGAGATCGCCGCCTACTATCTCGCCGAATGTCGCGGCTTTGCCCCCGGTGGGGCGGATGCCGACTGGCTCTGTGCCGAGCAGGCCATCGACGCCGTCATCGCCGGCAGACTCGCCGACCGCACGGACGGGTCTTCGGAGCAGGGTGAAGGGCATCGCGACGATGTGGTGGAGGGGATTCGCAACGCGCTCAAGCTCGGCGGCGGACTGTCCGGGTGATCTTCGCCAGGCTCCGAGCGCATGTCAGCGGATTGGGTGACGGGCAGGAGATTGGGCGCTCAATTCACGGAGGATGCTGAGTCAAATGATCCGCTCGGCGGCATTGGATTCGTCGACCCATCAAAGCCAGCCAGGATGACCCGGTTACCGATCTGTATCGGCTTTCAGCAATCGAGCTGACCTGACAACTCGCGCGTCCCGCCGAGTCGATCGATCGCTAAGGAATTTTTGTCGCTTTAGCCTTGATGCCCCGCCGGCGTAATGAGCCGCTATTCTGAGAAGTTATGTAGACGCGAAACCGTCCACATCCCTCCCCGCATCTCGCCCGCAAGGGCGGCGTTGCAAAGGTCCTTCGGCGGTCGTGCGACTGGCGCCGTGGCGCGCCGAATTATCGTTCTCTCGCAGGCCAAGCGCGCTTGTGGACCGCTCGCGGAGTCTGTCAGCCCCTCGGTGTGGGGTTGTACAGTTTCGGAGCCTCCGCTAGCCTTAGCTTCAGATCGTTTTGCGGCGCTGAGGGGCGCTTCGATTTCCTAATGATTCTTATACGACAGTCCGAGGCCTCCGAGTCGGTCTGGTTGAAAGTCGCAAGCCCCACCGTCCTCGACCAGCTAACATGGCCGTTCCTGATTACCAACGAGACTCCGCAGGCTCACGTTTTGAGCCACCGGCGGTCGCACACTGGTGCCGTGACCACCACCGGGAGTCTGCACCATGGCCAAGAACCTCATCCAGTTTCAGAAGGGTCTGAGTTTGCCTGACTTTCTTGCGCAGTACGGCACCGAGGAGCAGTGCGCCGACGCTCTGTTCGGCTGGCGCTGGCCGGCGGGCTTCGTCTGCCCTGAGTGCGGACATGCCGAGGACTTCACGGCGCTGCGCACGCGCGAGCTGATGCAGTGCAGGCACTGCCACCACCAGACCTCGTTGACCGCCGGGACGATCTTCGCCTACACCAAGCTGCCCCTGACCGTCTGGTTTCTCGCCATGTATCTTCTCACGCAACAGAAAAACGCCATCTCCGCGCTTGAGCTCAAGCGCCATCTCGGGGTGTCCTACCCCACGGCCTGGAAGGTCAAGCACAAGCTCCTGCAGGTCATGCTCGAACGCGACGCCGATCGCCAACTGAGCGGGGTAATCGAGATCGACGACGTCTACTGGGGCGGCGAGGTTCATGGCGGCACCCCCGGACGCGGCTCACCCAACAAGACCCCCTTCGTTGCCGCCGTGGCCAAGAACGACAAGGGCCACCCGATCGCGCTGCGCATGAGCGTGGTTGCAGGATTCCGCAAGACCGAGTTGGCGCACTGGGCCGCCAAATTCATTCATCCCGACAGCATCGTCGTCAGCGACGGCCTCGCCTGCTTTCGCGGAATCGCGGATGCCGGCATCGAGCACCAGGCCATGGTGACCGGCAGCGGCGCCGGCGGCGTCGAGTTGCCCGAGCGCAAGTGGGTCAACACCATCCTCGGCAACGTGAAGACCGCGATGAGGGGCACCTATCATAAGGCCAGCTCCCAACATCTGCCGCGCTACCTCGCGGAGTTCTGCTACCGGTTCAATCGCCGCTTCGACCTGGCGGCCATGCTGCCGCGCCTCGGCATTGCGGCCGCGCGAACCCCGCCCATGCCCTACCGTCTGCTCAAGTTGGCTGAGGCTCATTGGTAATCAGGTGGCCGTTTGCTGCAAATCCGATCAGAGCAGCGAATTTCCATCACACCCTTGGATGCTAACCTTATGGTTTCCGGTCAATGAAATAGGCAGGTGCCAGGGTCGTCCCGACAATCGGAGGATGGGAATGCTGCGAAATTCGCTCTTGAGTGTCCGGTGCGTCGGGCTAGGTTTGGCTCTGCTGTTGTTCGGAAGGGGCGAAGCATCTGCGCAGAACACATTGCTCGCACTCTCCGAACAAGGGGGTGGCGCAGTACACGTCAGTCCACTTCTGAGTTTTACGGATATAGAGCAAGGAAACTTTCAGCCGATACTCGAAGATCTATTGGGCGGGGAGCCAGCGCCAACCGATCTGGACTTCCGTATTTTCGCCTTGTGCCACGACGTCTCCGACACGAATGGAGATGAAACGCGCTGTCGGACAGGGTATGAGAGGTTTGTCGATGCGCTTCGAGATGTGCCTTTCGGCGATCGACGCGTCGATCGCTTTTTCGATAGAATGGTGTTTCAGGTCGTCGACGACGGTCTCCCCGATGAGGACATGGTCTTCCAGGGCGAGCTTCAAGGGTTTCGATTCTTGGTCCGTTTTGCGGGGAGGAGGGTCTCTGAAGATCTGCCCGGTCCGCCGGTATCCGATCCCGCCGAAGACGCTTTATTGGCAGGGGTGCGGGCAGCGCCGGCCGGGGATGTCATTCTCAGCGACGTTCTCGGCTTCGAGGCGGTGGGAGCTGGCCGTGGGGCTCGGTTTGTTGAAGCTTTGATCGACGGCCCGGTCGCGGCCAACGATCGGCGCTATACCACCCAGGTATTCTGCTTCCAAAAGACCGAAGGCGTCACCGAACGCGACGAATGTAACGCCCGCGGCGAAGATTTGCGTCGCGCAATTCTATCGATCCCGAATGACGGCGACAGGGTTCGAAAACTCTCGGAAGGTTTGAGCTTTCATCGCCTGACGAGCGGACTACCGGATGATTCGCTCCAGCTGCGCTCGGATATAGAAGGCTTCCGCTTCATCATCCGATTGGCTCCGCGTTTGCTGCCGCCGCGGCCAACCGTCGATACCGCAGCGCCGGCCTATGCACCGGCTCAAACCGAACGCGTGATCCTGCATCCCGATCTTGCACCGCCTGGGTTGGTGATGGCCGAAGCGGATCGAGCGCCGCCCAAAGGCTTGGCTATGGATTTTTGGATGTCGGCGGATTGGTTCGGCCAACGGAAGGTGCCGCCGACACTGCTCTCATTGCAAGGTGAGCAGGGGCCTGTTTTCGCTGTCCACATCATGCCGGACCGATCCGGTCTCGCCGTGTCCGATGGATCGGGCACCGTTGTTTATTCTATGGACAGACGTTTCCAACGCGGTCACCTTTACCGTATCTCGCTGCAATCAACTTTCGGCAAGACAACCCTTTATGTCGACGGTGAGTGGGCAGGCGAGGTCGGTGTCGGATTCATCCCAGGCGATACGATCCGATCTTTGCAAGTGGGTGCACTTAGCGATGGCAGTTGGCCGTTCGAGGGCACGTTCGGAAGGCTCCGCCTTTGGGGGGCCAGCCTTGACTTTATCTTCGCCCGTGAAGTCGCCCAAGAGACTGACCCGGAGCGTCCTCTCCCCCAGGCCGTCAGGCTCATTCTGACCGCCGATGCCACAGGTCATGCCCTCGACTTCAACGAGGCACCCGCTTATCGAACCCCGACAGATGGTTGGTGGCGCCAGGCGACCCAGACCGAGACCCGTATTCACAATCTTGAAGCCTTCATCAAGGGCGGGGAACCGCCGAATCTATCGCCGCTGCACGAGGCCCTCGACGGATACCACAACAATGAAGCGGTATACGGGCCAGCAGCGCGGGCGGCGCTCAGCCAACTGGTCAGTAGCGCGGTGCAGGGAGATGACAACCAAATCGAGCATGGCCAGTTCTCGATCCACCCCCTCTATCGCCTGATCGCCGATGATGGTCTGGACGCCAGCAAATACCAGCTAACGGACGAGCACGGGGAGTGGGTTCAGCCGGATCGTCGACCATTGCCGACCGGGCGGGTGTCTGGACTGCTGATGACGCAGTTCGAAGACCGGCTGACGTGGATCGGCATTATCGCCTGCGACAAACCCGATGATCTGGAGCGGGAGAACTGGTTTCCATACCGGCCCTTGATGACAAGCTCCCAACAAGACCTGCCGGCTCAGGAACCGTTTCGGGTGCAATGCGATCTGCCGCGGGAGCGGCGGCGCCAAGACTATGTCTGGTTCGCCGACGACGAGGAGATCCGGGGACTGACCTGGCGGGTGATGGATGAAGGGAAAATCGCCGCCTTGGAGATCCACACTAACCGACAGACCTATGGTCCGTTCGCCAACGGCCCGCAGGCACGAGCGAAAATCAACCGCTTCACACCGGTACGCAGCATCTGGATGGACCGCGGTGTCGGTTTCTACGGCTTGCAGGGCAAGAGTACCGATGCCTTCACGGGCCTGGCCTTTATCGCGCCGCCGCGGCTCGAAGAGCCGGGTGTGACCCTGATCGCAGAGAACGGAGACGCGCTGCGGTTCGTTCAGGAGAATCCAAACTTCTGGCGCGGTAGCGACGCTCGACAATTGGTGGCACCGTTCGACAACCCGACCATGCAGATCAATCCGGGTGGGTCGATCCAGGTGACGGCTATCGATCCAACCCCGGATTGGGCATTCGGCACCAAAGCGATCACCTTGGAGCGGATCGAAGATCCCGATGCGGTGACGCCGAACGATACTTACAACAACACCTTCGTCGCGCTATCCAAGGCCGTAAATCTTCAGGCCAGCTACACGGGCTACGATCTGTTGCAGATGGACCCGATCCACCTCACCCGGACAGGTGCTTCGGGGATGGTGTTCCGCCAACCGCAAGGGCGCTCAAAGGATTATTACGACTTCAACCGGATCTTCGTTCCCCGGGGGTTGAACTTCGTGCCCGAATTCACAGGTGACATCCATAAGGAGACCCACGAGACCACCACCTATCAGGAGTTCAAAGATGCGGTTTCGAGCTCGGTCAGCGTCGGCCTGAAATCCAAAGCACTGCCCTCTTTTTCCCTCAGTTCGACGATGAAGGAGGCCGAACAGACGATTTCCGAACAGAAGAAGATACGTTCGATCGGCTTTTCTCGCGCCTATTTTTACGACCTCATCTTGGACAAGAGCGCCATCGAGCTCGATGATAACTTCCGCCAGCGGATCGCGCGTTTGGTGCAACACCAGGATTTTCAGAGCTTCATTGAAACCTATGGCACCCATTACGCGGTTGGGGTGATTTACGGTGGTGCTGGCGTGTTGACTGTGGATACGGACGAACGCACGCGTGGAACCTTGCTCGAGAAAGGCATCGATACCAAGACCGAAGTCGGCTTGGTGCTGGATGCCAAAACCGAAACCGCTTTGAACTTCGGTACAGAACACGCGGAAGAGACAGCGCGCCAGTTCCGCGATGTCGTGGGCTCGTCGAATGAGAACTTCTACTGGATCGGCGGCGCCCATGTGGGCCTTGGCGCCGAAAGCTGGTCCGTGGGCACCGATGGCGTCGTCCCGGTTCACGTTGTGCTGCGACCGATCGACGAGCTCTTGTCATCGGTCTTTTTCTCCGATCCGGAGATTTCCCTTCGGGTTCGCCACCAGTTGCGAAGCGCGATCGGCGACTACATCGCCAGCCATGATGGCATTGAGCCAAGACCATCGGCGCCACTGCGTCAAGGGTACTTGGAAGTGCGCTTCGACCACCTCTACTGCGGTGAGACGCCGCCCGACGAAAATTGGGCAACTTGGGGCACCCTCAAGATCGAAGAGGAAGAGAATGTTGCCTATATGGACTACCCGTCCAGGCAGGGCCAGTCGCTCCAGCCGCAGGCGCACGCCACGTATCCATTGATCAGCGTTTCTGCCTATGACCGCAATGGCCACCTGCTGCTCGACCACGCAGCCCCCGCCGAGTTACCAAAAGATGAAGACGGCAAGGCGCTGAAGCCGATGGCGATTCAAGTCCTCTGCAACAGCTTCGACGACATCTTGCCCAAGAGCCAACACTTGCAAGCGAATGCAATGGCTAGGTTCGCGATGAGCGCGGAGGATATCCTCTGGGGTGGCAACGTGGAGTTCATCAACCGCCGCGATCGCGAGTTTCGGGTGCTCCACCGCCATGTGTCAGACGACATGACCACAAAGGACGCGCTGTTGGATGGTGCGCTCGATGGCGCTACCCTGGGCCTCAAAATTCTTTGGGACGAATACGTGACCGGCAAAGGTTCAAAGCTGGTCGATGCCATCAAGCAAGCGGAAAAACCCGAGGAAAGGCCATCTGGGTTATCTAAGTGGTCACCGGCTCTCTGGCTTCTTTGTGCCGCTGGGGAGAACTGCGGACCAACTACCCCGGCCGAACTCGATGGTATCGCCGGCCAGTGGTTCCAGCACACCCTGACCATGGAGCCGCCAGCCGAGAACTGCGCCGACTGCGTCGACCATATCCTCCACTACAGTGTGAGGTACCTCCAATGATCGAACGAGTCTGGCTCATACTGTTGCTGTTGAGTTTAGCGCCTTGTTCCCAGACGCTCGCCAACGGTGAGAGCTCAAGTGAAAGTTCAAGCGAGCGCTCAATTCAGGGCGACCAAGAGAGGGAAGCGGAACGCCAGGACAATGCGGTGGACGAGCAAGGGCTCACGCAAACGACACCGCAATGGCGCCAAGGCTATCGCGGGGAAGAGTTCATTGAATTTGTCGAGGTCATCGGTGAGGAAGCGCCTGCAAGGCACAACGAATTTTTTGAGGCGCGCGCTGAGCACCGGCGTCGGGCACGCGGCCTGCCGGAAAATAGCCGGGCGGTGCGGATCGAGAGGCGTTTAAGTAGTTTCGACGAAGATCACGGACACCCGGAGACGATGCCCGATTTTGAACGGCTTACGGTCGGAGAATCGGAAGGCAGGCTGGCACAGCATCTGGTGAATATTTTTGCGGCATATCGACAACCGGGTGACGGAGAGTTCGAAGCCCAGCTTCAGAACTTCAGAGAGCTGATTGGTCAAGAAAATACCACCAAGCTGAGCGAGAGCTTGGAGGGCATTCGGGACTACATGAAGCGGCTTCCCTTATCCAAGAACAATGAACCCACTGCAGTGCAAAAAGCGCAGCTTCAGTCTGGTATCAACTCGATCGATGCGCTCCAAGCCCTGATCGATATCCGGCGGGAAGAAAAAAGCAGCAGAATGCTTCCAGGTCGAAGCGAGCCAGTCCTAGACCAAATCAAAACTGCTCTGGTTAAGGCCAGTCAACGATTCTTTGAAAATCTCACAGGCGACCCCGTCGCTCGCGATCTCAATCTGAACTCTTTGAAACAACTGGGTGGTGATAATGCCAAGGTCTACAAATTGTATGTTGATTGGAATACCCGTAGCGTAGCCGCTGACCAGAATGGGCGTACCAATGCCGTCTTCAAACCCGACGGTGTATTGAACGACTCTGACGTCGTAACAGACGCGAGAATCGGACTCACCAACGATGCTACGCTTCGCCAAGGTGCGCGGCAGATTATGACCTATCGGCTCGCCCAAGAGCTTGGTATTGGCGAAATGGTGCCGCGAACTGAAGCCTTCAACGTTGCCGGCCGGAATGGCGTGATCCAGGGTGAAGCCGAAGGGGGACCAGCACGCGAGCCGCGCCGGTTAAATATTCTCTCCCGGCAACATGTACAATACGCGGACTTCGACCGGCAGCTAAAGCTGGCGGAGGCTGGCGACGAAGCCGCTATCGCGAACGTGGAGAAAGCGGGGATCTATCGTTACCGCGACGGTCGCATTGGTGTCGGGATTGATCCTCAAAACCAGAGCGATCAACTCGGGCCAGACTTCCGTAAGGCGGCCATGCGGCCGGAACTATGGCGCAATCTCGCGAGGGCCGAATGGTTCGACCTATTGTGTGGTCAAGTTGATCGCAACCAAGGCAATTTCTTCATCACACCTAAGGGTGGCGTCCAACTTATCGACAATGATCAGGCATTCGGTCATAACCGTGATCCTTTCCTGCCGCGCGGTACGCTGCCGGAGCGTCCGGCGTTTATAGATCAGGAACTTTTGAATCGCCTGAAGGCGCTCACTCCAGAGCGCGCGCGCCAGATATCTGTCGGGCTCCTCGATACACCGGAGCAGAACGCTCTGGTCGCACGTCTTGAGGCACTGAAGGAGCATCTGGAAACCGTCATCGAACAAAAAGGCGTGATCGGCACGATCAACCGCTGGCGTAGCCAGGAGGTGATGGAGCATTTCTCAACCAGGCAACATCATTACAACAAAGCGGACCCAGGTGGTGAAGCGATTCCGAAAGAAGTCTAACCCACGCCTAACATTCCGGCCTGAGCGTGTGTAAACGGGTGGTATCACAAAGCGTGGAATCGCTGATCGGGGTCGTGTCCGGCAAGTACGTATCGGATGAGTCGGATTTCAACGGCGCCGTCGCCAAGCGTCGCGACCGGATGGTCCGCGTGTTCCTGTCGGTGGCCGCGAACGCCTTGCTAACCCGAGTAAGCTGTCGGATCTAGGTTGAAGCGCTGGGGCCACGATGTCATCAAGTGTCGTGGAAAAGTGCGCGCACCGGTCCCCGTCGCGAGGCGCCTGGCAGTGAGCGGACACAAGAGACGGATACGGACTGGAACTATTCTCTCGCGGGCCCGAATCGCGGCTTAGCGTCATCCTGAAATGCGAAGGGGAGCAACACCAGGTAATTCGCCGCGGCTGATGCGTTCGGCAGCACGCGGGCCCGACGACATCTCCGAGTCTTCTCCTGCCCTTGCGGTTCCAAGCACGAATTTTCAGAGACGGTTGGCCCGCGTTTTGTTCCCTCCGCCGGTCCCATCCGTCATCTGGACTTTCTTCCGCCAGCGGACCGCAGCTGGGTAAGATGGAAAGCAAAGCACTTTTCGAAGCTGCATTCGGCCTGTCCTTCGGGGAGTCGCGACTCACTTTCCTTGCGAAGTCTTCACCGTCGCCGGGGCACATCCCCCAGTCCGTACTCGCGCTGTCATCTTTGAATAACATGGTGCAGACAGCTTCAGCCTGTTTTGATCGGCTGTTGCGGCCTTGCCGCCGATTCCACCCATGCGTGCGGTCGCCGCCGCTTATGAGGTGGACCGTCTTCAGAACCCGAGTTCATCCGGCAGAGTCGCCACACCGCCTTCCGTTCCAGCGTTCGATGCTTGTTTCCCGGCCGCGCTATCTCTTGGCCATACCGCTGGCGCGGGTGTTCGAGCCCGCGAATGCATGCCGCCACAAGGCCAGAATAGGCGACGTTAGTGTCGGTCAGCTCCCGGAGACTACAGTTTGCTCATGAGAGACCGCATGAAGGATCGGAGCGGCGTTCTCTTGAGTACCGATCGGCCAACGTAAGACCCGTTCTGTTGTGCACCTGCGCGTCGCAATCGAGACGACAAGGCCAAAAGCCCGGAGCCGATCGGTCTTCAATCAGAAGGGCTGTCGACAGTCGTCGTTCTAGCGGCGGATCAAGCTGAGATCCGGCACCCCGGATGAGCAACCGATGAGAGCGACATGATCACCCGTAAACTTCTGATCCGACAAATGTCCCGGCGAGAGCTAGACGAGCTGGTGAACTCGGCAGCGCAGGAGGGCTGGAACCCGGGCCTGCATGATGCCGACGTGTTCTGGGCCACCGATCCCGATGCCTTCGTCGCCGCCGAGCTCGAAGAAGCGTTGATCGGCGGCGGCGCCATCACGTCCTATGACGGTGAGTTCGGCGTCATGGGCTTCTTCATCATCCGGCCGGAATTTCGGGGTTTGGGTCTCGGCAATGCGCTTTGGCACGCC
The DNA here is from genome assembly GCF_021228795.1 of Thiocapsa bogorovii. NCBI lineage: Bacteria > Pseudomonadati > Pseudomonadota > Gammaproteobacteria > Chromatiales > Chromatiaceae > Thiocapsa > Thiocapsa bogorovii. Next base: position 3,557,819 of record NZ_CP089309.1, read on the forward strand.
CGCCGTGAGCGCCTGCTCGCCCGACTGCGCCCGGGGGCGAGCATCGGCATGGACGGCGTCTTCGCGATGCAGGCTTACTACGCCAAGGGTGGCTTCGTGTTCTCTCATCGAGACATTCGCTTTCGTGCAGAGATCCCGGACCATCTCGACGCTACGCCTGTTGGCGGCGAGCAGATCACCCCGCTTACCGAGATTGCTTTCGAACAGGTTGTCGCCTACGACCGGACCTGCTTCCCCGCCGCCCGCGCGAGCTTTCTAAACGGCTGGCTGTCGCAGCCCGACACCTTGGCCCTCGGTTGCCGGCGTGCCGGCCGGTTGAGCGGCTACGGCGTCATCCGCCGCTGCCGGGAAGGATGCAAGATCGGCCCGCTGTTCGCCGACGATGCGCAGGCCGCGGAGTCGCTGTTCCTGCACCTTCAGGGTTTTGCCGCCGGCGGTCCGTTGTTCCTCGATGCACCGGAGAACAATCCCGCGGCGATCGAACTCGCGCGACGCTACCGAATGGTCGAGGTCTTCGGCTGTGCCCGGATGTATCTGGGCCCGCCCCCGGATCTTGCGCACCGGCGTATCTTCGGCGTCACCACCTTCGAGCTGGGCTGATGGCGGAGCGCGATCTGGTCGGCTACGGCCGACGGCCTCCCCATCCGCGCTGGCCCAATGCGGCTCGGGTTGCGGTTCAGTTCGTGCTCAATATCGAGGAGGGTGCGGAGTCGAGCATTGTCAATGGGGATGCGCAGTCGGAAGCCTACCTACACGAGCTGTACGGCCGACCATCGCGCGTTGACGAACGCGACCGCAGCATTGAGAGCATATACTCAAGGATGCCTTCGACCAACTCTGGCAGGAAGGGGCGTACTTCCCGAAAATGATTAGCGTCGGGTTGCATGCTCGCATCAGCGGTCATCCAGCGCGCGCGGCGGCCCTCGCGCGCTTTCTCGATCATGTGCAGAGTTACGACTCAGTGTGGGTCTGCCGCAGGGAGGAGATTGCCCGGCACTGGATGACGCAGCACCCGGCCTAGAGGGATCTCGACGAGTCCCGGCCGGTGATGTTTGATCGACTCGCGCCAGCGGGATTGTCCGGCGACATCGACCCGTCGAGCGACGGGCAAAAAAAAAGCGCGACGGGCGTCGCGCTCAGAAGTTACCACCAAAGGAGGATGGAGGAGTGCACCGAAGCGCGAAGCTTCAGTACATCACCAGTTTCTTATTTACCGTTTCTCTTGTCAACCCCTCCTTGAGGGTTTCGAATCCGATCCGAAACGTCGATTTCCGCACCACGCTGTTGCGGGCGCGGCCTCGCCCCCAACTCTCGATGCGAGAAGAGGCCGAAACGGGTGACGATCTCACGCGGCCTCGGTGCGCCACGGCGCGGTTGCGAAGCACAGCGGGAGCGAATAGAGATGGCGATTGAGACAGCGACACTCGGCGGGGGGTGCTTTTGGTGCCTGGAGGCGGCCTTTCAGGGGCTCGAAGGCGTGCAGTCCGTCGTCTCCGGATATGCCGGGGGCGCCGGTGCTCAGCCGACCTATCATCAGGTGTGTACGGGTACGACCGGCCATGCCGAGGTGGTCGAGATCGGCTTCGACAACACGCGGATCGATTTCGAAACGCTGCTCGAGGTCTTCTTCACGATCCACGACCCGACGACCTTGAACAGGCAGGGTGCCGATGTCGGCAGCCAATACCGCTCGGTGATCTTTTATCACTCCGAGGCGCAGCGCGAGGTGGCCGAGCAGGTGATCGCGCGGATGAACAACGAAGGCGTCTGGCCGGACCCCATCGTGACCCAGGTCCAGCCTGCCCCGATCTTCTATCCGGCCGAGGCGTATCATCAGGATTACTACCGCCGTAACCCGAGTCAGGGCTACTGCCAGGTCGTGATATCGCCGAAGCTCGCCAAGCTCAGGGCGCGTCATGCGGCACTCCTGGTCGAGTGATCTCGGTCGACGAATCGGCACGCTCGGCGCAGGATAGAGCCATGCCCGCGTACGCCATTCGACTCATCACCCTCGACCTGGACGATACCGTCTGGCCCTGCGTGCCCGTGATCCAGGCCGCCGAAGAGGTCTTCCACGATTGGCTGCGTCGGCATGCCCCGCGTCTGGCCGAGGCCCACGATCTGGCGAGCATGCGCCGTCACCGTCGCGAGTTGATGGACGCCATGCCCGAGATCGCGCATGACCTGGGTCAGATCCGCCGCCGCTCGCTGGCCATGCTGCTTGAGTCGTTCGACTATGCGGTCGGATTGGCCGAGGAGGCGATGGCGTTGTTCGACGAGCATCGCAATCGGGTCGAGCCCTTCGACGACGTCTCTCCGGTGCTGCGGACGCTTTCGGAGCGCTATCGCTTGGTTTCGCTCACCAACGGCACCGCCAATCCCGAGGCGACACCGCTGCGAGGGCTTTTCGAGCACAGCATCACGGCAGCCGATGCGGGTGCCTCCAAGCCCCATCCGGCGCTCTTCATGCGCGCGCTCGAGCATGCCGGCTGTGCGCCGAGCGAGTGCCTGCACATCGGCGACGACCCCCTGATGGATGTCGAAGGGGCGCGCGCGGTCGGGATCACTGCGGTTTGGGTCAATCGCTATGGGCGGACCTGGCCGGACGATCTGGCGCCGCCGACGCTAACCGTGACCACGCTCCATCAACTCCTGGATTGGCTCGACGCCGAGCCGCGGCCCGACCCGAGGTAAGCACGCATGGATTTCGATCTCCTGGCCAACGATGGACTGGCCCGGCGCGGCCGTTTGCGCTTTGCGCGCGGGACGGTCGAGACCCCCGCCTTCATGCCTGTCGGGACCTATGGGACCGTCAAGGCCATGACTCCGGAGGAGCTGACCGATCTCGGCGCCGAGATCGTGCTCGGCAACACCTTCCATCTGATGCTGCGTCCCGGCACCGAGATCATTCGACGCTGTGGGGATCTGCACGGCTTCATGCACTGGGAGCGGCCCATCCTCACGGACTCGGGCGGATTCCAGGTCTTCAGCTTGGGCGCACTGCGCAAGATCACGGAGGAGGGCGTGCGTTTCCGCTCGCCGGTCGACGGCAGTCCGGTCTTTCTGAGCCCCGAGATCTCGATGCAGGTGCAGCGCGCGCTCGGCTCCGACATTGTCATGATCTTCGACGAGTGCACGCCTTATCCTGCCGACGAGGCGCACGCGCGCGCCTCGATGGCGCTCTCGCTGCGCTGGGCGGCACGCTCGCGCGAGGCTCATGGCGACAATCCCTCGGCCCTCTTCGGCATCGTTCAGGGCGGCATGCACGAGGGACCGCGCGGCGAATCCTTGGACGGGCTCATGACCATCGGCTTCGACGGCTATGCCGTGGGCGGCTTGTCGGTCGGCGAAACGGAGGCGGAGCGGCTGCGCATCCTCGATTTTCTCAGCGACAAGCTGCCGCAGGATCGCCCACGCTATTTGATGGGTGTGGGCACGCCGGAGGACATCGTCGCCGCCGTCGGTCGCGGCATCGACATGTTCGACTGTGTTCTGCCCACCCGCAACGCTCGCAACGGCGACCTCTTTACGCACCAAGGCAAGGTCCGGATCCGCAATGCCGCGAATCGCACCGACGAGGGTCCGTTGGATCCGCTCTGCGATTGCTACTGCTGCCGCCATTACAGCCGCGCCTACCTGCACCACTTGGACAAGTGCAAAGAGATCCTTGGGGCTCGGCTGCAGACGATCCATAATCTTCACTACTACCAGACCCTGATGCGCGGTCTGCGCGAGGCCATCGCCGCAGGCCGCTACACCGACTTCGTCCGCGAGTTCGAGGCATTGCGCGCAACACCCGATCCGGCATGATCCCGGCATGATCCAAGACGCGTCCTTCCGAGGCCAAGGTGCGCGGCGACGTCGGGCCGATCTCGAAACCATGCCCGACGCAATCGACGCGTCTTCCCCGACGCTGCAACTTGCTCCGCGCTATGCCATAATCCGACGCCGAGTTTTCCGGAGGTTGTGTGGCCTTTGCGGTCCCGTCCTCGTCCTAAACCGCCGGATCGCAACCGAGCGATCCCCAGACCATAGGCACTGAATAGATGAGCTTCCTGATCTCCGATGCCGTCGCTCAAGGCGAGGCCGCCGCCGGTGCGGGTGACCCCTTTCTGGCACTGCTCCCGCTGGTGTTGTTTGCGGTCGTCTTCTACTTTCTCCTTATCCGTCCGCAGTCCAAGCGCCAGAAGGAGCATCGCAAGATGGTGGAGTCCTTGGCGAAGGGTGACGAGGTCGTCACCATCGGCGGGATCGCCGGGCGGATCGCCGAGATCGGGGACAACTTTGCGCTGCTCGACATTGCCGACGGTGTTGCGGTGAAGATCCGGCGCAGCTCGGTCGAGTCCGTGATGCCGAAAGGAACCCTGAAAGACCTGTAAACCCTTCGCCCGCACCTCGGCCGCGGTGCCTCGGGCGCCGCGGCGTCTTGACCGGATTCCTCCGGCTCAGGGCGCGGGCGCCCTCCTTGGCGCCGGCCGGTGTCCGGCCCATCCCCGATCGCGCCCGCTGTTGCGACTGGAATTGCAATGAACCAATACCCCTTGTGGAAGAATCTCCTGATCCTGGGCATCATCCTCGGCGCCTTGCTCCTTGCGGTTCCGAACCTCTTTTCTCAGGACCCGTCGATCGAGATCACCGCCGCGCGCGGCTCCGAGGTGACCGAGGCGAGTCTCGCCGAGGTGCGTGCCGCACTCGAAACCGCCGATGTCCCCGTGAAGGACATCGAGATGCGCGAAGGCGGCAAGCTGCTGGTGCGTTTCGCCTCCTCGGGCGCTCAGCTGGCGGGGCAGGATGCGATCGAGCGGACCCTCTCGGAGCGTTACCGCACCGCGTTGACCTTGTCGGCAGACCTGCCCGGCTGGGTGCGGTTTCTCGGCCTCAACCCCATGTCGATGGGTCTCGATCTGCGCGGCGGCATCCATGTCGTGATCGACGTGGACATGGAAGCGGCCCTCGACCAAGCGCTCGAGCGCTATGTCGGCGACATCCGCACCGAGCTGCGCGACCGCAAGATCCGCTACTTGACCGTTGCGCGCGAGGGCTCTCGCATCCTGATCAAATTCAACGATGCGGCGATGCGTGACGATGCTCAGCGGGCGCTGAACAACGAGTTCCGGGATCTCGATATCCAACCACTCGACGAAGGCGGCGATTTCGTCATCGCTGCGAGCTTGCCCCCGGCCCAGCAAGAGGAGGTCCGCTCTTTCGCCCTGCAGCAGAACATCACGACCCTGCGCAACCGCGTGAATGCGCTCGGTGTCGCAGAGCCCAGCATTGCCCGGCAGGGCGATCGCCGCATCGTGGTCCAATTGCCGGGCGCGCAGGACCCCGGGCGATTGAAAGAGCTGCTGGGTGCGACCGCGACGCTCGAATATCGCCTCGTCGATACCGAGCACAGCGTCGCCGATGCCCTCGATGGCCGTGTTCCGGTCGGCAGCCGGCTCTATCGCGAGCGCGACGGCACGCCGATCCTGCTCAATCGTCGGGTTATCGTGACCGGCGATCAGATCACCGATGCCTCCGCCGGCTTCGACAGCCAGAGCGGGAGCCCCGCGGTCTTCGTCAACCTGGACGGGCAGGGCGCCCGGCGCATGCGGGATGTCACGACCGAGAACGTCGGCAAGCCGATGGCCGTGGTCTTTATCGAGAACGTGACCACCACCGAGGTTGTCGACGGGGAGGCGGTCAAGCGAACTCGCAAGGTCGAGGAGGTCATCAGCGTTGCGACCATTCGCGAGCCCTTCGGGCGCCGTTTTCAGACCACCGGATTGGACAGCAGCAACGAGGCGCACAATCTAGCGCTGTTGCTGCGCTCGGGCGCCTTGGCGGCCCCGATCCAGATCGTCGAGGAGCGCACCATCGGTCCCAGCCTCGGACAGGACAACATCGACCAGGGCTTCCTGTCGGTCATGATCGGTCTCGGGCTGGTATTGGTCTTCATGGCGCTCTACTACCGCGTCTTCGGGCTGGTAGCGAACGTCGTCCTGGTGGTGAATCTCGTGATGATCGTCGCGATCCTCTCGATGCTCCAGGCCACGCTGACCTTGCCCGGGATCGCCGGCATCGTGCTGACCGTCGGTATGGCGGTCGATGCAAACGTTCTGATTTACGAGCGAATACGCGAGGAGATCCGCAACGGCAGCACGCCCCAGGCGAGCATCCACGCCGGATTCGACAAGGCGCTTTCGACCATCGTCGATGCGAACGTCACGACACTCATTGCGGCCGTCGTGCTCTTTAGCTTCGGCACCGGACCGATCAAGGGGTTTGCCGTCACGCTCTTCATCGGGATTCTGACCTCGATGTTCACGGCAATCTTCGGGTCTCGCGCCATTATCAATCTGATCTACGGCGGCCGGCGCGTGAAGAAGTTGGCGATTTGAACCGCGCTCTCGGGTGGTGCTCGATACCCCGGCGCCTGGTGCGCCGTCGAGGCCGCCCGAAGTTTCGGTGTCGCGCGGTTCAAGTGAAAACGGGATAAAGACTTCAATCGCGTTTCTCTCCGAAGCTCGGGGATGAATTTCTAGCCGTTCGCACGCTGAACCGGTGCACGCCGCGCCGAACGCGATTGAACCAATGACGATCTCAATTCAGGGCGCTCGATGTCCAGAGCGCCCTAAACCAAGGGCGATTCGATGAGAGACCTGAGTGTCATCAATGAGCTGAATATCGATTTCATGGGTATTCGCCGCCCCGCGGTGATCTTATCCGGGGTCGTGCTGCTGCTGTGTATATTGGCCATGGTGATCCGTGGCTTCAATCTCGGATTGGACTTCACCGGTGGCACCGTCCTTGAGGTGGGCTACCAAAATCCGGCCGAGCTCAGCGATGTCCGAGCGGCACTCGAGGCGAAGGGCTTCACGGGTGCAACCGTCCAGCACTTCGGCACGCGCAGCGACGTCTTGATTCGTCTGGCCCCGGAGGCAGGCGAGGAGGCGAGTGCCGAGCTGAGCGATAGCGTGTTCCAGGCATTGAGCGAAGCGGTCGGAGGGCAGGTCGAGCTGCGTCGAGTCGAATTCGTCGGGCCTCAGGTCGGCGAGGAGCTTCGTGAGCAGGGCGGACTCGCGGTCCTCTTCGCGCTGATCGGTATCCTGGTTTATGTCGCCTTGCGCTTCGAGTGGCGCTTCGCGGTGGGTGCGGTCGTTGCCATTGTGCACGACGTCATCTTCACTGTCGGGATGTTTGCACTCTTTCAGATCCCCTTCGATCTGACCGTCCTCGCCGCCGTACTCGCGGTCATTGGCTACTCACTGAACGACACCATCGTCATCTTCGACCGCATCCGCGAGAATTTCCGCCGGATACGCAAGGGAACGGTCATCGACATCACAAATGTCTCGATCAACCAAACCTTGTCGCGGACCGTGGTGACCTCGGGGACCACTCTGCTCGTGCTCATCGCGCTCTATATCTTCGGCGGCGAGGCGCTCAATGGTTTCTCGCTGGCGCTCATCATCGGCGTCGTCGTCGGTACCTATTCGACTATCTTCGTGGCCACGGCGGCCGTGATCTTCCTCGGGGTGAGTCGCGCCGATCTCCTTCCGGTTCCCAAGGAAGGGGCCGACGCGGGCAGCAGCCTGCCTTAGGATGCGGCGTATCAAGCATGTCCGCTTTGCTTGCTGTTCAGCCGCTTGAGCGGCTGAACAGATGCCTCACGCAGCCGATTCACTCGGCTGTCTCAAGGTTCCAGCGGCCGCTCGAACTTCTCGTGGTTGAGCACCGCGACATCGGACACGAACACGGTGAGGTGATAGCCCTGGCCGATCAGTGCGTCCAGGTCATCAAGCAGGTCGGACATGCGATCGGGAGGCAGAATGACCTTCAGAAGGAGGTTCGTGTCGACCTCCAGGTTACCCGACTGTAAACCGTCGGAACCCGCGCCGCGTGCGCGCAGCAGCGTATAGCCGCTTGCACCGCGGCGACTCACCGCGGCGACGAGGCGGTGTTCGAGCACGTCGGTGGTGATGACGGTGACGAGTTTTTCAGGGACAAGGCGGTGCATCTGGATAGACTCCTGCGACTTGCGATGTGACAGTCCGACGGGACACGAGGGTTGCCGTGCCGCGTGCGTCGATCAGGCCCCGCCGGCCAACAGCAGAGCCAGTTGGTGATAGATCGGGATGCCGAAGACGACGTTGAACGGGAAGGTCACGCCGAGCGACAAGGTCAGATAGAACGACGGATTGGCCTCGGGTATCGCCAGGCGCATCGCGGGCGGGACGGCGATGTAGGACGCGCTTGCGCCCAGTACCCCGACCAGCGTTGTGCCGCCGACACCGAAACCGAGCATCAGGTGTCCGACCAGCACGCCGATGACACCGCCGATCAGCGGCATGACCAGCCCGAAGGCCACGAGAGCCCATCCGACGCGCCGGAAGTCGGCGAAGCGCCGCCCCGCCTCGAGCCCCATCTCCAGCAGGAAGAGGCAGAGCATTCCCATGAAGATATCGGTGGTGAAGGGGTGCAGCGACTCCATCGCCTTCGGGTTCGCGATGGCACCGATCAGCATCGACCCGATCAGGAGCACCACGCTGCCGTTCGTGAAGGCATCGCGCAGGATTTCGGCAAGATGGCCTTCACCCCGCTCGGCGGGCGCGGCGCTGCGGTTCGGGTCGGTCTTGGCGGCGCGCCCGCGACTCCAACTCGCCAGCAAAAGACCGACGACGATGGCCGGAGACTCCATGATCGCGAGCATGATCAGTGGATAGCGCTCGTAGTCGATCCCTTGGCTGCCGAGGAAGGCGATTGCGGTGAGGAAGGTGCCGGCGCTGACCGAGCCGTAATGCGCGGCGATCGCGGCGGCATCGAGCGGACCGACTCGACGCGTCGCGAGCAACAGCCCGAAGCCGATGATCGGCAGCAGGAGTCCGAGCAGCAGCGCCCAGACCACCGCCGCCAGGGCCTCGCCGAGATCCGCCCTCGCCAATTCCACGCCGCCGTGCAGGCCGATCGAGACCAGAAGGTAAATGGAGAGGATCTTCGCCAGATCGGGCGGAAAGCGCAGATCGGATTTGATCAGGCGTGCGATGAAACCGAGTGCGAAGAAGAGTACGGCCGGGATCAACAGGTTGGAAAACGCCGACATCATGACTCCGTGGTCCCGGAATGGGAGCTTGGACGATCGGAACTCTCGACACAGCTTCGCGCCGCGCAGGGTTGGTTAGATCATAATCCTAGATCCGGCAGTTGACCGCTTCGTGCCGCATGCAAGGGTTTGACGTTGTTGAGCATCATGGTCATCTGATGCCTCACCCGCCGGGTGGCGGCCGCTACGACCCCTGGAGCACGTCCCGCGCGGCGCCCGACCGCGTTGCAACTCGTTGTCGTAGAACCACTACGACGCCTCGTTGCGCCTTGCCGGACACCACGCGGGACGCACTCCAGGGGCCGTTCAACTGCCGGATCTAGGATAATCCGAAATCCGGCAGTTGACCGCTGCGTGTTTTATGCAAGGCTCGGGTCGGCCGGGACAGGGCACTGCCGACGGGCGCGAGGATCGGGATGCTCTGCCTGCTCCCGCTCGGAGCGCACCCTGACTAGCGGTAGGGGCGCAGATACCACCACTCGAAGCCGAGCTTCATCCAGTGGAAGAACCGTGTCGAGGGCAGCACCCAGTTGTTCTTTTCGGTTCGCGCGACCAGCATGCCCGTATCGTTGGCGTCGACGATGCAGACCAGCTCGACCTTGAAGGTCTCGCTCGGCGCGCGGCCCTGCAACTCTGCGAGCAGATTCTTCACCGCCGCGCGGGCCTGCAGGTCCGCCATGTGGGCCTGTTTGGGCATCCAGTCCGGACCGGGAAAACTGCCCGAATCGCCCGCGACATAGACCCGCTCGTAGCCGGGGACACGGCAATGGGCATCAGCCTGCAGGAGTCCGCCCGGCGAGCGCGGAAGATCGGTATTGTCGAACCAGGTGTTGCCCGTCATGCCCGGCATGAAGAGGATGAGATCAGCGTCGAATTCGCCGGCCTCGGTCGTCACCTTCGACTCCGAGAACGACTTGAGCTTGTGGCCCAGATGGGTCTCGATCCCGCGCCGCTTCATCTCGGCAAGGATGCCGTCGACCGCCTTCGGGCCAAGCCGGTTGCCGGGTCGCTCTGCCGGGGTGAAGAAGTGCAGGCGGAAGCGGTCGCGACGCCCTTCCTTGCGCAGTTGGCTGTCCATCCCAAAGATGAACTCGAAGATGGGTCCGCCGCGCATCGAGCTCGGCTCGTTGGGGTTTCCCGCAAAGCCCATGGCGATGCTGCCGCCGTCCATCGCCTTGACCCGATCCCGGATCGCCTCCGCGGCAGCGATGCCCTCGCAAGGCGTGATGGCGTGCTCGATGCCGGGGAGCTTCTTGATGAAACGCCCGCCGCTGCCGATGACGAGTCCGTCGTTTTCGACCGGACCGGCGGTGGTTTCGAGCGTGCGCCCGTCCGGGCTCAGGCCGGTCGCCTCTCCGGCGAGATGGCGCACGCGCATCCGCTTGAAGAAGGGGCGCAGATCGATGCGCAGATCCTCGCCGCTGCGGATCCCGCAGGGGACCCAGATGAGGCCCGGGTAGTAGATGAACTCGGCCTTGTTGCTGACGAGCGTGATCTCGGCGTCGGGGGCGGTCCGTCGGATGCTTTGAACGGCCGTGAGGCCGGCGAATCCGGAACCGACGATGGTGATGCGATGCATGGATGACTCCGGTGACCCTTAAACCGCGCCCTGCGCGGTATGCGTCGTTGTTGGATGGGATCGGCCTCGGCCGACTTGACGAGCGTTGAATCCGGCGCGGTTTGGACGGTTCATAAGGATGCGTTGGATTGTATACCGATCCGGCAGTGAGACCGGGACAAGTGGACACGCATCGGGAGTGGGCTTCGGATCGGGCGCGCCGCCGCGATCTATCGGCTCGACTCCAGCAGCGGCTCCAAGACCGGCCAGACATTGTCGAGTATCCGCGGCTGCGCCTCGGCGGTCGGGTGCAGCCCGTCGGCCTGCATCAGATCCCAATTCTCGGCCACTCCGGCGAGTAGATCCGGCACCAAGGGGACGGATTCGGCCTCGGCGACCTCCCGAAACACTGCTTGAAAGCCGTCGGTGTAAGCCGCACCGTAGTTGGGCGGGAGGCGCAAGCCGGTCAACAGGACGCGGCTGCCGGAGGTCCGACTTCGCTCGATCATTTGGATGATGTTGTTGCGGATGACCTCGAACCCCAAGCCGCGCAAGCCGTCATTCGCACCGAGCTCGATCAAAACCAAGGTGGGTGCATGTTCGTCGAGCAGCGTCCCGAGCCGCGTCAGCCCCCCGGCCGTCGTATCGCCCGAGACACTCGCATTGACGACGCGGAAAACCATTCCACGCTCGCGCAGACGCTCTTCGAGGAGCGATACCCAGCCGCTCTCGCGATCCAAACCATAGCTCGCACTCAGGCTGTCGCCGAGGACCAGGATGACCGGTGGAGCGGCCGGCGCGTCGGTCGTGGTTTTTCCGAGCGTCAGGGCAGGCAACAACATACAGGTCAGCAGGAGTAAACGGATCATGTCGGGACAAAGACCTCGGGCCGTGTCGAAAGCGGTCGCAGTGGGGAAGCATGTTACGGGGCCAGCCGGCGGCTTGACCATCTTGGAACGCCTCGACCTTGAGATCCAAGCCGGCGAGGCGGTGGCCATCCTCGGTGCTTCCGGTTCGGGTAAGTCCACATTATTGGGGCTCTTGGCCGGTCTCGACAGTGCGACCTCGGGCGAGGTGTGGCTGTGCGGCCAGCGCGTCGACGATCTCGACGAGGACGGACGCGCGGCCCTGCGCAGCGGGCGCGTTGGCTTCGTCTTCCAGAACTTCCAGCTCCTGCCGACGCTGACAGCCCGCGAGAACGTGCTGCTGCCGCTTGAGCTCACCGGAACGCGCGACGCCGCCCGCCGTGCCGACGAGGCCCTGGATCGGGTCGGTCTGACCCCGCGTGCCCGCCACTATCCGCGACAGCTCTCGGGTGGGGAGCAACAGCGTGTCGCGATTGCTCGGGCCTACGCCCCGCGACCCGAGGTGCTGTTCGCCGACGAGCCGACGGGGAACCTGGACCAGGTCACCGGCGAGCACATCATCGATCTCCTCCTGGACCTGCGCAGCGACGCCGGTGCGGCACTGGTGCTGGTCACCCATGATCCACGACTGGCCGAGCGCTGCGATCGTCGTCTGCATATGAACTCCGGCCACCTGGAGCAAGGCGCGTGAAGACCTGGCGGATTACCCTGCGACTGCTCGGCCAGGATTGGCGTAGCGGCGAGCTCTATCTGCTCGCCTCGGCCCTGATTCTGACCGTCGCCGCCATCACGGCGGTGGGCTTCTTTACCGATCGCGTCGAAAGCGCCATGGCCCGTCAGGGCGGGGAGCTGATCGCGGCGGATCTCGCCTTGGAGTCGGCCACCCCGCTGCCGTCCGAGTACCGGGAGCAGGCGGACCGCATGGGTCTAACGACCGCCCGCATCATCGAGTTTCGCAGTGTGGTGGTTGGTGGGGAGGGGCCGCAGCTCGTCCAGGTGAAGGCCGTCGATGACGCCTACCCCCTGCGCGGGCGGCTGAGCATCCGCGATGCGCTCGATGCGCCTGATCGCGAGGTCGAGACGGGGCCTCCGCCCGGCGAGGTCTGGGTCGAGTCGCGTCTCTTGCCCTTGCTGGGTGCGGGGCTCGGCGACGAGGTCGGTCTCGGTGAGTCGCGTCTGCGCATGGGCGCCATCCTGAGCAACGAGCCGGACCGAGGCGGTGCGCTCTTTGCTCTGGCCCCGCGGGTCATGCTGAGCCAGTCCGATCTCGCGGCGACCGGGCTGATCACCGAGGCGAGCCGGGCCGAGCATCGCCTCTTGATCGCCGGGGAGGCTGCGGCCGTCGAACGGTTCAAAAGGGCTATCGAAGCCGATCTGCCGGCCAATATCGACTTGATCGACGGCAGCACCGCCCGGCCCGAGTTCGAGTCCGCGGTCGATCGCGCCTCGCGTTTCCTGCACTTGGCTACCCTCGTCACCTTGCTAGTTGCCGGGGCCGCGATCGCGCTGGCCAGTCGTCGTTTCGTCGAGCGCCAGACCGACGCCGTCGCCGTGATGCGTTGTCTGGGTGCGCCCAATCACCTGCTGATGCGGGTCTTCACCATGCGCCTGGTCCTCTTCGGGCTCATCGCCAGCTTGATCGGCTGTCTGCTCGGCTGGCTGGGACAGCTCGGGCTCATGAGCCTGTTGTCGGAGTGGTTTGCGGCGGATCTGCCGACCCCCTCGCTCGCACCCGTCGTGGTCGGCGTAGCGACGGGTCTGGTCGCGCTCTTGGGCTTTGCGCTCCCGCCGCTGTTTCAATTGGCGCAGGTCTCGCCCTTGCGTGCGCTGCGGCGCGACCTGGGTGCTCCGCGCGGATCGGCCATCCTCACGGTGGTCGGTGCTGCGTCGGCCTTGGCCCTCTTGATCGTCTGGCAGGCCGATGACTTCCAGCTGGCCTGGAAGCTGATGGCCGGTGTGCTCGGCGCCGTTGCGAGCCTGGTCATCACGGTCCTCGTCCTGGTGCGTCTCGCGGGCGGGCTTGCCGGGCGTGCTCGCGGGGTCTGGCGACTCGGTCTGGCGGCACTGGCGCGACGTCCCTCCGCGGCCGTCCTGCAGATCTCCGGCTTGGGGTTGGGCATCCTGGCCCTGCTGCTGCTGGCCGTGGTGCGTGTGGATCTGCTCGAGACCTGGCAGGAGACCTTGCCCGAAGGTGCGCCGAATCATTTTCTGATCAACATCCAGCCGCAGGATGTCGAGCCATTGGGCCGGTTCCTGCGCGAAGGGGGGCTGGGCGAGTCGGCCATCTACCCGATGATCCGCGGCCGACTGGTGCGGATCAACGACCGCGAAATCGTCCCGTCCGACTACGAGAATCCGCGTGCCGAGCAGCTCGCCTCGCGCGAGTTCAACCTGAGCCAGGGCGCGGACCTGCAATCCGACAACCGCATCGTCGCCGGTACATGGTGGCCCGATGCGGATGCCTCCCCGCAGTTCTCGGTGGAAGAGGGCATCGCCGAGACGCTCGGTATCGCCTTAGGCGACGAGATCACCTTCTTGGTCTCCGGGCGCGAGATGAGTGCCCCTGTGACCAGTTTGCGCGAGGTCCAGTGGGACAGCTTCAACGTCAACTTCTTCGTGATCTCCTCCCCGGCGCTCCTGGGCTCGGAACCCGCGACCTTCATCACCAGCTTCTACCTCCCCGACGATCGTGAGACGCTTGTTCCGGAGCTGGTCAAACGCTTCCCGAGCGTGACCCTGCTCGACGTTGACGCCTTACTGACGCAGGTCCGTCAGGTGGTCGACCGCGGCGTCATGGCGGTGGAATACGTCTTTCTCTTCACGCTCGCGGCCGGGATCCTGGTCATGTACGCCGGCATCCAGGCCAGCCTGGAAGAGCGCCGACTTGAGCACGGTATCCTGCGCACCCTGGGCACGGGTCGCCGCGCTTTGCTGACCAGTCTGGCCGTGGAGTTCACCGCAGCCGGCATCCTCGCGGGCGCGCTCGCCTCCGTCTTCGCCGAGCTGACCGGCTGGCTGCTGGCCGAACAGCTCTTCGGTCTGACCTTCAGCTTCAACCCCACACTCTGGCTGGTCGGCGTCTTCGGCTCCGGCGCCTTGATCGGAATCGCCGGAACCTTGGCAACCTATCCGTTGCTGATTCGCCCGCCGTTGCAGACTCTGCGGCAGGCGGGATAGCGGATTGTCCGATTCTCAGCGCGTTTCTTCTGTGTTGTCTTCTCTAAACGCAGAAGCGCCGAGGTAGCTGAAGAAGATCTCATCCCGTTGCCGGAATCTTTTGCGGAGACCCTGACCGGGGGCTTCTCGCGGATCGTCTCCTGAGAACTGCATCGGTTATTCTTTAACTGTAAGGTTGTTTTGAGATCGGCGAGGGTAGCCCGACACCGTACGGAGGGGCCCGCATGAGGATCGATTGGACACCCGCGGAGGCGTTGGCGTTCGCCTGCCCGGTCTGCCGTTCGGACGGCGTCAAGCGGTCCGTGTTGGCGGTCGAGTCGCCGTTCAACACCCAGGACCCTTTGCGGCTGCACGCCTGCGATGTGTGCGGAACCCTCAGCTTTCCGGGGCTGACGCCCCCTGCCTACGAAGATGACGGAGCGGCTGCGGATGCCGGTGCCGACACGTCCCTTTCGCGGGCCGCGATCAAGTTCTATGTCGAACAGGGTGCGGCGCCCGATACCATGGTCGAGCCTCTGTTTTGGTTCGATCACGCCGATATCGGACGTTACGCGGAGGTTGGCTGCGGCTTCGGGTTTGGTCTGGACTTCGCCCGCGAGGCACTCGGTTGGGAGGTCCGCGGGTTCGATCCCTCGCCGCTTGCGCGCGCCGGGCGGCGATTGCTGGATTTACCCGTGACCTCCGACTATCTCGGGCCGGAAACCTTGCGCGGGGAGGCGCCGGTCGATGTGCTGTTGGCCTCCGAGGTCATCGAGCATGTCGTGGACCCGCACCGTTTCCTGGACGACATCACCCCGACCTTGTCTCCCGACGGCTGGTTGGTGATCAGCACCCCGAATGCCGCCGGGGTCAGTCGCGAGGCGTCCTGGGGCGCGCTTCTGCCGATCTTGACGCCCGGATATCATTTGGTGCTATTCAGCGAGGCGGCGCTGAGCCTGCTGCTTGAGGCGCATGGCTTCACGCAGGTTCGAATCCGAGCGTCGGAGACGAACCTGACGGCGCTCGCCTGCCGTCGTCCCAGGTCTTGCGACCTTTCGCGGACACTCGATCGTGCGCTCTACCGCGACTATCTGAAGCGCCGAGTCGGCGCCCTGGATCCGGACGAGCCGCTCGCGCACGGGTTTTCCGGCCGCTTGATCAAAGAGTGGGTCAATGCGGGCGACATCGAGGCGGCGCAGGCGGAGTTCCATCGTCTGGCCGGCACCTACCGGCGTCGTTACGGAATCGATCTCGACCGCCCCGAGACGGTCTTGGTCGAGCCGATCAAGGCCGAGAGTTTCCAGCGTTTTGCCGCCGCGACCCCGGCGAATCTCTGCGGTCTGGCCTATCGCAGCGCCTTCATCGCGCTGCGTCACGCAAACGATCCGGAACGGGCGTTGGCGGGTTTCGAGCTCGGCGAGCGTGCCGGAGTCGCGCTGCGCGAGGCGTTGCAGTCGATCGGCTCGGACGACGGCGAGACCGAGCATCTCGTCGAGCTGTGCCGGCTCGGCGTGTTGGAGTCTTCGATCCGCGTGGCCCCGTCCGAAGCTCCGATGCGCTTGAAGGCTGCCCGCGAGGCATTCGTCGGAACCGACGGCGACGGCTTGCGCGCGTCGCGTCGTTTCGAGATCGCGGTGGAACACTGCTTCGTTGATCTGGTCTTCGGCGGTGCATACGCAGCGGCGAATGCCTTGGCCGGCGCGCGTTGCGCGCGAGGGTGGGACGCGCCGGAGGCATTCGACCGGGAGTCAGACCCAGCGACCGACCTCGCGCCGCACGAACGGGCGCGTTCCTGCCACGCCCGTGGATTACTGGCCCTGAACGATCGAAGCGATGCGGCGGCGGCGCTTGTGTGGTTCCGCGCTGCCGGCGAGTATCTTCGGGTTGCGACCGTCTCCGACGGTGCGGTCGAGGATCTGGCGGGAGCGATCGAGATGGCCCGCTTCTCGGCGTGGGCTGTGGCCGAGCCCGCGGGCGCTGCGCTTGAATGTGCGGAGCGCTTGGCCGCGACCCCGTCGCCCTCCGCGCAGCTGTTCGGCCTTTGTTGCGAGGTCTTTCAGCGCCTGATCCACGGTGGGGCTTATGCCGAGGCGGCGACGCTCGAGCCCGCCATCACAGATCGACTGAGCCTCGCGCCCGAGATGTTGTCGGCGGAGCTGGCCTTCGTGCTCGGGATTCTCGCGTTGAATCATGCAGCGGGCCCGGTCGATGCCTTCGGGTGGTTTTCGCAAGCGGCGCAGTTGGCCCCTCCCGAGCACCCGCTGAAGGAGCTCGCCCTCTTACATGCACGTCGCGCCCGGGCGGCAGCCGGTATTGAAGACGCGGGCATCGGTTCAGAGTCGCGCACGTCCGAATAACCCTAACCACGCAGTCAGAAAGGATCCGATATGGGTTTGCGCGACTTCCGTCAAACGCTCACTAGGCGCCGAATCCGCAACTTCATCGAGCACCGAACCTCTTGGATGCGGGTGCGTCTGGCGCGGGATCCGACCTGGGTCGTGCAGCGCTGGGGCGGCGACGGCGGATTGGCCGGGGCCAAGCGGATCGCTGTTTTCGTCCATTTCGACGACAAGGGCCTGGTACATCCGTACGTCCTCTTCTATCTGGAGCAGTTGCGGGAGGCCGGCTACAGCATCCTGTTCGTGACCAACAGCCCTCGGCTGTTGCCGGCGGCGGTCGATGTCTTGCGGACGCGCTGTGGGTTGATCCTACGGCGGCGCAACCGAGGGTATGATTTCGGGGCCTATAAGGATGCATTGCGCGAGATTCCGGACCTCGCCGCGCTCGACAGCCTGATCCTCGCCAACGACAGCGTCTACGGGCCGTTTCACGACTTGAGCGCGCTCCTGGAAAAGGCAGGCCCGAGTCAAGCCGACATCTGGGGAATCACGGATACCTTCCAACACTACTATCACCTTCAGAGCTATTTCCTGCTGATCCATCGCCCGGCCTTGGCGGCGACCGAGTTTCATCGGTTCTGGAAGGATGTGTGCTATACCCAGTCGAAAGAGTTGGTCGTGCATCATCATGAAATCGGTTTCTCGCGTCGTATGCTGGCTGCCGGACTGCAACTGGAGGCGCTCTATCCCTACCGCACGGTAGCGATGGAGCTGATCGAGGACCTACAACGCCGGTCGTACGACAATCCCGACTGGGCCGCCGGCTTGCCGCAGCGCGATTATCTCAAGTGGTTGTTCGAGGCCCTGATGGCCGGTATCCCGGTGAATCCCAGCCACTTCTTCTGGGAACCCTTGTTGCGTCGGCATGGCTACCCCTTTCTGAAGCGTGAGCTGCTGACCCGCAATCCCTGCAGCGTGCCGTTGACCCAGTACTGGGAGAGTGCAGTTCGCCAGGTCAGCGGATACGATACCCGCTTGATCTCTCGACACCTGCAGCATGTCCTGCGCGATCGCAGCATCTGACCGGAAACCGAGACTCCCGCGCCGAGTCTGAGTTTATGATCAACGCCGCGCCGCGCTCAGCCGCCGGACCGGGCTATCGTTCTAGGAGGCGTACGCCATGAAAGCACTGCCGAAACAGATATTCTCGGGGCTTGCCGCACTCTTGATCTGCGCGACGGGCTATGCCCAGATCACCCCTTCCTGTTGCGAATCCTCTCGACCGGACACCGAAGTCGATGCGACCGAGCGAGCGCATCCCGGCGCCGGTGTCTTCTCCGATGCTGTCGCTTCGGACACGGATCCCGAAGTCCTCTACCGGCGCGCGGCCGATCACGAGACCTGGATGCGCGAGCACCTGATGCCGGCCGGCGGGGTCATGTCCGGGCAGTTCACGGACGACACCTATACGCAGGTGAAGAGCTACGGCGGCGAGCGGGATCCTGCGATCTGGACCGGCGCCTATCTCGCCGCGCAGGCCCTGCGGTTGGAGGCGACGGGTGCGGCCGATGCGGCCGATCAGCTCGCCGAGACGGTCAGGGTGCTGCATCGATGGTGGCGGATCTCGGGCGATGCGGGCTATCTCGCCCGTTTCGCGGCGCCCGCCGACAGTTCGGACGCGATCTTGGCCACCTTGCCGGCCGGCGACCCGGAGGTCATTCGGGACGTCCCCTACGAGGATGCGCTCTGGCACTGGCGCGGCCGGGTCAGCCGGGATCAATACCAGGGCGTACTGCTCGGGATGTCGCTGGCCTACGAGGCGACATCGGATCCCGGCATCCGTCAGCTCATCAGAGAAGACGTTGCGACCTTCGCCGAGCAGCTCATGCGGCGCGAGCGCAAGCGCGTGAAGGTCATCATCAACGGGTCGAGCAACTTCTCGACCACGCTCGAGCTACAGCATGCGGTCTACACCGACGACGAGACCCCTGACGGAATACCCATCCTCAACGTTCGCACCAGCCCCTTAGAGGTGGAAGCCTCCGGGATGGTGGTGTTTTGGCCGAACCCGAGCGAGTTCATTCGCCAGATCCCGGGTCTGGGCTGGCTACCCGATGTGCTTCTGCCGAGTCAGGCGATCCAACTTGCCGCGGCCTTCCGGGTTGCGCTGCAGGTCACCGCCGGCGTTCCGGGGTACGAGGCGCGTCATGCCGCGCTGTTGGCCCATTACGACGAGCAGGTCGACGACTGGCTCGACATCGCGACGGGTTGGGAGAACACCAACGAATGCGGAGAGGCCTACTACGGTCTCAATGTCGCTTTTATGCCGATGTACAACTGGGTCAGACTGGAGGACGACCCGGTGCGGCGCGCGCGACTGCAGCGCGATGTCCTGCGCGATGCGCTTTGGTCTGCGGTCGAGGATCATAAGAACGTATTTTTCGCGTTTCTCTATGCCGCTCAGGCAGCGCCCGAGGATGCCGTCGAGGCCGTGATCGAGGCACATCTGGCCCAGCTCGCGTTGTTCCCGAACCCCCCTCAAACGGCGGAGCCGATCGACGTGCGTTCCGAATATCCCGCGGATCCGGAATGTCCCGGACTGTCTGCCGTCGCCACCGATGTCGACGATCGACCCGGCGCCACCTTCGTTTGGGAGCGCCAGCCCTGGAAGCTCGTCGATCCCGGAGCGCCCGAGTTCGCATTCGCGGGCGTCGATTATCTCCTGGCGTACTGGCTCGGGCGTCAAACCGACTTCATTGAAGGGAGCGGGCGCGTCACGGCCGCGAAGGCGGGTACGGGTGACGGGACCATCACCTCGAGCCCGCCCGGCATCGACTGCGGCAGCACCTGCGAGGGCGACTTCGATCTCGGATCCGAGGTTTTTCTACAAGCCGTTGCATCGCCCGGCTCGGTTTGGACCGGTTGGTCCGGTGATCCATCCTGCCCCTATCTCCATCCGCTGGAGGGGGCGACCGACTGCGTTGCAACCTTTGAGTCATTGCCAATCGGCGAGACACGGATCGAGGCGGCAGTGCTCCCGTATGCCCGCGCCGTCGGTATCGGCGAGACCGCAACCGCCTTCGCCAGTCTCATTAACAGCGGTGACACGACGGCCACCGACTGCTCGATTGCACCGCCGGGCGGTCTGCCCGTGACTTTCACCTATCAGACGACCGATTCCGGCAACGCCTTGACCGGTACACCGGATACACCGGTGGAGATCCCGCCGGGGGCGACGCAAGGGTTCGTCTTCGGCATCACACCGAGCCTGGCCCTGGCTGCGACCGAGATTGCGCCGGTGTTCGACTGCACGAATACGGCGCCGGCGTTGAGCTACGCCGGGCTGAATACCTTCATCCTCTCGGCGGCGGCAACCGCGCCGCCGGACCTCCTCGCGATCGGCGTGACCCCGAGCGGGGACGGCGTGGTGCGGCTGCCGAGTCGCGACGGCACCGGGTTCTTCGCGACCGCGGCGGTAAACATCGGCAGTGCGGGCACGGTGAGGGTCGGCGTCGACGACGGTGGTCGCGCCCTGCCGCTGGCCCTTCGCGTGTGCGAGACGGATGCCGCGGGGACCTGGCTGGTATGCGGCGACAGTTTGTTCCGCACGATCGGGGCCGATCAGACGGTCTACTACACCGTCTTGGCCAGCGGAAACGGGCAGCCGATCGCCTTCGATCCTGCGATCAACCGACTCTTTCTGCGTTTCGAGGCAAACGGGACAACCGTCGGGGCGACCAACGTGGCGGTCACTACGCCCTAGGCGCGAGTGACTTCGTCCAGAGTCGGCGGGGCGAGAGCCGCGAGGAACCCTGTCTTGGCCTGCGCAGACAGCGGGTGGCCGAACGGCTGGACCTGTGCAGCGACGAGTGCCGAAATGCGAGGAGACGGCTCGGTATGAATGCGATGTGGTTCGCAGGCAGACAAAAGGCGGGTCGCCCCGCCTTTCGGTCCGCTCTTCTGGAGGTGATCGCGCCGAGGCGCTTACATCGAGCTCAGGTCCTTCGGACCTAGGCCTTGACCCAGTCTCCGAAGTTGTCCGTATTCTTCTCTTCGCCGTCCCCGTAGCCGGCCTCGTAGGCCTCGGTGAGGCGCTGCTCTTCGCGCTTCGGGTTCTGGAGGAAGCCGCACTGCCAGCCTTGGATGTACTCGTCGTCGACACCGAGTTGTTCCATTTTGGTTACAGCGTCGTAATAGAACTGGTTCATGTCCGCTCTCCGGGCTCTTATCGTTGACGAAGGGTCGGCTTGGAAAGGCCTTGCCTTCAAAAACCTTAATCTTATTGGCGACGTGGATTCGGGTGCGTCGACCCGGACCCTCGGGTCCTCTCTCGAGTCTCGTATGGAGCCTAGCCCGCACAACCCGCATGGTCATGAGGGGGCGAGAAGGGCTATAAGAATACAGCGTTTTTCTTATGTGTGACAAGGCGATCGCGCACCCGGTTGCGCGCGTATTGCATCAGGTCCTGGCGTTGCCTTGTGAAGCCGAGCGCTAAAACCCACTCTCTTTCCAACTCAATTGCGGTGGTCGCCCGATAACGGGTCGCCTTCGCCCCGGGGTCTCGCGGACGAGGCCCTTTCGCACCAGGCTCAAGAGGAAGACGACCCGCTATGCGTCCAGCCCAGTTGCTCCGCGTCCTCGAGCGCGAGTTTTCGAGTACCGCGGAAGGTCACCACACCCCGGTCATGCTCTGGGGCCCTCCGGGTGTCGGAAAGTCGCAGATGGTGGCGCAGATCGCCGAGCGTCATCGGGTGCCCATGATCGATATCCGCCTGTCGCAGATGGAGCCGAGCGATCTGCGCGGGATCCCGTTCCGCGCCGGCGATCGGGTAGAGTGGGCGATCCCCGCCATCCTGCCGGACGCCGACCGACATGGGCCGGCCGGAATCCTCTTTCTCGACGAGATCACCTCGGCGCCGCCGGCGGTTTCGGCGGCGGCCTACCAGTTGATCCTGGATCGCCGACTCGGCGAGTATCAGGTTCCCGAGCGGTGGGCGATCTTCGCGGCCGGCAATCGGCAGGGTGATCGCGGCGTGACCTACAGCATGCCGTCGCCGCTCGCCAACCGCTTCTCGCACTTCGAGGTCGAGACCCATCTGGACGACTGGGTTGCTTGGGCCTACGCGCAGGGCATCGACGAGCGTGTCATCGGCTTTCTGCGTTTCCGTCCGGAGCTGCTGTTTGATTTCGACCCGGCCCACAACCCGGTCGCCTTCCCCTCGCCTCGCTCCTGGGAGTTCGCGCACCGCTGTCTGAAGAAATTCGAGGACATCCCCGAGCTGCTGCAGGGCACCTTGCAGGGTTGTGTCGGGCCGGCGGCGGGGATCGAGGTCGCCGCCTTCGTCGACAGTCTGGATCAAATGCCCGATCTGGATGCCATCCTGGCGGGCGAGGTCGTGCCTGTCCCGCGCGAGATCGATCTGCAATACGCCGTCGCGGCTGCACTGGTCGGCCGTGCCATCCGCGCGCAGGCGGAGCCGGACAAGGATCGGGTGATCGGCAACATCCTCGCTTACGCAGGTCGTTTTCCGCAGCGCGAGATGGGTGTCATGCTCGTGTCCGATCTGCACCGCGCGGTCGGAAATAGCCTCTTCGAGGTACCGGCCTTCGCGGATTGGGCCGCCGTCGTTGCCGGCGTGATGCTCTATGAGTAGCGGTGTCGGTGCCACAGGCTGCGCCGTCATATCCGATACCGAGCGGCAAGCCATCGAGACCAAGCTCGCGGCAGCCCGGACGCGCTTGATCCTGGACAAGCCTTTCCTCGGCGCCTTGGTGCTGCGTCTGCCGATGCATGCCTCGAACCCGGATTGGTGCCCGACGACGGCCACCGACGCGCGCGCCTTCTACTACAACCCCGAATACATTCAGAGCCTGAGCCTCGACCAGACCCAGTTTATGCTGGCGCACGAGGCCCTGCATTGTGCACTGTCGCATTTCGCTCGGCGGCAGCATCGCGTCAAGCACAAGTGGGATCTCGCTTGCGATTACGCCATCAATCCGCTCTTGATCGACGAGGGTCTGAAGCCCCCGCCGAATGCCTTGGTGATGCCGCCCTACAAGGGCATGACCGCCGAAGAGATCTACCCGCTCATCGACGACAATGACGAGTCCGAGACCCTCGACACGCATGCCTACGATCGCGACAACCAGCAGGGCGGCAGCCGGTCCGGGATGAGCGAGAAGGATCTCGATCGCATGCCCGAGCAGCCACAAGAGCAACAGGGCGAGTCCGAAGCCGGGCAGGGGACGACACGCTCCTCGCAACCGAACCAAGCCGACGGGTCCGACGGCGGCGTGGGCAAGCCCGAGCCCTTGACCCCGGACGAGCAAGAGACCCTCTCTGTGCAATGGCAGCAGCGTCTCGCAGGGGCTGCGCAGCAGGCCGGCAAGCTCGGCGGCGAGATGGCGCGGATGATCGACCATCTCCTACAGCCGCGCTTGCCCTGGCGCATGCTTCTTGCGCGCTACATGACGGCCGTCTCGCGAGACGATTACAGCTACGCGCGCCCGTCGCGTCGCGCGGGCGACTTCATCATGCCCAGCCTGCGTAGTCATCAGACGGACCTGGTGGTCGCAGTGGATACCTCGGGCTCGATCAAGGCGGAGGAGCTGGAGGAGTTTATCGGAGAGATCGACGCGCTCAAGGGTCAGGTGCGTGCTCGTGTGACCCTCTTGCCCTGCGATGCGGCCTTGTGTGAAGGTGCCCCCTTTCGGTTCGAGCCTTGGGAGAGCTTTCAGCTGCCCGAGGCGATCCGCGGCGGCGGTGGTACGAGCTTCCGACCGGTTTTTCAGTGGATCGATCGGGAGGGCGTCCGCCCGGATCTGCTGGTCTACTTCACCGATGCGCAAGGCGAGTTTCCACCGGCCGAGCCGGCGTTTCCGGTGATCTGGCTCGTGAAGGGGCAGGGAAAGGTGCCCTGGGGGCAGCGGATCCAGCTCAACTAGTGCTGAATCGCGTTCGGGGTGGCAGGGTTTGTTTCGAGGTCGATGTAGCGAATGCGTGAACAACGACCTCGGTGCGACGCGATTCAGGAGATTTTTTGTGTTCGGGACGCGCCGCCGGAACGAAGCCCGCGTGTGGTGAACAGCTTTACGTCGACGAAAACCTTAGATGGTTCGCGCACGGCGCGCGCTTTCAGGAACTACCAGGTACGCATTGCGTCTCACGAAACCATGATGATCCGGATGTTTCTCGGTCGGTGTCGACGGTTCGCGCTCGGCGGGCTTGCGTGCTTGGCGGTCATGTCCACGTCGATATCTATGCCGGTCTCGGCCGATGCCTACAGCCTTCCCGATATGGGCAGCTCGTCGGACAGCATGATGACCCGGTCCGCCGAGGCGCGGCTCGGAAAACTTTTCATGCGCAGTGTGCGCAACGCCCTGCCCGTCCTGGACGATCCGCTCGCGACCAGCTACATCGAATCCTTGGGCACCGCCTTGGTGGAGTCTGATCCGACCGCCGGGGGAAACTTCACCTTCTTCGTGATCGATGAGCCGGTCGTCAACGCGTTCGCGGGTCCGGGTGGTTATATCGGCGTCTATTCCGGGCTGATCTTGGCGGCGGAGACCGAGAGCGAGCTCGCGGCCGTGATGGCGCATGAGATTGCGCATGTTACCCAGCGCCATTTGATGCGCTCGTTCGAGGACCAGAGCAAGCTCAGCCTTCCGACGACGGCCTTGCTGATCGCTGCGGCCGTCCTCGGCGCGCAGGTCTCGCCGGATGCCGGTGTCGCTGCGATCGCGGGAGTGCAGGCCGCGGCGCTTCAGCGCAGGATCAACTTTACCCGCGACAACGAGAAGGAGGCCGATCGGATCGGGATCCAGACCCTGGCCGGTGCCGGTCACGACCCCTTTGCGATGGCCGGCTTCTTCGAGCGGCTCGCCAAGGCGACCCGCGTCTACGAGTCCAACGCGCCGGAGTTCCTGCGCACGCATCCGGTGACGGCCGACCGAATCTCGGATTCGCTCGGGCGAGCCGAGAGTTTCGGCGTGCGTCAGCGTCCGGATAGCCTGGGGTTTCAGCTGACGCGCGCCAAACTGCGCGAGCGATCCTATCGGAGGGCCGAGCAGTCCGTCGCCCATTTCGAGGACACCTTGCGGGGAGGACGCTTTCGCGAAGAGATCGCCGAGCGTTACGGCTATGCCCTCGCCCTGCAGCGCGCGCGACGGTTCACCGAGGCGAAGCGCGAGAGCGACAAACTCATCGCAGCTCATCCGAGCCGGGCCGAGTTTATCGTCCTGGATGCCGAGCTCGATTCGGCACTCGGAAAGGGAGCGGAGGCTCTGGCGCACCTCAGGCAGGCCGTGAGCCTTTTCCCGAGCCAATGGCCGTTGCGCGTCGCTTACGCCGAGGCCCTCACGACGGCCGGTCAGCCTGCACGTGCGCTCGATGAGCTGAAGGCCGTGGCCAGGGTGCGGCCGGCCAATGCAATGCTCTACGAGATGATCGTGCTGGCGGCGACCCAGGCGGGCGATCAGACGAGTGTCGATCGCTATCGCGCGGAGAAGCTTTATGTCGAGGGGGATCTCGAGCCTGCCATCAGGCATCTCGAGCTGGCGTTGCGTCGACGCGACGTCCCTTATCACGACGCCGCTCAGATCCAGGTCCGGCTCGACGCCTGGCGCGAAGAGGAGCGCGACGAGAAGAAGCGAGGCGGAAATCCCCTGCGCGCCGCGCCCTTGAGCCTGCGATGAAGTGCGTTCCAAGTCCAGTTGGAGTGCGGTAACATTGTCCGGGCGTGGATGTCGGGAAAGCGCTCCGACGCGTCGGATCCGGCATCCGGCATGACCGTGGCGGGTGGCCTGATCCGGCCAGCCCGTGCAGTGGATCAATAATAAGATCGAGAAGAAGTGGAGGATTTCACCGTTCACACCCCACGCGGGTCGGATCGGGTTGAAGCGGGCTTGAGCGTCCGCGTTTCACGTCCGATTTCCGGTCGCGCGCCTACTTCATCAAGGTCGTTCGACTCCCGGGATGCCCGGTTGCCCGCATCGGGCCCTGCCGGTCACTCGGGAACGTCCTCGGTGCGCCGGCGTCTGCGAACCGTCCCGACGCGTGTGATGCTTGTCGCAATCTAGACCACCCACCCATGCTCCATAGGAGATGTTCCATGATCGATGCAAAACGTCGAATCCTGCTGAAGGGTTCACTCGCCGCCGGTACCGTCGGAGTCGCCGTCGGCGCCGGTCTGCTGTCCCCCCGAATGGTCCTTGCGAGCTGGAACGAGGCGGCCTTCCATGCGAAGGATCTGCCGGCGGCCCTGACGAGTCTGATGGGATCGGATGCCACCGAGACCAGCGATACGATCAAGATCAAGGCACCGGACATTGCTGAAAACGGTGCAGTCGTGCCGGTCACCGTCGAGACGGATATGGAAGGCGTCAAGTCGATCGCGATCGTTGCCGACCAGAACCAGACACCGCTCATTGCCTCGTTCGACCTCGGCGAGTCTGCGCTGCCCTTCGTCTCTACGCGGATCAAGATGGCCAAGACATCCAACGTCGTAGCCGTGGTTCAGACCGCCGACAAGCTCTACAGCAACGCCAAGGAAGTGAAGGTCACCATCGGCGGCTGCGGCGGCTGATCGAATCGATTCCCGCGGGACACGGCATAGACACCAAATTCGAGGTATACAGAGATGTCAGACATCAAGATCCGCGCCAAGCTCAAAGACGGCGAAACCGAAGTCAAGTGCTTGATGAGCCACCCGATGGAAACCGGGCTGCGTAAGGACAGCAAGACCGGCGAGCTGGTTCCGGCACACTTCATCCAGGAAGTCGTCTGCAAATCCAAGGATCAGGTCGTGATGACCGCCAATTGGAGCGGCGGCGTGTCCAAGAACCCCTATCTCGCATTCAAGTTTGCGGGCGGCGCGGCCGGGGATCCGATCGAGGTCACCTGGACGGACAATATGGGCGAAACCCAGAGCGCAACCAGCGAGATCTCCTGATCTCCGGATCGTCTATCCGGGCACAGGGATGTGCTCAGGTCGCCTCCGATATCCTGCTGCGCAATCGCGACACCTGCTCGAGCGTATGCCGGTCCGCAAGCGGTCCGTTGTAGAGACCCGGGGCCCCCTGCGGGCGACGTCTAAAGCGTTTGTACGGCCAAACGTATTGCTCAGGGCAGATCGAGACACACTGCTCGATCCCTTTGTTGAGCGCAGTCGCCGCCTCGATATCGTCCGCGCTGTCGATTCCGGCCGGAGCCGGGATGCAGTGCATCCTGAACCCCTTCGCCCCCTTCATCCGTTCGGCAAACATGAAGATCACGGGCGCGCCCGTGCGGCGCGATAGTCGGTTGACCAAGAGCATGGTAAAGGCCGGAATCCCGAAGAAGGGTGCGAAGACAGCGCCTTTGTCGGCCTTGGGCTCCTGATCGGGTAAGATACCGACATAGTCCCCGCGTTCAAGCGCCTGGACCAGGACCCGGATGCCCTTCGCCGTGATCGGTGCGAGCTCGGCTCCGCTGCGGGCGCGAGAGGCCAGAATCATATCGTCGAGATATTTCTGCGGTTTGTAGAAAATCGCTGTCGGACCTTGTGCCGCGAGGTGCAATCCGGCCAACTCCCAAGCGCCTAGATGCGGGGAGAGGACGATCAAGCCCTTACCGTCGCGCCGCTCCAGCAGTTCGCCCCCTCTGACCTCGCGGACCAGTGCGAGCACCTCATCCGCCGGGCGCAACCACAGATGTGCGATCTCGACATAGGTCTTGCCGAACTCCCGCAGATTTCGGTTGCGCAACCGGATCTGTTCCTTCCCGTCGAGATCCGGAAAGCAGAGTGCGATATTCACGAGCGCGTTGCGTCGTTGCTTGTTGGGCCATAGACCGATCAGCAGCCCGATGGCCGAGCCGAGGCCGTGTGCTGTGCCGAGCGGTAGCCGGTTCAGTAGACGCATGAGGTTGCGCACCAAGGCATCCTTTATGTCTGCGCTTCTTGGTCCTTCGACAGGTTGCCTCTTGTGCCCCAAACCGATCTCCTTTGAGTCTTCGCGCCCTGCCGATCCTTCTCGGATACAACGCTGCGTTGCGCTTCGGATTCGAACGATAGATCCGAGTCGCTTGTTAAACTGCCCGGAGCCGCTGACCGCCATCGGGTACCGCCGGGATGCTCTCCGGTTCAACGGCACTCCGCCGGGATGCGATGCGGCGATCAATCACAACAACAACAACAACCACAACCACAACCACCAAACGAGGTATCCCGCGTGAATGACGATCATCCGAGATCACTAACGCCCCAAGAGGCCTTCGACATGCTCCAAGAGCATCCCCAAGCGGTTCTTGTCGATATTCGCTCCTCGATGGAGTTTCTCTTCGTGGGCCACCCCAAGGGTGCCGTGCATGTCCCCTGGATCGACGAGCCGGATTGGGTGGTCAACCCCCATTTCGTGACCGAGATCCGCAAACTCTTACTCGGCGGCGCCGTCTGCGAGCCGGGAGCGCCATGCGCGCCTGTCATCCTGATCTGTCGCAGCGGCAAGCGCTCGCTCGAAGCCGGTAAGGCGTTGGTCAAAGACGGGCTCAAGGCCGTCTATCACGTCGACGAGGGCTTCGAGGGCGATCTCGACGAACATCACCATAGAAGCACCCAAGGCGGTTGGCGCTTCCGCGGCTTGCCCTGGGAGCAGTGCTGAGTTGTAGAGTCGCTGCGTGACGCCCGGCCCGATCCGCCCCGGGGCCGGGTACTTAGCGGCCGGTCTCAGGACCGGGACGTCAAAGCCGCTCGACGGTCCTCGGCATCACGTCGACAGGTCCCGACGAGCTCGAGTTGGCGCAGGATCTCGCGTGCCGTGGTGAGGTTCTGCGGTGACGGATCGGCGAGCACACGCTGCAGGTCCTTCTCCAGAGACGCCCCCTGCTCGGCGAGATCAGTCAGCATCCCGGCCACCGCTGAAGCCGGATCAGGCCGGCTGGTTGCCTCGTCGAGGCTTTCACGCAGCTCGATCTCGGCCATCAGGAAGCCTTCGAGGGCGCCATACTCGCCGGCGCCCGAGCCGTAGCCTTCGCTTCGGCATTCCAAAAGATCGAGAAGGTAAGCGGCGCGGGCCAAGGGGTCGAGCAAGGTGCGGTAGGCCAACTCGATCTCGATCGGCGACTGCTCGCACGTCGAGTCCTCCGCCGATTCCGGAACGCCGTACGAGTTCGCCGAGTCCCCGTCGAGTAAGGCTCGGTAGCGCTCGCACAGGCGGGAATGGTCGACCACAAATCCGATCGGCAGATCGAAGAGATCGAAATAGTTCTTGGAACCGTTCAAAACGGCGGAGATCGTTGCCACCTGCGGCGAGCCTCGACCCGGAATCCGACAACCGAACCCGAATGCTAGTGCCTGCAGGTCACTCAAGGCAAGCCGACGGCGTCTTTGGCGGCAACTCCGCGTGCGTCGCCGCGGCGTTGGGTCAGGCGTTGGCGACGATGCGTTGCACGCCGAGCTTGACGTCGACGGCCGTGCAGGTCGTGCCCGGACGGTTGCCCGTTTCGTCGCGGCGGTCGACAAGCTGCTGGAGGCTGATGCGATTGAGATAATCGTAGATGCGTTCGCTTAGATCGTGCCAGAGGTCGTGGGTCAGGCAAGGGCCGTTGTTCTGACAGTTGTGCGCGCCGCCGCAGCGGGTCGTGTCGACGTTCTCGTCTACTGCGGCGATCACCTCCGCGATCTGAATGTCGGCGGCTTGGCGTGCCAGGTTGTATCCGCCGCCCGGCCCGCGGACGCTCGTCACGAGTGCGCGTCGTCGCAGCTTCGCGAAAAGTTGCTCGAGGTAAGACAGGGAAATGCCTTGACGTTGGGCGATGTCGGCCAATGCGATCGGCCCTTGCCCTTGATGGATGGCTAGATCGAGCATTGCCGTGACCGCATAGCGGCCCTTCGTGGTCAGTCTCACGTGCGCCTCGCTCCGTTAAACGATATGCCGCAATATGATACGTTACCCGACCACGGTGATCAATTAATCCATACTGAAATTGCG
Source organism: Thiocapsa bogorovii (assembly GCF_021228795.1). Lineage (NCBI taxonomy): Bacteria > Pseudomonadati > Pseudomonadota > Gammaproteobacteria > Chromatiales > Chromatiaceae > Thiocapsa > Thiocapsa bogorovii. The sequence goes on from NZ_CP089309.1 coordinate 3,587,789, forward strand.
ATTAAATCGCGTCGCGGTCGGTCGCGGGTGGGATCTCGACCTCATCGAGCGTCGGGTCGTGCTCGAAATGCTGCATGATGCCGCGGCTTTCGAGCGCCCGGGACATCTGCTCGACGCGCTGATCCATGTGGTGGATGTGATCGAGCATGCGGTTGATGGCGTTCGCGATCGGGTCCGGCGCATCGCGCGTGGCGCCATAGGCGTCGAAGCCGATCCGCTTGGCGGTGTCGGCCCGCCGCCGGGTCGTCGCGTCCTTCGCCGGCTCGATGATGCGGCCGGGGACGCCGACCACCGTCGCGCCCGCCGGTACCGACTTCACGACCACCGCATTGGAGCCGATGCGCACGCCGTCGCCGATCAAGAGCGGGCCCAGCACCTTGGCCCCGGCGCCGACGACCACGTCGCGCCCCAACGTCGGATGACGCTTGCCCTTTTGCCAGGTGGTGCCGCCCAGGGTCACCCCGTGATAGAGGGTGCAGTCGTCGCCGATCACCGCCGTTTCGCCGATCACGACACCCATGCCGTGATCGATGAAGAAGCGCCTGCCGATCACGGCGCCCGGATGGATCTCGATCCCGGTAAAGAGTCGCGCCAGATTGGAGACGACGCGGGCGAGCCACTTGAGATTGCGTTTCCACAACCGGTGCGTCAAACGGTGTGCCAGCACGGCGTGCAGCCCGGGGTAGGTCGTGAAGACCTCGAACCCGGTGCGCGCTGCCGGGTCGCGCTCAAAGACGCAGGCGATGTCTTCCTTCACTCGTTCGAACATAACTGCAAGCCTTTGAAACGTCGGTTTAGTCGGCTGGAGGCGTCGGCCGTCTGCCGCTCTTTCTCCCCTGAGCGGCGCTCAGGATCCCGCGCAGGATGTTGATCTCGACGCGATCCGGGCGCGCGCGATTGAAGAGATGGCGCAGGCGCAGCAGCAACTTCTTGGAGCTGTCGGGGTCGCCGAAGCCAATGTCGCGCAGGGTGTCGGCGAGGTGAGCGTGCAGACCCTCGAGCTCCTGCGCGGTGGCGAGATCGCGCTGGATCTCGTCTGACGGTGCGCGTGCCGGCTCCGTGAGATCCTCGCGCCAGCAGCGGCGGATCTCGTAGGCGAAGACCTGTGCCGCGGCCGCCAGATTGAGCGAGCTGAAGTCCGGGTTCGTCGGGATGTTGACCAGAAACTGGCAGCGTGCCAGCTCCGCGTTCGTCAGGCCGGAACTCTCGCGTCCGAGCAGCAGTGCGACCTCGCCCGCGGCGGCCTCTGCGAGGAGTCTCCGTGCCGCTTCGGGCGGTTCCAGGGTCTCCCAGTCGAGCGTGCGCCGGCGCGCGCTCGTGCCGATCACCAGTCGGCAGTCGGCGATGGCCTCGGGCAGATTCGCGTGGATCCCTGCGTGTTGCAGCAGGTCGTCCGCTCCGCAGGCCCGAGCCAGGGCCTCGGCATCCGGAAGTTGCCTGGGCGAGACCAGTTCCATGCGCGAGAGGCCCATCGTCTTCATGGCCCTGGCGACGGCCCCGATGTTCCCGCTGAGAGTGGGTTCGACCAGGACGAAACGGATGCGCGCGAGCGCGTTGTCGGGGTTCTCTGTCATCATGGTGCAAGTTCTTCAGAACATCAGTAGATTGTCAATCTTTGATCGGGGACGCGCATCGGTTATCTTGCACGGCATGCAACACCCAAGCCTTAATATCGCCATTCGCGCCGCACGCAGTGCCGGCAAGCTCCTGTTGCGCTACATGGACCGCGTCGACTCGCTGAAGGTCGAGTCCAAGAGCCGCAACGATTTCGTGAGCGACATCGACCGTGGTGCGGAGGCGATCATCATCCAGGAGCTGCGGGCGCGCTTTCCGGACCACGCGATCCTCGCCGAGGAAAGCGGCGCACAGGGTCGAGGCGACTTCCAGTGGATCATCGATCCGCTCGACGGTACCACCAACTACCTGCACGGTTTCCCGCAGTTCTCGGTCTCGATTGCGCTCAAGCACAAGGACCAGCTCGAGTGTGGCGTGGTCTACGATCCGCTGCGCGAGGAGATGTACAGTGCCGCCCGCGGTCAGGGCGCGCAACTGAATGACCGGAAGATCCGGGTCGCCAATCGTCCCTCGCTCGAAGGCGCCCTGATCGGGACCGGCTTCCCCTTCCGCGACCAGCGCCACATCGACGTCTATCTTCGGATGTTCAAGGACATGACCTTGTCCACCGCGGGATTGCGCCGGCCGGGCTCGGCCGCGCTCGATCTCGCCTATGTGGCGGCCGGACGCACCGACGGTTTCTGGGAGATCGGTCTCGCTCCCTGGGATTGTGCGGCGGGCGCGCTCCTCGTCACCGAGGCGGGCGGCACCGTCACGGATCTCGCCGGCGGGAAGACCTTTCTCGAGACCGGTAATCTGATCGCCGGGAACCTCAAGGTGCATCGCGCGATGCTGGACCTTCTGACACCGCACCTCACCGAGCAGTTGAAGGCTTAAACCCATCCGGCGGCACCGGTGCCGCCGGATGGCTGAGTTCGCTTTTTCATGCACCTTCGGGCGCCTGCGCGGATGCCGGCGAGCGACGGCCAATCTCGGTTGGAGGGTCTAGACTTCTCTGTGGGTCAATCCACCGCAGGAGGTGATCATGTCCATCCCGTCAACGCTCCAGTCTTACCTTAAGGAGCAATCCGTCGATTTCGCCTTGGTTCGTCATCCGCACACGGGTGCGAGCATGGACACGGCGCAGGCGGCGCATGTCCCGGGCGATCATCTGGCGAAGGGGGTCGTCGTCAGCCAAGACGGCCGTTATCTTCTGGTTGTCGTTCCGGCCGACTATCATGTCCACCTCGGACGACTTCACGAGCACCTCGGCGAGCCGGTAGGCCTTGCGACCGAGGCGGAGGTCGCGGGGCTGTTCCCGGATTGCGAGCCCGGTGCCGTGCCCCCGATCGGCGGAGCCTACGCGCTGAGGACCCTTGTCGATCGCCATCTCATGAATCTGCCGGAGGTCTACTTCGAATCCGGCGACCACGAGCATCTCGTCAAGATTTCCGGGGATCGATTCGCCGACCTCATGCGTGCAGCCGAAGTTGTGGACGTCGGTCGGCACCTTTAGAAGAATCTCGGTATGCCGCTCGGGCGCGAGCGGCGTTTTTTGCGGGGCGACCGTTCGAAGATCATGCCGCGCCGATGACTCCGACCCTACAGATGCTGGTGTTGGTCGTCTGGGCGAACGGCGTCCCGGTCTTGTTTCGTCTGCTTCTCGGGCCTCGCTTCGGGTGGTCGCTCGACGGCGGTCGCCTCTTTCGCGACGGTCGCCCGTGGCTCGGTGCCTCCAAGACTTGGCGCGGTCTCGGCGCAGCCCTGCTGACGACGCCGGTGCTCGCCCTTCTCCTCGGTCTACCTTGGCTCCTCGGTCTGGCCGCCGCCCTTGGCGCCATGACGGGGGATCTCCTCGCCAGCTTCCTCAAGCGACGCCAGGGGCGCCAGCCGAGCGAATCCGTCCTCCTGTTGGATCAGATTCCCGAGGCGCTTATCCCGACGATCATGCTGATGGCTGTCTTGGATCTCTCGGCATCCCGGGTCGCGTTCGTCGTGATCGCATTCACGCTGATCGATCTGCTCTTGACGCCGTTTGCGGCGCGGCTGCGTCGCTTGATCAAGAGGCTCCGCGGATCGAGGTAACGATCCCTTTTGGTTGGCCCTGGATCCGGATCTAGTTCAACTGCCGGATCCCGGCTGACGGGTCGGGGTCTGGGTCCCCACCAACATCGGCATGGCGACTAGAGTTGCGCGCGCCGCAGCTCGTGCACCGTGACCTCGGGTAGGCAGTTGAGTCGGGCGTTGACCACCGAGGTGCCGGCGCCGACCGAGGTGTAGCCGGTCAGCGCGCCGTAGCACCAGGGGCCCGAGGCCATAGCGCGGGGACACCGCGCATCCCAGACAACAGGGATACCGCCGGGTAGGCAGATCTGGCCGCCGTGGGTGTGACCGCTGAGCATCAGACTGAACCCCGCATGGGCGGCCAGGCGATAGATCTCGGGGGTGTGCGAGAGGAGGATCGAGACGGCCTCGTCAGGGATCTCGGCTGAGGCGCGGTCGATGTTGTGGACCTGATAGTAATGGGCATCGTCCACGCCGGCGAGGTGGATCAACTGGCCATCGCGTTCGATGACGACCGCCTCGTTCAGCAGTAATCGGATCCCGAGCGCCTCGAGGCCGGGCACCAGACGCAGGGTGTCGTGGTTGCCGAGGACGCCGTACACCGGCCCCTTGAGCTGAAGTCGGATCGTCGCCATCCCTGTCAGTACGCGATCGATCGGGCCGAACGTGCGGGCGCGATAGTCGCCGGTCAACACGCAGAGGTCGTACTTCAAGCCGCGCACGCACTCGCTGATGGCATGGGTGTTGCGGCTTTCCATGTCCACGTGCAGATCGGTCAGATGCAGGATGCGAAAGCCTTCGAAGGCCGAGGGAAGATTCGGGATGGCGACGCGGTGTTGTTTCACCTGGATGCTGCGGGCGTTGCGCTGGGCTCGGGCATAGAGTCCGCTGAGACGCAGGCACGCGCGAATCACTCCGTGCACCGAGTACCAATTCTCGGGATAGAAGAAATGGGCGCCGGGGCGGCGCAACACGAAGACCTCGTGGTCGCCTTCCAGCCCCAAGCGTTGGCGCAGATGGGTGCGGCCGATGCGTGCGGCCATGCCGGTGAGATCGACCCCGTTGGGATCACTCGTCGTGTCTTCGGTGTCCATGCGGTGCTCGATGCCTTGGCAGTCGTGGAAAGACGGGGTTGAGACGTATCCTGTACGGATCGAGGTTCAACCCGCCCGAAGCTATCATAAGGCAGGGCGAGAAAACGTGACCCGCATCCTACGCACGGGCGGCGTCCAGCGCCGTTTCGCCGTGGGTGTCGCGGAAGAGGCTTCAGGACGATGCGAATCCAGTTTCCCGAGAGTCTGATCTGGGGTGCCGCAACGGCGGCCTTTCAGATCGAAGGTGCCCCTGATGCCGACGGCAAGGCGCCATCGATCTGGGATCGCTTCACGGCGCGCCCCGGGCGCGTGCAGGACGGCAGCCACGCCGGTATCGCCTGCGATCATTATCGCCGTTACGCCGAGGATCTTGATCTGATGGCGACACTCGGCCTCGGGGCCTATCGCTTCTCGATCTCCTGGCCTCGGGTGATGAGCGGCCCCGAGGCTCGGGTGAATCGGCGCGGCCTGGATTTCTACGATCGGCTGGTCGACGGACTGCTCGAGCGCGGTATTCGGCCGTTCGCGACCCTGTATCACTGGGATCTCCCCTGGTTCGAGGAGCAGCGCGGCGGCTGGGAGTCGCGCGCGACAGCCTGGCACTTCGCCGACTATGCAGAGGTCGTGGCGCGCCGTCTCGGGGATCGCGTCAAGCATTGGGTCACCATCAACGAGCCGCTGACCGTCGTCGCCGCGGGCTATGTTTCCGGCGATCATGCGCCGGGCCGGCGTAACCCCTTGATGGCGTTTCGCGTCGCGCATCATCTCTTGTTGGCCCACGGAGCCGCTTTGGAGCGTCTGCGCGGTCTGGTGCCGGATGTTCGTGTCGGTCCCGCGCTCAATCTCTTTCCGGTGATCCCGCGGCGGCGCGGTGATATCCGGATCGCCGAGCGGATCGATGCGCTGGCGAATCGGCTCTTCGCCGATCCCATTTTAGCCGGAAGGTATCCGAACCCGGTTCGGCGTCTCCTCTCGGTCTTCAGCTGGACCTTACGCCCGGGGGACCTCGACCTGATCGGCCAGCCCGTCGACTTCGTCGGCGTGAACCATTACTCGCGCATCATCATCGAGCGCAGCCGGATTCCTTGGCTCGGCTTTCGACTGGCACGCAGTCCGGATCCGAATGCGGTGCATACCGACATGGACTGGGAGATCTACCCGCGCAGCTTTCTGGATACACTCACCTGGCTGCGCGAGCGCTACGACAACCCGCCGGTCTATGTCACAGAGAACGGTGCGGCCTTCGCCGACCGGGTGGAGGCCGACGGCAGCGTGCAGGACGCGGCGCGGCGCGACTATCTGGAGGCCTACCTCTTCATGCTGCGCAAGGCGCTGGATGCCGGCAGCGATATCCGCGGCTACTTCGTTTGGAGTCTGCTGGACAATTTCGAATGGGCCTTGGGCCTGTCCAAGCGCTTCGGGCTCGTTCATGTCGACTACGACACCCTGACACGCACACCCAAGTCGAGCGCCTACTGGTACGCATCGGTCTGCCGCACGGGCGGATTCGATCTCCCCGAGCCGATGTATCGAACCTTGCTTGCCACGGCGCTCGACGACTCGCTCGATCTGATCGAAGAGCATGACCTCGCGAGGGCAACACCATGAAGGCAAGCGTCGTTATTCCTACGTTGAACGAGTCCGGTCTGCTGCCTAAGCTGCTAGACCGGCTCGACCGACAGACCTTTCGCGACTTCGAGGTCATCGTCGCCGACGCCGGTTCGACCGACGGTACACGAGAGATCTGTCGCTCGCGCGGTGTGATCCTCGTCGACGGGGGCATGCCCGCGGTGGGGCGCAACCGTGGCGCGGCCGCCGCACACGGCGATCGTCTATTCTTTTTCGACGCCGATGTCCTGCCTCCGGATGACTTTCTGGAAAAGGCGCTCGCGGAGATGGACGCCGAAAACATGCGGCTCGCCACCTGTTGGTTCGAGCCGGATTCGGACAATCCGCTTGACGAGCTGCTCTTCGAGCTCGCCAACACCTTCGTCAAGCTCAGTCTCAAGACGGACCCGCACGCCGGTGGGTTCGCCATCTTCGTCGATCGAGCGTTATTCGATCGCGTGGGAGGATTCGACGAGTCGCTGCGTCTCGCCGAGGATCACGATTTCGTCAAACGTGCTGCTCGGCATGCGCCTCTGCACATGCTCGACTCCACGCGGATCCGGATGAGCGTGCGTCGCTTGGAAAAGGACGGTCGCTTCAGCTACAGCGCCAAGTGTGTCCAGGTCGAGCTCTATCGCCTCTTCAAGGGCGAGGTCACCGAAGACATTGTCGACTACGGCTTCGGCTACGACGAGAAGGATAAGACCGGGAGAGCGGACGAGGCCCTGAAGCGTCTACGCGAGCGGATGGATGAGTGGCGCAAAGAGCACGCCACCGTCATCCGCCGAATCTCCAAGGAGGTGACGCCGGAGGTTCAGGACGCCATGGCCGAGATCAGACGGAATTTCGATACGTTGAAAGAGTCCGTCCGGGCCTATCTCTCGCGCTGAAGCGAGCATCAACTCTTGTCTCGGGCTTCTGCGTCGTCGGTTCCCCGCGCCGCCTCTTCGCCTTTGTGGTCGGTCTCCGGCCGCTCGGCGCCGGGGGACGGCTTCTTCAGTGCCTTCATCTGTGCATAGGCGAACCAGAAGAGGCCGCCTGCAATTAACAAGACCTCGATTCCTTTAACGGCTCCAGCTGACATATCTGTTGCTCCTGATCGTTGTGGACTGACTGTTCAAAAAGTGGGCACGATCTGCGTCCCACTCCCCTGTGATGTCTGAGGATTCCGAATAAAATCAAGGCTAAGATTCAATATGAGCGATTGTGGGCGCTTCGATCGGGGTCCTGCCGTGCGCTCGCAACCCTCTTGAGGTCGTAATGACCATGTTCTGAAAATAGGATTTCTTGTCTCTGTTCAGGTTGCCCTAATACTTGACCGCGTGGGTAGGTAAATGCGGTCGCAACGCGGTCTACGCCTCGATCGCGACCGTTGCGGTCCTTCAACTCGTTCAACTATGACAGAGGTACCTGACGATGAGCACCGAAAACGCACCCGAGAGAAACCCTTGGACCATCGCCGTCGTGTTGGCGATCGCGCTGGGTCCGCTGACTGCATTGGTCCTCGGAAGCAAGTATGCGGACGAGGAGACCCGCGAGCGGGCGAATGCCGGACTGGTCAACGCCACGCCGTCCGATTCCCTCAACCCGTACGACACGACGCGCGCCCCGGGCTACGCTTCGGAGAAGACGCTAGGCGACATCACCGGCGGCTCGGCGATATTCAGTCAGCTGCAGGCGGCGATCAAGGCGGCTGGGTCCGAAGCCATGCTCGAGGGCGAAGGCCCCTACACCGTGTTCGCACCCAGCGACGAGGCCTTTGCACGGGTTCCCAAGGAGAAGCTCGAGGCTCTGCTGGCTGATCCCGTCGCACTCCAATCGCTAATCTCGGCGCACATCGCCCCCGGACGACTGAGTGCGACCGAGATGATGCAGGGTCTAACCGCCACCAATCTTGCCGGAGAGACGGTGCCGGTGGGTGTCCAGGGCAATCTGAAGGTTGGCGATGCGACCGTGTCGCAGTCGATCGTCGCCAAGAACGGCATCGTTCATGTCATCGATCGTGTGATGCTCTAAAGCGCAAGATGATTTGAGTCAACGGGGCCGATCTCCAGCCCCGCGAACCCGAAGGGCGTGCCGACGCGGTTCGAAAGCGCGCGGTACGCCCTTCGTCTATCGTCCGACCCGATAATCGACTTCCCTTCGGCCGTTTCGTTTTCAGCAGGCCGGTCGACGGTTACGGCCGCTGCTTCGAACGCGGTTCCTTGCCCGATGCGTCTCCGTCGATGAGCTTATCGTCAGGCTCGATCACCTCTTCTCGAAGGAGCGACTCGATGCGATCGGCCGGTTCGGGTCGGCAGAAGAGGTAGCCTTGCGCCTCCCGGCACCCGTGAGCAATCAGGAAGGTCCTCTGATCCTCTGTTTCGACCCCTTCGGCGATAACCTGAAGACCGAGGTTCTCACCCAAGCCGATGATCGCCTTGACGATCGTTTCGGCCTGAGGTTCCGCGGGACCTCCGCTGCCGATCTCGGCGAGGAAGGAGCGGTCGATCTTGAGGGCCTGCACCGGCAATCGGTTCAAGTAGCTCAACGAGGCGTAGCCAGTCCCGAAATCATCGATCGCAAGCTTAAACCCCAAGTCGCGCAGCTCCGACAAGACCTTGACCGCTTGGTCGATCGAGCGCATGGCGGCGCTCTCCGTGACCTCGATCTGCAAGAGCCGGGGATCGATACCGATCTCGCTCGCGGTCATCGCGATACGGCCCGCAAGCCCGTCCTGATAGAGCTCGGTGGCGCTGAGGTTGAATGCCACCGGTACCAGAGGAACGCCGGCACTGCGCCAGGCGACGATCTGCTCGCAGACGAGTCGCACGACAATGGGTCCGACGAACAGGATCAAGCCGCTGGACTCGGCGACCGGGATGAAGCGGTCCGGCCGGATCAGCCCGAGCTCCGGATGGTTCCAGCGCACCAAGGCCTCCAAGCCCTGAATGCGGCCGGTGACGATGTCGATGCGCGGCTGGTAATGAAGAAGCAGCTCGTTGTGCTCGATCGCGCGGCGCAGGGCCTGCTCGAGCCGAAATTGCTCCTGCAGATCATCGTTCAAGGCCGAGGTAAAGAACCGATGGAGCCCGCGGCCCTCCCGTTTTGCGCCGTGCAGTGCGGTGTCGGCATGACTGATCAGCTCTTCGGCCGTGCTCGCATCCTCCGGGTAGAGTGCGATGCCGATGCTGCAGCTCACAACGACGCCTTGCTCGCCGAGGACGATCGGTTTCGCCAAGGCGTTGTGGATCCGATCGGCAAGGCCGGAGGCATCCTCGACCTGCCGCAGGCCGGTGGCCAGGGCAATAAAGTTGTCGCCGCTGAACCGGGCGAGGGTATCCTCGTCCCGCAAGAGCGGCTGCCAGCGTTCGGACACGGCGCGCAAGAGCAGATCGCCCGCCGGGTGGCCGAGCGATTCGTTCACGGACCTCAGGTCGTCCAGGTCGATCGAGAGAAGCGCGAGAAGCGTGTCGGAATGTCGCGCGGCGATCAGGGCCTGCTCGACGCGCTCGCGCATCGATGTCCGATTGGGAAGGCCGGTGAGCGAATCGTATCGGGCTAGGTAACTGACCTGCTGCGAGAGCGCCTTGCGGTCGCTGATATCCTCCGCCAGCTTGACGTAATGAGTCACCAGGCCCTGCTCGTTGCGCAACGGAGTGATGTGGGCGTACTCCCAATAGGCCTCGCCCGACTTCTTGCGATTCTCGAATTCCCCGGTCCAGACCTCGCCGTGTTGCAGCGTGCTCCAGATCTCCGAATCCTCATCCGCGGTGCGGGTCGTGGATCGCAGGATATCGACCGGTTGACCCAGGACCTCCTGTGGCCGATACCCGGTGCTCTCGCAGAAGCGCGCGTTGACGTATTCGATCGTCCCCGCGATGTCGGTGATCAGCACGATACTCGGGCTTTGCTCGACCACCAAGGCAAGCCGCTCGATCTCGGCCTCGCGCGACTTGTGCGCGGTGATGTCCAAGAGACCGCCGTAGAGTCGACGCAGCGCCGGGGCGGCCCCTTCGGCGACGCACTCGGTCGTGGCGCGGAGCCAGCACACCGCACCGTCCTTACGGTGCAGACGCAGCTCGCAATCGGCCCTGGCTCCCGGGGCAAGTCCTGCGACCTTGTCGGTGAAGATCACCCTATCCTGATCGATGACCAGACGACTCCAGCATCCCATCTTCCGCATCTCGGCCAAGCTGTAGCCGGTCAGTGCCTCGATCGACTCGGTCATCCAGTCGATCCGGAAACCTTCGCCGGGACGCTCCAAGCACGAGTAGGCGACGTCGCTCATCATCGCCGTGACGCGCCGATAGCGATTCTCGCTGGCTGCCAGGCCGACCTCCGATGCGGTCCGGAGCAAGGCCCCGGCGACCACCTCGCCGATCACCTGCAACATTCGAATCTCATCGGCGTTCCAGTCGTGTGACTGCGTGACCGTTTCGATCCCGAGCGCACCCCAGACCCGGCCGTGGCTGGACATGGGCACGGTCAAGGCCGACCGGACCGATTGACGTTCGAACTCCGCGCGTTCTGCCGCCGCCTCGTCCGGGAGCGCCGAGACGTCCGGGATCGAGACCGGAGTCCGGGTGTGCAGCCTTGCGGCCCACCAAGGAAAACGCTCGAGAGAGACCCCCTGGAACTCCTCGATGAAGGGCTGGATGCCCGCGGCGCACCACTCATGGCTCATGTCCATGCTCGTGTCGTCGTTCGTCAATCGGAACAGGTAGCAGCGATCGACTTCGAGCACGGTGCCGATCCGCTCGAGTGCCCAGCCGACGATCGGCTTGAGTGTATCGCCGCCGGCGTCGATGAGGCGGGACGAGACCTCTGCGACCAGCGCCTGCAGATCCAGCTGGCGTTTAAGGCTCTGTTCTGCCTGTTCGCGCTCGGTAACATCGGTCACGATCCCGTGAAAATAGAGCAGTTGCCCGTCCGGCCCAAAAACCCCGCTCGTTTCCTCGTCCACCCATCGCTCGGAGCCGTCCGCCCAACAGACTCGATAGGTCTGCCGAAAAACTTCGCGGCCTTCTTGAGTAAAGCTCTCGAAAGCGGCGATCAGGCGGTCACGATCTTGGGGATGCACGAGATCGAGGTAGGTCAAGCGCCTCGCGACGAGCTGCTCGGGCGGATAGCCCCAGCGGCGAACGTTCGGCGAGGCGTAGACGACCGGCCAACCCGGCTCCGGCGCCCAATGAAACGCGATCGTAGAGCTCGCATCGATGACCTCGGAGGCCATGCCGAGTGCCGTTTCAAGCGCGACCTTGTCGGTCACGTCCAGATTCGAGCCGCGGTGTCCGAGCGGGCGTCCGCTCTCGCCGGTGACCGGAACGCACAGATGCTCGATCCAGCGCAATTCCCCCGTGCGGGTGTAGATGCGAAACCGCATCGGCTTGAATCGATGGGTCGCGTGTGCGCCGTGAAGATGCGTGAGGTAGGCTTCCAGGTCTTCCGGATGGATGATCCGCGACAAGAGCTCCGCGTCCTTCAGGAAGGCCGCCGCCGGGTAGCCGGTGATCCGCGCGCAGGCCGGGGAGACATAGCGGAAGCGTCCGTCTTCGCCCATCCAGTAGGCCCAGTCGGGCGCGAAGTCGGCAACGATGTGATAGCGTTCCTCCTGGATGCGCAGGCGCCGGTTGGCAGCGACCAGATCCTCGCGCTGAGCGACCTGCTCGGTCTGATCCACGAGGTTGCAGACGATCTCGGCATCGTGTTCGTCCATCTCGGGGAGACGGATCAGACGCAGGTCGGCGACCAGGAGGCCGTCCCCTTGGCCCCTCAGGGAAATCTCTCGACAATCCGCGCGGCCCGTCCTGCGGGCATCGAGCAGTGCGTTTTCGAGTGGTCTCGTCTGTCCTTCCACAGCAAGATGGATGAAGAGCCGACGATCGAGCGGCAGCAGTCGCTGGGCCGCCGCGTTGCCTTCCTTCACGCGTCCTTGCGCGTCGATCAGCAAGACCGGGAAGGGCAGCTCGCGATAGAGCCGGGTGAAGCGCGCGAGTGCGCGCTCGGTGATCTGCTGGCTCTCGCGCAGTGCCTCCTGCTGGAGGTACAGCTCGGCATGAAAAATATGCAGCTCTTCGAGGAGCCTCTCGAAATCAAGATGACCCTGCTCGAAGGCCTCGATGGTCTCGTCGAAGGTATGGTCGCGAAGGATCCGGCGTGCGCGTTCACGCAGATCCGTCATCTCGGCGGCGTCCAATTTATGTGTCGTCATTGCGTCGTCACGCCTCGCCGAGCGGCCCCTACGGCCCTCGAAACAGGATGCTGCGGCTCTCCGACCGCTTCCGGGGGGTCAGATGCCGTACATCGGCCCGCCGGCCCGAGCCGGCACGGTTTGCGCAATGATAGCCCCATCGATGCCGATTCATGAACTGCCGGGGATGTTCTGCGACGGCCGAGTCAAGACAAGAGCCGAACGACCGCCTCCGGTGGCACCGCGGGGCTAAAGAGATAGCCTTGCGCGCGGTGGCAGCCGACCCCGAGCAGAAACCGCCGCTGAGCCTCCGTCTCGACCCCTTCGGCTAGGACATCGAACCCGAGGCTGTTGCCGAGCGTCGTGATGGCAGTGACGATGGCGGCACTGGCGGGGTCGTCCGGGAGACCGACGATGAAGCTCCGATCGATCTTGAGTGTGTCGAACGGCAGCCCCTTGAGATAGGCGAGCGACGAATAGCTGGTGCCGAAATCATCCATCGCCAACGAGATCCCCAGGTGTTTGAGGTCGCAGAGGAGTCGCTGCGCGTCCTCGCGCAGATCCATGACGAAGGTTTCGGTGAGCTCGAGCTCGAGGCGTTCGGCACCCAGTCCGGTCTCGTGCAGGATGGATTCGAGCGTCCGTGCGAAATCGCTGCGCTGGATCTGAACACCGGAGACGTTCACCGCGATGCGCCCGAACGGGATCCCTGCCGCCTCCCATTCCCGGGCCTGGAGGCAGGCACGTCGCAACACCCATGCGCCGAGGGGGATGATGAGCCCGGTTTCTTCGGCCAACCGAATGAAGCTGTCAGGCAGGACCATCCCGCGCTCGGGATGTTGCCAGCGCACCAACACCTCCAGCCCTGTCACCCGTGAGGTTCCGGTGTCGACCAGCGGCTGATAGTGCAGGCGCAGCTCGTCGCGCTCGATCGCGCGGTTGAGCTCCGAGGTCAAGGTGACGCGCTCGCGCGCGTAGTCCGTCAGAGCGCGTGCATAGTGGCGGTAGGTGTTGCCGCCGGCCTCGCGGGCTTGATAGAGGGCGGCATCGCAGTTCTGCATCAGCTCGGAGACGTTGGTGCCGTCCTCGGGATAGACGGCGATCCCGATGCTCGCGCTCATGAAGAGCTCGGCGGTCTTGACCATGAAGGGCTTGTTCAGACTCTCGCGGACGCGCTCCGCCATCAGTGCGGCGCGGGTGTCGATGTCCTCGTCGCCCTCGATCAGCAGGGCGAGCTCGTCGCCGCTCAGCCGTGCCACCGTATCGTCGATGCGCACCAGATCGCTGAGGCGCTTGGCCACCTCCCGCAGCGCGATGTCGCCGACCGCGTGTCCGAGGCTGTCGTTGATATGCCGGAAGCCGTCGAGGTCGACCAGGAGCATCCCGACGCGGGCTCGGCTCGTGCTCGCGCGCAGCAGGGCCTGCTCCAAGCGGGTACGGAACAGCAGCCGGTTGGGGAGGTCGGTGAGCGGGTCGCGGTGCGCCAGGCGTTCGATCTGGGCCTCGGAGCGCTTGATGTCGCTTAGATCCGAGAAGACCCCGACATAATGTGTCGTTTTCCCCAGTTCCGAGCGCACGGCGTTGATGTTGACCCACTGCGGATAGATCTCGCCGTCCTTGCGCCGGTTCCAGACCTCGCCCCGCCAGTGACCACGGTCAAGCAGGGCCCGCCACATCGCCTCGTAGAAGGGCTGCTCGTGCCGTCCGGACTTGAGCAGGCTCGGGTTGCGGCCCATCACCTCCTCCGGGCGGTAGCCGTTGATCTCGGTGAAGGCCGGATTGACCGCGATGATCGACGGGGTCGTATCCGTGATGACGACGCCCTCGCTGGTGCTCTCGAAGACGGCCGCCGAGAGACGCAGGCCCTCTTCTGCGGTCTTTCGCTCGGTGATGGTCCTGAAAGGCGCCTTCCACGTGGGTAATTCGACCCGCGACGTCACGCGCCGCGGCACCGATGGTTCTGACCCAGACCCGCCGGCCCCTCGCCGTGATGATCTGGAGCTCCTCGTCGTAGCCGACACCCTCCCGCGCGCAGGCCGTGAAGACGCGCGTAATGCGCTCCCGCCATTCGGGGGCGTAGTAAGAGATGCCATCCTCGACGCGCACCACCGTGCCGGGCGGCTCCTCGTGGATTCGGCAGACCTCGTCCGACCAGGTCGCCCGGTTGGCGAGGAGGTCGACATCCCAGCCGCCGATCCGCGCGAGGTTTGCGGCCATCCGGATCAGACGGTCACGTTCGCTCAGCCTGGCCTCCACGAGCTTGTGCTCGGTGACGTCGCGCAGGTAGACCACGGACACCTCATGACCGTCCATGGCCATCTCGACGCAGCGCATGTCCGTCGACACGACCCCGCCTGCGCGCGGAATCTCGATCTCGGTCGGCTCGTCGGGGATCACGATGAAGCCGAAATCGGCACCCAGCAAGGCATCGACCGGACGAGCGAACAGAGACGAGGCGGCGGCATTCGCGTAACGGATGATACCGTGCCGGTCCAGCATCAGGATGGCATCCGATGCCAGTGCGACGATGCGCTCGAAGTCGACGCGGCCCGAAGCCATCAATCGACCCTGAGATCGAGACCGACCAAGACCTTCTCTCGCTCGGATAGGTCGCCGACGACCCGTCGCATCGGCAGCGGCAGCTTCTTGATGACCACGGGGGTGGCGAGGATGCGCTCGTCCTCGGCGAGTTGCGGACGCTGGAGGATGTCGATCACCTCGACCTGGATCACCAGATCCGGCGTGGCGACCTCCACGGCGAGCCGTTCCAGGTTTTCTAAGGCGCGATTGGCTGCGGGCGTGCGCCCGGCGATATAAAGCCTCAGGAGGTGCGTCGTCATGTGCGCCCTCGTCCGACCGCGGCGCGCGTGCGCTCGACACCCGCTAGGCGGCGCTCGATTTGGGCGACTTGACGGTCGAGATCGGCCGTCTTGACCTCATGCTCGGCCCGCGCCAGACGCTCGTTGGCCGCCTGGATCTCGCTCAGCTCGGCGCGCATTTGGCGTGCGCGCTCGAGGTCGAGGTGCAGTTGGGCCATCGTCTCCTCGTCTTCCGCCTGACGCGCCATGCGCGCGGTGCCGTAGACGATGCCGCCCTCGCCGAGATAGGGGTCGACGATCCGCAGCCCGTCGCTGCCCATCCGAAACTCTTTGACCTGGTCCGATGTGGGCAAGCCGCGGGCCTTCACGACCGTGATCAGGCGGTTCATCTCACCGTTGTTTTCGTGTCGGCGCAGCTTGATCCAGACGTCGATGATGGAGGAGACATCCAGATGACTGACGCCCGAGCTGTCGTCGCCGAGCAGCTCGGTCGCCACCGTGGTGACGCCTTCTTCCTTGATCAGATAGAGCAGGCGCAGCAGCATCTCCTTGGCGACCGGATCGCGGCTGCGACCGGCCAAACCGCTGACCGGGTCCAGGATGACGAGCGCCGGGCGATGCTGTCGCACCGAGCGGATGACGCGCATCAGATGCTCCTCCAGACCCAGCTCCACCGCGCGAACCGGCTGAAGCAGCAGGGCGCCGAGCCCGTCGACCGCGCGGCTGTCCGTGCGGTGATAGCGGGCGAGGTCGATGCCGATACTGTGCTGGTTGCGGATCAGCTCGTCCAGGCTCTCCTCGAAGCTGATGTAGAGGGTCGACAGCCCGGCCTCGCAGGCGGCGCGGGCAAAGCTGCAGGCGATGCTCGTCTTGCCGGTGCCGGCTTGGCCGGACAGCAGCGTGATCGAACCCCTATAGGGACCTTGGCCGCCCAGCATGGCGTCGAGACCGGGGATACCCGTGGAGAGACGCGCGTCGGACACCTTGGCGCTGAGGACGGAGCCGGTGACCGGGACCAGGAAGATCCCGCCGCGATCGAGCAGGAAGGGATTTTCGTTGGAGCCGTGCGCCGCACCTCGGCGTTTAACCACGCGCAGTACGCGCGTCATCACCCGGTTGTTGACCTCTTGGGTGAGGGCGATCACGCAATCGGCGATATAGTCCTCGAGTCCGTAGCGGGTGCTGAAGTCGGCATATTCGCCGACCGTAATGAGGCAGGTCACGGCGCGATCGCGGATCCAGTCGAAGACATGCGTCAGCTCGCCGCGCAGGCTGGGCAGATCGGCAAAACCGGTTTCCATGCCGTCGACGGCGTCCATCACCAGACGGGTCGCACCCAGACTATCCAGCGCGAAACCGATGCGGGCGAGGATAGCGGTGAGCTCGATGGTCTCGCCGACTAGCACATCGTTGCGATCCGGACGCATGTCCAGGATGCGCAGACGTCCTTCGGCCAGATAGCGCCGGGCGGGAAAGCCGAAGCCCTCGGCGTGGCCGAGGAGCGCTTCCGGGGCCTCGTCGAAGGTCACGAAGACCGCGGTCTCGCCTGCCGCGATCCCTTGGCAGAGAAAGGTCAGCGCGATGACGGTCTTGCCGGTGCCCGCCGCGCCGCGCAGCAAGGTGGGTCGCCCGGACGGGAGACCACCTTGGAGGACGAAGTCGAGCCCTTCGATTCCGGTGGGGACCGGATGCCTCTGCATGGACTCTTCGGCCGAGTTCGATGCGGGGACGCCGACGTTGCTCCTGGGTATGGTCATGGCGACCGGTGATTCTCTTCTCATAGCCCTGTTTGAAATGTTATCGGGAGTCGGGTTCGGGCTCGGATCCGCCGACAGGCGCTCGCCTGTATCCGTCACGGACCAACTCTCCAGGAAAGCACTTGTCGCCAAGGATCGACCATACAGGTAACCCTGCCCTTCGTCACAGAATTCGTTGCGTAGGAAATCATGCTGCGCGCGTGTCTCAATGCCCTCGGCGATGACCCCGAGTCCGAGACTGCGCCCCAAGGCGATCACGGCGCGGGCGATCGCCTCGTCGTCGCGATCCTCGCCGTGCCGCTCCACGAATGACTTGTTCCCATTCGGTCGATTCAGGGGAAGCCGTTTCAGGTTTGGCCAATTGCAGCGCTTGGCCGTCGATGCGATGCCGGCCAGGATCTCGTCGGCGAGATCGAAGCGTCCGCTGTCGAGGGCCTCGGCCGCGCGCACGCGCACGCCATCGACAGTGTTCTGTCCGATTGGCGGCAGGGTGGCACTGCTCGCGCTTCCCGGGTTGCCGTTGCGACGGTCTGTCATGGTCCCTGTCGCCGTTGGTCGATCTCTGTGCGATCGCGCATCATCCGTGCGGGCGCCGCGATGCATGAGCCGACGGGCGTCGTGCAGGGGTCTCGCGGGAGCCGCAGAGGGTCGAGCAGGATCGCGAGGTCGCTCGCGTTCGTCGCCGAGAGTGCGACGAGCCCGCGTACGCAGGGCAGTGCAGACAGCGTCTCCATGAGTGCGGGGAGTGGATGGATCGCCTCGGCCGGTGCGCGCCGCAGCGAGACCGGCTCCTCGATGCGCACGTCCGTGGTTTGTGCCCCGTCCGACGCTCCGCCCTGCGACGTGTGCCTGAATCGGAGCAGACGCTCGCGCGTTCCATCCGTGTGGGCCGATGCCGGGTCGGGTCCACGCGCGAGGCCGAGCAGATCGGCCAATGCGGGCGCCCGTATGTCCGGCGTCTCGGCGAGATCGGCGATGCCCCGAATGCGCTCGGAGGCAACCGCGAACCTCAGCGCGCCGACGCTGAAGACCACCAAGTCGATCCCGGCGTCGTCGCCCTCGTTTCGAGGCTCTTGTCTGCACCCCATCCGCGTCACCGCTGCTCGGGCACTAGGGTCTGAAACACCCGATCCAGATCGAGCAGCATCACGACGTGTCCCTGATGCTCGAACACCCCGGTTGCGAGCCCGCGCAGGGGCTCGGGCAAGCTGTCTGGCGGGGCTTGGATGGACGCCTCGGTCACGTCCAGAACGTCGACCACCCGATCGACCCGCAAGCCGCTGCGCACCTGCGTGCCCCGGGCGAGCAGGATGGCCGAGCGACGCGCGGACGGGGCATGCGTCAGGCCGAGCAGATCGCCGAGGCGGACCACCGAGGCGATATCGCCGCGGACATTGATGACGCCCTCCAAGGCCGGTGGGCAGCCGGGGACGAAATGGATGGTCGTGAGCGGAAGGATTTCCACCAACACGCGCGCCGGGAAGGCCAGCAACGCCTCGCCGACGACGAAGATCACGAGCTTGACCTTGGCGGTCTCCACCTCGACGACCTGTGCGCCGGCTCCGCGTCGCCGATCCAGGATCATGTCCAGCTCATCGTGATCGGACGCGATGGTTTCCGATTCGGTTCGCTCAAGATCCATGGGATGTCCCCGTCGATTCAGGCGCAGGTTCGGGCAAGGCGTCTTCCGCCGCCGCGATCTCGACCCGGTTGCGACCGCCGTTCTTGGCTCGATAAAGCGCCCGATCGGCGGCTTCGGTCATGGCGTCCGGCGTGTCGAAGGTCGGAAAGTCCGACACCCCGACGCTGAAGGTGCAGCGGAATTCCTGTCCGTCGGAGAAGAAGGTGACATTCCAGAAGCTCGTGCGCAGGGCGTCGAGGATACGCTTGGCCTGCTCGGCGCCCACGCCGTTGAGGACCACCGCGAACTCCTCTCCGCCGTATCGTCCGACCAGGTCGTCCTCGCGCAGGCGCAGGCGCAGCGTCCGGCTCAGCGCGATCAGGACCTGGTCGCCGGTCGGATGGCCGTAGGTGTCGTTGACCGCTTTGAAGTGATCGACGTCGATCATGGCGAAGCACAGGGGCTTCTCGGCACGGCGCGCGTTCGCCACGGCGACCCCCAGGAACTGCATAATCGCGTTGTGGTTGAAGAGTCCCGTCAGACCGTCGCGGACCATCAGGGAGTGCAGGATGCGCATCCGCTCGGCTCGCAGACCGACCTCCGCGATCAATCGGGCCGGTTCGATCGGTTTGGTCAGAAAGCCGTCCGCCCCGACCGCGAGCGCCTTGTGCTGGCGCTCCACGTCGGTCTCGGAGGAAACATAGATGATCGGCAGGCTCACATGACCCGGGATCTGGCGCAGGATCCGAGACAACTCCGGGCCGGAGCAGTCCGGCATGTACATGTCCATCAGCACGAGATCGGCATCGAAGGTGTCGAGCAGACCCAGCACCTGTTCCGGATCGCTCACCGCCTTGGCGACCATGCCCGCCTCTTCCAGTACCGTTGCGTGGAACTGGGCCAGCTCGCGGTCGTCGTCCACCACCAGGACGTTGATGGGCTCGGGCGGATGCGGGTTGGTGAGACGATCGAGGAATTCCAGCAGCTCGACCATCTTGATCGGCTTGGTGCAGTAGGCGTTGCCGCCGGCGCGCACCGCCTGGAGGCGCCCGCCGAAGTCGTCGCGGCAAGAGATGAAGATGCAGGGAATCGTCGCCTGCTTCCCGCTTCTGAGCTCGGCCAGCATCCTCGGCCCGGCGTTCTCGTCCTCCGGGAAAACGACGTCGAGGATCAATGCCGACGGGCGTTCGGCTTCGACTGCCTCGCGCAGATCGGGGAGGTTCGTGAAGGCCCGCACGCGATAGCCGAAGCATCCGAGCTGACCGGCCAGTTGCGCGGCGAGATCGGGGTCGTCGTCGCAGAGATAGACCATCCGCTGGCTGCGATCCGCCGATTGTCCGGGGCGTGCGTCTGACGGTTGTCCGGCTGCCGGCTCGGACCGAGGGAGCTCGAATCCGGGAGCCACGTCGGGGTCCACCTGCACATCGGCGGCCAGCGCCAGCGCGTCCAGATCGTCCATCATGCGTTCGAGCGCGTTCGGCAGCGCGGCCTCGACCGGAGCGCCCGAGTCCATGGCGTTCCGCACGGTCTGCTCGGCGGCTTTGGCGGCGTCGCTGATCTGTCGGAAGCCGAAGGTGGCGCCCGAGCCCTTCAGGGTATGGAAGAGGATGTAGAGCGCGTCGAGATGTGCGTGATCGATCTCGCCCGGGCGCAGCTCGGCGACGGCGCGGCGGGCATCGGCAAGGCGCCCCGGCAACTGAGACAGAAAGGATGCGCGCAGCCGCGCCTTGCGGATCTGAAAGGATTCGGCCTTGTTCGGTGCTGCGGGCGCAGGGGCGTTTCCCCGTTCGGCGACCATGGTGTCCTCGTTAAATCCCGGCGACGGCTGCCGGCAAGGTGGCCTCGAGCGATGCATCCTTCGTCAGGCAGGCGGCAAGGCCGGGCACCTGCGCGCGCAACGGCTCCGGGTCGTCCCCGGTCAGCAGAACAAAGGGTGTGGCGATACCTCGATCGCGCATCTCCCGAAACAGGTCTAAACCGCTCAAGAGCGGCATGTGCATGTCCGAGATGATCAGGTCGAATCCGTTCTGCGCATCGCCGAGGGCCTCAAGGGCCTCGATGCCGCTCTCGACAAGCCTGCAGGTGTGTCCCTCTGCATCCAGAATGGCCTCGGCCATGGCTCCGGCGAAGGGGTCGTCGTCGACGATCAAGATACGCATAACAAGAAGTCCTAAAAACTGTGTGTGATCAGCCGAGCAGATTCCGCAAAGTGTCGACTAGATTCGATTGGTCGAAATCGCCTTTGACGATGTAGGCGTCGGCGCCGACCTGGATGCCCCGCTGTTTGTCCTCGGGGGTCTGACGCGAGGTGACGATAATGATCGGCGTGGAACGGCATTTTTCGTTCTCGCGCAGCTTGGCGGTGAGTGAAAAGCCGTCCAACCCCGGCATCTCCACATCCGTCAGAATCGCGTCGAAGCGCCCGCCCACGGCCTTCTGCCAGCCGTCGAGACCGTCTTCGGCCAGGGTGACGCGGTAGCCGGACGCCTCCAGGACCTCCTTCTCGATCTCGCGCGTGTTCAGCGAGTCGTCCACCACCAGGACGCGCTGGCCCTGTTGTCCGGCGTGCCGCGGCGTCGAATCCTTCACCGCCGCCTTGATCGCCTCGCCGCGGATGCGTCGTGCCGCGTCCAGCAGGGCAGGGGCCTGAAGCAGGCTGACCAGCGCGTTGGTGCCGGTGACGACGACGCCGCCGACTAGGCCGCCGAAGGCACCGCGGCCGCGCATGTGCTCGGGCAGCGGCTTGAGGACCATGTCGCGTTCGTCAACGAGCTGATCTACGACCAGCCCCAGCTTCGCCTGGCGCACCCCGATGACGACGACCAAGAGCGCCTCTTCGTCGACTCCGGGCCGCCGTCGTGCCGCCGGCTCGGCCGGCAAACCCAGAAGATCGGCCAGGCGAATGAGGGGGACCAGCTCGTTGCGAAGCACGACCGCCGGGCGTCCGGCGACCTGAATCGTCTCGGAGCGGGATGTGCGGATCAGCTCGGAGACGTGCGGCGCGGTCAACCCGAAGCAGTGCCCGGCCGTTTCGAACAGCAGGATGCGCATCACCGCCAGAGAGAGCGGGAGCTTGAGCGTCAGGGTGGTCCCGGCGCCCGGCCGAGAGTTGATCGAGACCGATCCCTGCAGGTCGTCGGTGATGGCGCGCTTGACGACGTCCATCCCGACGCCGCGACCCGAGACCTCGGTGATCATGGTGCTGGTGCTGAAGCCGGGTTGGAAGAGGAGGTCGGCGACCTGCTCGTCGGTCAGCTCTTGCCCGGTCGCTTGGATGGCGGCGGTCTCGATCAGGCCCTTTTGGATTGCCTTCTCGAGGATGCGCGCGCGGTCGAGTCCGCGGCCGTCGTCGCTGATGGCGATCAGCACGGCACCGCCTTCCTGACGTGCCGCGAGACGAATCTGCCCGAGCGCCGGCTTGCCGGCGGCCAGACGCTCCTCGGCCGACTCGATGCCGTGGTCGACGGCGTTGCGCACCAGGTGGACCAATGCATCGCTGAGATGGTCGATGATCTGGCGGTCGAGCTCGATCTCGCTGCCGTCGATCTCGCACCGGATTTCCTTGCCGAGCGAGCGCCCGAGCTCGCGCGCCACCCGGGCGATCGGGTCCAGGACCGTACCCAGAGGCAGCATCCGCATGCCGAGTGTGCGGTCGTTGAGCTCGCCGACGAGCCGCTCCTGATCGAGCGTCAGGTCGCGCAGATCGAGCGTGAACCGGTGCAGCGCATGGGCCAGCTCTGCCGACGCGGATCCCGTCTCGGCGACGGCGCGGGCGGCAAGCGCCCCGGCCGCGGCATCGAGCCGGCGCGCCTCGCCCAGTACATGACGGAGCCGCGCCTGATTGGAGACCATCTCGCCCATCAGTTTGACCAGTGCGTCGAGCTTGTCCGTGCGTACGCGCACGCTCTCGGGTGCGCGGATGATTGGTGGGAACTCGGCGCCGGTCGGTCGGGGGGGCTTTGGCGTCGGGTGTGTCGCGGATGAGGTCGCGGGCGAGGGCTGCGCGGGGTCTCCGGGCGGGATTCGGTCTTGGAGGGCGCCCGGCGTTGCGTGAGCATCGACAGCGGTCGCGACTGCGGTTTCGCCAATGGCCGGGGGACCCGGTTCCGACCAATCACCTGCAGCGGCCCGGGTGAGCCGCTCGCATAGGGCCTGATCGGGTGGTCCGGAGGCCGCGCCCGCGCCGGAAGCGGCGACCTCTTCGATCATTGCGCCGATCGCATCGACGGCACGCATCAGCAGTGCCGCGAGTGCCGGGTCGGGTTGGATCTTGTCTTCGCGTAAGACCCCGAGCACGTCTTCGAGATGGTGTGCGGTCTCGGCGATGCTCGCGAGCTTGAGCATCCGCGCAGACCCTTTGATGGTGTGGGCGGATCGGAACAGGGCGTCGATGCCGTCCCGGCCCCCATCGCCCGCCGTCCCGAGCCTGGCGAGTCCGGTTTCGAGTCGGGCGATATGCTCGCGCGCCTCGTCGACGAAACGGCCGATGAATTTGGTGATGTCGAGTGCCACGACGAGGTGCTCAGGCCGCGGTTTCGGCGAGACGGGCCAGGTGCGTCTCGCAAAGGAAGCGCAGATCCTTCACCGACAGGAGCGAGGGCAGCGCGCCCGTGTTCTGCATTGCGAGTGCATCGTTCTGCAGCTGGCGCAGCACGATCCGGTACTCGCGTCCTGCCGGCACGGGCTCGCCTCTCTGGCGATAGATTTCGGCGAGCTGGAAGTGGGCTCTCCAGCAGCCGGGTTTGTCGTACACCACCCGACGCAAGGCGCCGATCGCTTCCTGTGTGTCGCCGCGCAGAAGTGCGCAGCGCCCGAGCAAGAGGAGCGCTTCCAGTGACCAAGGATCTTGCGTCAAGGCCCGTCGTGCGGCCGCTTCCGCGCTGGCCGTGTCGCCGCGTTCGAGCAGCAGATGGGCTTGGAGCGAGAGATGCTCGGCGGCGGCGTCCCGGGGATCGCAGAGCGGGCCGAGATGGTGAAGCGCCTCTTCGAAACGCTCGGATCGGGCCGAGGCCAGGGCCCTCTCGTAGCGCTCTCGATCGACCGTGTTCGTGACCGGCGCGATCGAGCCGGCTGTTTCCGGGCGAAGGTCGATCGAGCCCGGATCACGTCGATCGGCCGAGTCGGATCGCACTGGGTCGGCTCGCGGCGGGCGGGCGCACGGCCGCGTCTTCCCGGCCGCGGCCGAGCGCCCACCGAGTCCCGGGTCCGCGATCCCTTGCAAGGGCTCGACCGGGGCCCGCTCGAACAGGAAGACGCCGTCCAGCGCCACCAGGCGCATCAGTCCGAAGTCGTTGGCGAGTGTCTCCGAGGCACCGACGATCAGATGACCACGGGGCTTGAGCAGATCCCGCAACCGCGCGATGACCGCCTTGCGGGTTGTCGGGTCGAAGTAGATCGACACATTGCGGAAGAAGATGATGTCTTGTTCCTGCATCGCCGGCGGGTAGTCAGGCGCAAGCAGGTTCCAGGACATGAAATCGACCTGTTGGCGGATCGCCGCGTCGACGCGTCGGTGCGTCCCGTCAAGCGCCGAGAACCAGCGATCGCGAAGCTCGGCGGGCAGGGCCCGAAACGCGAACGGGCTGTAGACCGCCGTGCGGGCGCGCTCGAGTGCGGTTTCGTCGACATCGCCTGCCGTGATCCTAAACAGACGCCCCGCGAGATCGCCGTAACGCTCGCGCAAGGCGATGGCAATCGAATAGGGTTCCTCGCCGGTGGAGCATCCCAAGGAGAGAATCCGGATCGGATTGCCCTTCTCGGCTTGGGTCAGGCGCGCCGGCACGAGCCGCTCCACGAGCAGATCGAGATGATCTGGCTCACGGTAGAAATAGGTCTCCTTGACCGTCAGCAAGCTGGTCAGGTGCCCGAGCTCGACCGGATCGGCCGCGACGGATTTCAGGTAGGCGTCGATCGATCCCGCGGCGGTTGCCGTCATCCTGCCCGCGAGGAGGGATCGGAGTCGTTCATCCGCGTCCGGGCCGAAGTGCAGCCCGAGGCGATCCTTGACGAAACCCTTGAAGGACTGGAGGGGCATCAGGCAACCCCGGCGCCGATGGCAGCGCCACAACCAGCCAGCATGCAGAGCTTGTCCGCGATGAGATCGAGCGGCAGCGTCAGCTGCACGCCGCCGGCGAGGATCGCCTCGCGGTTCATCCCGAAGATGACGGAAGTGGCTTCGTCTTGGGCGATGGTTGTCCCGCCGGCCTTCGCGAGCGCGAGCATCCCTTGTGCGCCGTCGCGCCCCATCCCGGTGAGGATCACGCCGACCGCATCGCGCCCGACCTGCGCCGCGACACTTGTCAGCAACCGATCGCAGCTCGGGCGATACACGTCGGACTCGGCGCGCTGCTCCAAGCGGATGCGCCGGCCGGCACCGAGCGTCATGTGGGTGATCGAATCGGCGATATAGACCCGCCCAGGCAGGAGCGCCTCGCCCTCGACGGGGATCTTGACCGGCAGCGCGCAGAGTTGATCCAACCAGTCGGCCATTGCCACGGCAAAGCCATCGGAGATGTGCTGTGCGATCAGAACCGGGGCCGCAAAGTCTGCGGGGAGGTCCGGTAGGATTCGAGCGAGGGCCTGAGGCCCGCCGGTCGAGGAGGCGATGGCAACGACAGGCGAGCCGGGTCGGCTCGGCGGTGTGTCTCTTCGCGTCTCAGGCCAAGCCGAGAGTGTCGGATCGTCGGGCACGTCTTTGACGACGAGTGCGCCGTTGCGGCGGATATGGCGGATCACCGGAATCCGGGCCAGGATGCGCAGGCGCGACGCCAATCCCGCTCCCTCGTCGAAGGTCGGCTTGCGCGCGGCCTCGAGTGCACCGCGTGCCACCGCTGCCATTGCGTTGGCGGCGTCGGCCAGGTCGGAAAGGACCAAGATCGGCACGGCATGACGAGACATGATCTCCTCGATCGCCTGCATCCCGTCCATCTCGGGCATCTGAAGATCCATGGTGACGACGTCGGGCTTGAGTGCGAGGGTCTTTTCGACCGCCTCCCGACCGTCCGCGGCTTCGCCGCAGACGACAAGCCCCGGCGCGGTTTCGATCAACGCGCGAATCAGGCTCCTTGCGGAGCGGCTGTCGTCGACCACCAGGACCCGTACGGGTGGCCTCGAGTGCTCGGTCATGAGGACGCGCTCGACCCACCGGATGCGGCAGCCGGCGTGTTTGCTCCTTCGAGTACGAACTGATCCAGGCTGGACTGCAGCGCACCGGCGAGCTCGTTCATGTCCCGCGCGATATCGGCAATCTGGCGCACGGCACCGGCGGTTTCCGAGCTGGCGGTAACGATCTCGCGCAAGGCGACCACAACCTGACTACTGGCGGTGCGCTGTTGTTGCGTGGAGAGACTGATCTGCTGGGCGGAGGTCGAGGTCTCGCTCGCCGCCTCGACGATGGCTTGGAGGATGTCGGCCGTGCTGGCCGAGTCCGCGATTCCCTGCTGGATCCCGGTGGAGCCTTTTTCCGAGCTGATCACCAGCCGGTTGATCGACTCCTGGATCTCGGCGACCTTCCCGGTGATCTCTCCGGTGGATTCGGTCACCGAGTCGGCGAGCCGGCGGATCTCGGCGGCGACAACGCCGAAGCGTTTTCCGGCTTCACCCGCAGAGGATGCCTCCAAGGCAGCGTTGAAGGCGATCAACTTGGTTTGATCGGCCACCGTATCGATGATCTGCATGATCTTGGAGATCTCCTTGGAGCGGGTGCCGAGCTCGAGGATCTCGTTCAACGCCGTCTGATTGTCCTCGCCGATCCGTCGCATCTTCTCCACCAGACGCTGCATGGCATCCGAGCCGCGAAGGCTGTCGTCATAGGTCCGACCGGCGATGTTCACGACGGACTCGGAGTATTCCGCGATCTGGGTCGAGGAGGCGGAGAGCTCTTCCATCGTCGAGGTGATCTCGGCCACGGAGGCCGACATCTGACTGGAGGTCGCGGCCTGTCCGTCGATCGCCTGCGCGATCTCGCGTGATGCCGCGTGGACCGAGAAGGCGGTCGTCTCCACGCCCGTCACCAACGCATTGAGATGCTCGCGCATGCCCGCGAGCGCGCGGGCGAGGTCCGCCAGCTCGTCCTTGCCGTCGATCGCGTCGCCACCGCTCAGATCGCCATTGGTCACACGATCGATCTCGTTGGTCAGCCGGCGGATCCGTGCGGTCATGGCGTGGGCCGTGATCAACGAGATCCCGATACTGAAGAGCGCGACCAGCACGCCGATGATCATGGCCTGCATGCGCGTCTCGTCGAGGGCCGCAACGTGCCGGGTGCGATCCATCGCTACCTCGACCACGCCGAGCGGTTTGCCCGAATAATCCGTAATCATCTCCGCGTAGGCCGCGGCCGGAGTTGTTCCGATCTCGATTTCCGCGACTTGGGGCTCTCCGGCGAACGCAGCGCTCAGCGCGTCCGGGCCGAGGAAGGGCTGACCTTCATGGGTACTTGCAAAGGTCTCCGCCTCGCCGTCACGGAGAATATAGAGCGCCGCATCGACGCCGTAGCTTGCTTTGAAGTCGTCGAAGAAGTCTTGTCCGAACGACATGCCGAATTCGACCGAGCCGAGGTGGCGCCCCTCTCGGAACACCGGCACCACGCCGCGAGCGCCGAGACCCGCAACACCGAGCTCCAACCCGCGGTGAGGCTTGCGATCGCGGTTGGTATCCACCACGGACTGACGGAAGCTCGAAAGGTCGTCGCCGAACTTCTCCAGCATGTGCAGCCGCAGAAAAGACGTGGCCGGGGCGGTGTGGAACTGGAACTGAACCGCACCGAAGTCGCGCGCGAGGGCCTCGAACGGCGGGTGAAGCTGCTCGACGAGCCAGCCGCGATCGCCCGCGGCGAAGCGCGCCTGGACCTCCGGCATCTCGGCGACGAGGACGCTGAGTGCCTCCGCCAAGTCGACGTCATCGCGGATGCGTGCCTGAACCATTGCCGCGAACTGACGCAGCTCGGACTCCTCCGAATGACGGCTTAGGGTCTCGAGATTGTGCAGGCTCACGAGCGTGAGCGTGGTGATGGCCAGGACAATTGCGGCGCCGATCACCAGGAGAATGTTGGCCCACAGACGGATTTGCTTGAACATCTGGACGCGTCTCTTATGTGGAAGCGAGCGCCCGATGTCGGTCCGGCGCGGAAAATACTTAGAAAGTGTAGCTGAATTCAAATCATCGACGGTGAGAACTCGCGAGCAATCCCGCGCGGCTTTTCGGCCGCGCTTTGGGTAGACTCATGCTTTTTATTCCTCGCCCAGACTTTGGAGTCACGGCATGCACCGCACCAGCGGCATTTTGCTTCACCCGACATCGCTGCCCGGCCCGTTCGGGATCGGCGATCTCGGGCACTCGGCTCGACGTTTCGTGGATTTTCTCGAGGCAGCGGGGCAGGGGTTGTGGCAGATGTTGCCGCTCGGGCCGACCGGATATGGCGAGTCGCCCTATCAGTGCACCTCCGCATTCGCCGGTAACCCCTTCTTGATCAGTCCGGAGCTCTTGGTGGACGCGGGTTGGCTCGACCCGGACGATCTCGATGTCCCGGATTTCTGGAGCGATCAGGTCGATTTCCATGCCGTCATCCCGTGGAAGCGGGCGCTGATTGCACGCGCGGTGCATGCTTTCCAGGAGCATGCGAGCGAGACCGATCGCGAGGACTATCTCCTGTTTCGGCGGGCGCATGCCGACTGGTTGGACGACTTTGCTCTCTATCATGCGCTGAAGGTTCACCATGGTCATCGTCCCTGGACCGAGTGGCGTGCCGACCTGGCGCGACGCGAGCCGGAGGCCCTGGCCCGCTGGAGTAAGTCGCATGCGCGCGAGCTCGATGCCCAGCGCCTGATCCAATACTTCTTCTTCACGCAATGGTCCGGGCTACGCGCCTATGCCAACAGCCGGGGTGTTCGCCTCATCGGCGATATGCCGATCTTCGTTGCCCATGATTCGAGCGAGGTCTGGACCCATCGGGAATGGTTTCAGCTCGACGAAGCGGGTCATCCGACGGTCGTCGCCGGTGTGCCTCCGGATTATTTCAGCGCGACCGGGCAGCGTTGGGGCAATCCGCTTTACGATTGGCCGAAGGTGGCGGCCGACGGCTACAGCTTCTGGGTGCAGCGTCTGCGACGGGTCTTGGAGCTGGTCGACCTGGTGCGGATCGATCACTTCCGTGGGTTCGCCGGTTACTGGGAGATCCCGGCGGCGGAGGAGACCGCCGTCAACGGCCGATGGATGCCGGGTCCGGGGATGGCGCTCTTCGACGCATTGCGTGCGACGTTGGGGGAGGGGCTGCCGTTGATCGCCGAGGATCTCGGGGTCATCACCGAGGACGTGGAGGCCTTGCGCGACGGGCTCGACCTGCCCGGTATGGCGATCCTGCAATTCGGGTTCGAGGACACCGAGGGCGGATTCGGACGCTCGTCCTTCCTACCCCACAATCATCGTTCCAGCCTCGCGGTCTACACCGGGACACACGACAACAACACCTTGCTCGGATGGTGGGCGCTGCGCGACTCGGAGACCCGACACAACGCGATGCTTTATCTCAACAGCGACGGCAGCGAAATCCATTGGGATTTCATTCGCAGCGCGCTCGGGTCGGTCGCAGCGCTTGCGCTCTTTCCGATGCAGGATGTCCTGGGTCTTGCCGAGGCGTGCATGAACCGTCCCGGCACCTCCGAGGGCAACTGGCTCTGGCGCTATCGCGACGACATGTTGACGGACGACGCAGCGGAGCGGCTGCGCGTGCTGAGCCGGATTTACGGTCGGTTGCCCTATCCGATCTGAAGCTGCATGCTGCCAGCGGCGTCTTGTGCCTCGCTCGGCTCGGCACAATCCCGCGGTACGCTGATCCGCAGTTAGCGCTGGCGACAGTAAGCGCAACAGGCATCGGCGGAGCAGCGCGGCCTAGATTTTCAAAAGCTTTCGAATCTAAACCGCGTCAGCTCCGACAGTCGTTGTTGCGGCCGTCGTCGATCCAATTCACAAACCAGACGTGCGGCTCCGGACGCGGTTTAGCAGGAATGGCAGTAATACCGCGGCAACCCGGCAAGACGACAGGCCTGCTTGCAGCCTCCGTTCGGAAAGAGTCCTTCCAGGTGCTTGCGCGAGCAGGGTGTATGGGGTGAGACATGCGCGCCGACGGTCTTGATGATGACCTTCGGGGAGGGCGGCATCTCGTGGGTTGCGTAGTACTCGCGAAGGAAATTGATGACCGCCCAATGGCATTCGGTCAGGCTCAGACCTTCCTCTTCGGCCAAGGCCGTCGCAACCGACGGCTCCCAATCGTCGAAATAGGCCAAATGGCCCTGCTTGTTGACCTCGAGCTGCCGTCCGGCGATCTGCATGGCTGACATTGCGTGCTCCTCCACCCTGCGGGTGGCCTGATACTGCTTTGGTGGTTTTATGCCTGTCCGATGGCTTTTGGTCCGTGTTCGGGGTCGTTTCGGACGTATCACTCGTCCGACTAGACAATTGTCAATGCAATTTCGCCTAATCATGGACCGAAATCCGGCAGATGCAACCGGATCCAGATCAACGGGAGGCCAAATTTCGATCCGAATCGCTCGCTCGTCGCTCGATCAGCGCCGGGCCAGGACGACCAGATCATCGCCGCGCTGGACGCGCAGATTCAGGATGTCTCCGGTTTGGCGCAGGATCTGTACAACGTCTTGCAGGCTCGCGACCCGTTGGCCGTTGACCTGGAGCAGCCGATCGCCCTCGCGAAGACCGGCGTTCCATGCGGGGCTGCCGGGCTCGACGGTCCCGACCGGGAGTGCCGGTATACCGCCTCGGCGATCGAGCTCGCCGAGCAATGCTCCCGCCAGTTCGGGTGCGACACGACGCCCCTCGACGAAGGCCTCGTAGGGGTCGGCGATGGTCCCTTTGATCCGGCGGGTCTTGCCCCCGCGCGAGATCTCGAGCTCTACTCGTGCGCCGACGCGCAACAAACCGAATCGGTTGCGCAGATCGTCGGCCCCTTTTACGGCGGCGCCGTTGACGGTAAGAATGACGTCGCCCTCCTGAAGGCCGGCCGCGGCGGCGGCCGAGTCGGGCTCCACCGCGTTGACCACGGCCCCGTCGCGTCCCGCGATGCCGAGCGCGGCGGAGAGCTCGGGCGTGAGATCCTGGATGGCAACGCCGAAAAGACCTCGGCGGACCGACCCGTGCTCCACGAGCTGCTCCATGACGGCCCCCGCCATGTTTGCCGGAATCGCGAAACCGATCCCGATATTTCCGCCGCCCGGCGCGAGAATCGCCGTGTTGACGCCGACTAGTTCCCCACGCAGGTTCACCAGCGGACCACCCGAGTTGCCGGGATTGATGGAGGCGTCGGTCTGGATGAAGCTCTCGTAGCCTTCGATCCCCAGACCCGAGCGGCCGAGTCCACTGACGATGCCGGAGGTGACGGTCTGGCTCAGGCCGAAGGGATTGCCGATCGCGACGACGAAGTCGCCGACCCTGAGCGCGTCGGAGTTCACCACTGGCAAGGCGACCAGGTCCTTGGCCGGGATGCGCAGGACCGCGATGTCGGTCTCGGAATCCGCACCGATCAGCTCGGCCACCAGCGTTCGCCCGTCGTGCAGGGTCACCCGGATTTCGCGTGCCTTGGCGATGACGTGGTGGTTTGTCAGCACGAGGCCGCGCTCGGCATCGACGATGGTCCCCGAGCCCAGGCTGTTCTCTTCGCGATGCCGATGCTCGGGCGGGATCGTGAAGAAGTGGCGGAACCAGGGGTCGCGCATCAGCGGATGCTCGGCCGCCTCGATTCGCGTGACGGTGGAGATATTGACGACGGCCGGTACGGTCTGCTCGAGCATTGGGGCGAGGCTCGGTAGGGGTTCACCCGCGACCTGAAGAGGCAGGGCCGCGCCGGCGCTGCCGGTGCCGCTGGAGAAGGCGAGCAAGATCCAGCATAGACGGATCGAAACGGAGAAACGCATGGGTACGATCGTGATGTCGAGGGGTTGATCGAAGGGCTTATTTGAACCGCAAAGGCGCGAAGGGCGCAAAGGCTTTCAATCTGTCGGGTGATCGCGCGTCGGGCGGGAATCTTGCTCCTGACGGAAGCGCGTATCGGAGCCACGTCGCAGCGCGCACAAAAGTAAGCCGGGCGACAGCCCGGCTTGTTTTACGATCGAGCGAAGCCGCGCTCAGAGCGAGATGCTCACCGTCGAGTGAGCTCGACGGTTGATGCATCTATGGCCCTTAGCGTGGACGCTCCGCCTCACGAATCAGGCAGCGGCCTGGGTCTTTTGAGGTTCGCCCTCGAGATATCGGCCCGTTTCGCCGCGGATCTCGATCTTGCGGGGCTTCATCGCCTCAGGGATCTCGCGACGCAGGTCGACATGCAGGAGGCCGTTTTCGAGTCGTGCATCCAGGACCCGCACATAGTCGGCGAGCTGGAATTTGCGCTCGAAGTTGCGGTTGGCGATCCCGCGATAGAGGAACTTGGATTGACCCTTGTCCTCGTCATCCGGCCGGGCACCCGAAACGGTCAGGATGTTTTCCTTGACCTCAAGGGTGAGATCCTTCTCGGTGAAACCGGCGACCGCCATGGTGATGCGGTAGTCGTTCTCGCCGCTGGCCTCGATGTTGTAAGGGGGATAGCCGCCGGGCTCGGAGCGGTAGGCCGTCTCCAACGCGGACGACATCCGATCGAAGCCGATCATGGAGCGGAAGAGTGGTGAAAAGTCGATGTTTGTCATTGACATATCCTCGATTGAGCAATATGGAAGTTGCGCGTTCTCGTGAACCGCGGTTTCTGCAGACCCCTTGCGAGCGTCTGCGTTATGTAAAGTAGAATCCGTCGCGGCGGATGTCAAGTGGTGTCGCGAAAAATATTATGTCAATTTATTTCCCAAGGCGTTGGGTCGCGGATGTCGGGTGAAATTAAGTCAATGAACCCTCTCGAACGCTGCCCATGCGGCGCACCGGCGGAGTATTCGGCCTGTTGCGGACGTTATTTGGACGCGGATCTGCGTCCGGACACCGCCGAGGCCCTGATGCGCTCGCGCTATGTCGCCTACGTCCGGGGGCGGTCGGATTATCTGTTGCGCACCTGGCATCCCTCGACGCGGCCGGCGATGCTTAATCTCGAGAGCGAGCCGCCACGCTGGCTCGGCCTTCAGGTGCGTCGCGTCCAGTCAGGCGGTGCGGGTGATCGGCACGGGATCGTCGAATTCGTGGCCCGCTACAAGGTCGGCGGCCGCGCACATCGTCTCCATGAAACCAGCCGGTTCGTGCGCGAGGAGGGTCGGTGGTTTTATGTGGATGCGGTGGTCTGAGTTTCGATGCCGGCGTCCGGTCGTTGCTCAGGCGCCGTTCGCCGACGCCCCGAAGATCTCGGAATCCGAGGTGGCGCCGATCGCCAGTCGCAGCCATCGGCGTAATTGGTCGGGATCGACGCACTCCCGAACCGCTGCATGTTGCTCGGGGCCGATGCTCAAGGCCCGCTGATCCAGGATCAGGACGAGTGCGTCGCGCAAGGCTGCCAGCTCGCCCTCGTGACGTCCCTCGGCTTTGACCTCTGCCTTGCCTTCCAGCTTGCCTTCTATCTTTCCGTCGTTGCGTACGTGCTCCAGATCACGGTAGCCCTTGCGTTGCAACAGATTTCGTAAGGTCACCTCATGCGCGGCGTCGCGGTCGAAGAGGGCCGCGACCGGTACGGGATTGCGCAGGATGCCGGGGGCTGCGAGCACCTCGCCGGGATAGGCGAGTTGCATCGCGCCCTCGGGTGAATGGATCTCGACGCGGTGCGGGCCGATCAGCCGCACGACCCAAATCAGGCGCGTTCCGGCGGCCAGTAGGTCGGCGATCTTGGCCGTCAACTCCGCTTCGTCGTGGCCGGTGTCCGCATACTCGATCGCCAACGGCGGTGCCGTGCCCTTCAGCCAGCCCGGCGCGTCGGTGACATTGCCTACCGCGACATCCGGCGCGCGGAGGGTGTCGGGCGTCAGTGCGAAGCCGGTGTCGATACCGGCGGATTCGACGTCGGGATCGGTGTCGAGGATGGTGGCGCCGATCAGATTGGCCCGCGAGCCGCGTCCCCCGACCGGCAGGCACGCGATGGGGTGTCCCCCCGAGAGCTCGTAGGGGTCGCCGGGCTTGAGCTGATCCGTCCGGAAGGGGCCGGGGAGGTTGAAGCCGGCAAGCTTTCGGGTCATGGCGCGCGACTCCGTCAATGAGGATGTGCGATTTGCGTGTCGAGGGTCGAGGTCGTGCCGGTTTGCCGGAGCCGATGCTTCCGGAAGTGAACGTGGTCGGGGCGATGCGTCTCGGCTTCTACTGTCCGGGTCGCCCGGCGCGATCGGCCGAGCCGGACGGCCGTAAGGCCTCGTCACCATGTTCTATACTGCCATGAGGCAGCACGATGTCCAGCCCGATGCTCAAGCTCGCGGGAGGTGCCGATGAATGCGTCCGCAACCGTCACGGTCGAGGGTTTCGTGGCGGAGTCGCTTGCAACCCATGGCCGAGATCCGCGGCACCTGCTCCAGCATCTGATCCGCGTCCAGCAGCGTTTTTCCTATGTGCCCGACGCGGCCGTCGAGGCCTTGTCCGTGGCATTGGATGTCACGCGCACCCAGGTGCGCGCTGCCATCGCCTTCTACGCCTTCCTGCACGACCGTCCTCGCGGCGCCTTCGAGATCCGTTTCAGCGACAACATCACCGACCGGATGCTGGGCAGCCGGCGTCTGATCCGTCTGTTGATCGAGCGTCTCGGCTTGACGGGTTTGCCGGCGTGGGGCCGCGACCTGGTCCGCCCGGACGGGCGCGCGAGCGTCGGTCTCGCCTCCTGTACCGGGATGTGCGACCAAGGCCCCGCACTCCTGGTCAACGGCCAAGCCGTCACCAACCTGGATGCGCAGCGGGTCGATCGCATCGCGGATCTGGTGCAGGAGGGCATCCCGCTCGAGCGTTGGCCGGGCGAGTTCTTCCGGGTCGAAAACAACATCCGTCGGCGCGGACTGCTCCTGGGTAATCCGGCGACCGACGGCGCCGCCGTTCGTCGACTTCTCGATGCGGGTGCGGAAGCGGCGCTCGCCGAGGTCGAGCGCTCGGGGCTGCGCGGACGCGGCGGGGCGGGTTTCACGACCGCACTCAAATGGCGCTTTTGCCGCGAGGCCCCGGGGACCGATCGTTACGTCGTCTGCAACGCGGACGAGGGCGAGCCCGGCACCTTCAAGGATCGCGTCCTGCTGACCGACTACACGGACCTGGTCATCGAGGGCATGACGGTCTGCGCCGGGGTTATCGGGGCCCGTCGCGGCTTCCTCTATCTCCGCGGCGAGTATCGTTACCTTTTGCCGCATCTCGAGTCGGTCCTCCAGCGCCGCCGCGCCGAAGGTCTGCTCGGCACGCGCATCCTCGGTGCGGACGGCTTCGACTTCGACATCGAGATTCACCTGGGTGCGGGCGCCTACATCTGCGGCGAGGAGTCGGCGTTGATCGAGTCGCTCGAGGGTAAGCGCGGTGTGACGCGTAAGCGCCCGCCCTTTCCGGTGACCAGCGGCTTCGACGATCAGCCCACCGTGGTCAACAACGTCGAGACCTTCCTCGCCGCCGCGCGGGTGGTTCAGTGGGGCGGCTATTGGCTCCGCGGGGAAGGCACCGATCAGTCCGCCGGCAGCAAGATCCTTTCGGTCAGCGGCGATTGCGCGCGCCCCGGTATCTACGAGTATCCCTTCGGCACGCCGGTCCATCAGGTCCTCTCCGATTGCGGTGCGGAGAATACCCAGGCGGTTCAGATCTCGGGTGCCGCGGGTGCGACCCTCTCGCCGGCCGACTTCGATCGCATCATCGCCTTCGAGGACCTGCCGACCGCCGGCTCCTTCATGATCTTCGATCACAGCCGCGACCTGCTCGACATGGTCCGCAACTTCGCGGCCTTCTTCGCACACGAGAGCTGCGGCTTCTGTACCCCCTGTCGGGTCGGCGGGGCGCTCCTGCGCAACCTGGTCGAGAAGGTGGCCGCGGGCCAGGGCTCGGAATACGACCTGAGCGAGATGCGCCGGATCGGCACCGTGATGCGTCGCGCGAGCTACTGCGGTTTGGGTCATACGGCGCCAAACCATGTGGTCAACACGCTCGACAAATTCCCGCTGATCTACGGTCGGCGCCTAGCGCGCGCGTCACACACCCCGTCCTTCGATCTGGACGCGGCGCTGTCGCAGGCCCGCGCACTCACGGGTCGAGACGACATCGGGGCCCATATCGGCGACGGCTCGGAGGTGTCCGCATGAGCAAGACCTTTAAGCTCGACGGCCGCGAGATCCCCTTCGAGACCGGCCAGACCATCATGGATGCGGCGCTCGCCGCCGGGGTTTACATCCCGCACCTATGCCATAACCCGGAGTTTGCGCCGCACGGCAGTTGCCGTGTCTGCGTGGTCGACATCGGCGGTCGTCAGGTCTCGGCCTGCACCGCCGCGGCGAGCGAAGGCCTGGAGGTCGACAACAGCTCCGAGGCGATTCAGGAGACGCGCCGGGCCATCCTGCAGATGCTCTTCGTTGAGGGTAACCACGTCTGCCCCGCCTGCGAGAAGAGCGGGGCCTGTCAGCTCCAAGCGGTCGCCTACTACACCGGGATGCTCGCGCCGCACTTCACCCACTTCTTCCCGCGCCGATCGGTCGATGCCTCGCACCCGGACGTCGTCATCGACTTCAACCGCTGCATCCTCTGCGAGCTGTGCGTGCGGGCCAGCCGCGATCACGACGGCAAGCGTGTCTTCGCCATCAGCGGTCGGGGCCTCGAGAGCCATCTGGTGATCGACTCGCACAGTGGCCTGTTGGGCGATTCCAGCTTTGCCGCGACCGACAAGGCGGCCCATGTCTGTCCCACCGGTGCCATCCTGCCGAAGGGCCGAGGCTACGAGACCCCGATCGGCGAGCGTCTCTACGACCGCGAGCCCATCAGCATCGTCGGCGACGTCCGGGCACACGAGGAGGAGGTGGTCTGATGGCCGAGAAGCCCCGTGTCGCGACCGCCTCGCTCTGCGGCTGCTTCGGCTGTCATATGTCCCTTTTGGACATCGACGAGCGCATCCTGCAGCTGGTCGATCTGGTCACCTTCGATCGCACCCCGTTGACCGACATCAAGACACTCGGCGACTGCGATCTGGGTCTGATCGAGGGCGGGGTCGCCAACGCCGAGAATGTCGAAGTGTTGCGCGAGTTTCGGCGTCGCTGCAAGACCCTGGTCGCCGTCGGCGCCTGTGCGGTCAACGGCGGGATCCCGGCGATGCGCAACCAGTTCAGTCTCGCCGAGTGCCTGCGCGAGTCCTACTGCGACGGCGTCGGGGTGCACAATCCGGGCATCCCGAACGACCCCGAGATCCCGCTGCTCCTCAACCAGGTGCATCCGATCCACGAGGTGGTTGCGATCGACTACTTCTTGCCCGGGTGCCCGCCCTCGGCCGATGCCATCTGGACCTTCCTCACCGAGTTTTTGGAGGGGAGGCCGATCGCGTTTCCCTACACGCAGATTCATTTCGATTAAACCGCGCACTGCGCGGTATGCGACGTTATTGGATGGGATCGGCCCCGGCAGACCTGACGAGCGTTGGAGTCGGCGCGGTTTAAGACATTGAAAAATAATTTATTGTAAACCGCGTTCCCGCTAAGGGTTGTGGATGAACGAAACGTCGAGATCACTCGAAAATGAGCGTCTCGCTCTGGAATCGGTTCAGAGGGTGAGGTCGGGGGTCCAGTAACCTCAATGCCGAACCCCGAACCCCGAACCCCGAACCCGCCCGAGTTTTTACCATGACTAAGAATCTGGAGACCGCCCGGCACCCCGAGACCCTCAAGCGGGTCTGTATCGAGCCTCTGACCCGCGTCGAGGGTCACGGGAAGGTGACCCTGTTGCTCGACGAGGACGACCACGTCAAACAGGCGCGGCTGCATATCGTCGAGTTTCGTGGCTTCGAGAAATTCATCCAGGGCCGGCCCTATTGGGAGCTCCCGGTGCTGGTGCAGCGTCTGTGCGGGATCTGTCCGGTCAGCCACCATTTGGCCGCGGCCAAGGCGTGCGATCGTCTCATCGGTGTGGATCGCTTGACGCCGACGGCGGAGAAGGTGCGCCGCCTGATGCATCTGGGGCAGGTGCTCCAATCCCACGCGCTGCATTTCTTCCATCTCTCCTCGCCCGATCTGCTGTTCGGCATCGACGACGCGGTGGCCCACCGCAACATCGTCGGCGTGATCCGAGATCATCCCGAGATCGCCATGGAGGGCGTGTTGCTGCGCAAATTCGGTCAAGAGGTCATTCGCGTGACCTCGGGCAAACGGGTCCACGGTACGGGTGCATTGCCGGGCGGGGTCAACAAGAACGTGAGCCTCGAGGAGCGTGATTTCCTCCTGGCCGACATCGACCGCATCGTCGACTGGGCCGAGAAGGGGGTTCAGCTTATCAAGCGCATCATCCTCACGCGCGCCGACTTTCACTATCGCTTTGCCAACGTGGATGCCAATACGCTGAGTCTCGTCTCCCCGGACGGCGGCTTCGAGCTCTACGACGGCGGGCTGCGCGCGCGCGGCCCGCAGGGCGAGACCCTCTTCGATCATGCGGACGATCAGGGTTACGCGGAGCTGCTCCACGAGGAGATCAAGTCCTGGAGCTACATGAAATTTCCGTTCATCGTCGCGCTGGGGCCGGAGAAGGGCTGGTATCGGGTCGGACCGCTCGCGCGCGTCAACAACTGCGAGCGTTTCCATACACCGCTCGCCGAGCAGGAGCGTCAGGACTTCGCGGCCGCCGGCGAGGGTCGCCCGCTTCAGGCGGCGCTGACGACGCACTGGGCGCGGATGATCGAGTTGCTGCACTGCGCCGAGGCGATCCGCGAGCTGCTCGCCGATCCCGACCTGCAGGGCACCGACCTGCGCCGCGAGGGCGAGCTGCAAACCACCGGCATCGGCGTGCTGGAGGCCCCGCGCGGGACGCTCTTCCATCACTACGAGATCGATTCCGATGGGCTGGTGACCCGCGCCAACCTCATCGTGTCCACCACCAACAACAACCAGGCGATGAACGAGTCCATCCGCCGCGTTGCGGCCGACGATCTCGACGGGCATGCGCTCACCGAGCCTTTGCTCAACCGTATCGAGGTCGCGATCCGGGCCTACGATCCCTGTTTGTCCTGCGCGACCCATGCGATCGGTCAGATGCCCCTGGAGCTCGAGCTGCTCGATGCAGAGGGACGGCGCATCGGACGGCTGGTGCGGCACGCCGACGGTTCGATCGACGCCTGAAGACGCATCGAGCGCAATGGCGCCGACGGGCCGCAACCTGCCCCGCGTTGCCGTGTGACTCGCGGGGCTCGGCATTACCCACGACACCGAGAGGCAGCCGTCGGTCGGCCCTTGCGAGACGCTCTTCCTCGGTGCATGCTCCGCGCCCAATCACACGCACACCTGGAGCAACGACGCATGAGCAAGATCCATTTCATCGGCGGGGAGAAGGGCGGGGTCGGTAAATCCGTGCTCGCCCGTTTGTTGGCGCAGCACCATATCGACAGCAACCAACCCTTTACGGTCTTCGACACCGACCAATCCCACGGGGCGATGCTCCGATTCTACGGCGACTATTCCAGATCCGTCCTGCTGGATTCCTTCGAGGATGCCGACCAGCTGATGGAGGCTGCGCTTGCGGCGCCTCAGAATGTATTGGTGGACCTGGCGGCCCAGACCTCGGCCCCCTTGTTCCGCTGGATCGATCAGAACGACTTCCTGACGCTCGCCGCGGACGAAGGGGTCGGAGTCGTCTTTTGGCATGTTATGGACGACGGTGCCGACGGTATCGGTCTGCTCCAGCGGCTCGTCGACCGCTACGGTGACGCGGCTGACTATGTTGTGGTGCAGAACTACGGTCGCGGGAAGGATTTTTCGGCGTTTCGGAACTCTCAGGCCCGAGCAGCTGCGGAGGCCGTCGGCGCCCGTTTCATCGAGCTCCCCGAGCTGCACGCGGCCACGATGCGCAAGGTCGATCACCTGGCAGCGAGCTTCTGGGCCGCCGGCCAGAGCCGACCGGGCGGGCTGGGTCTGATGGACCGCCAGCGCCTTAAGGTTTGGATGCGCAAGGCCAACGAGCAGATCGCTTCCTTGGGTCCGGTCCTCGCCGTGAGCTCGCCGGTCGAGCCCGTTCCGGCTTGGCTGACCGGTGCAACCGACGAGACATCACCTGGATGACCGGATATCCGGCTGACGGTCGGTGCGATCGCCGCCCCGGAATCCGGCAGGTCGAAGCCGTTATCGAACATCGAAACTACCCTAAGAAGCGCTAGCAACGGTATTATAGGGAGCCAAAATTTCGGAGAGAGTCATGGCGCAGGCGACACGATACGGGCAGTTGACG
Source organism: Thiocapsa bogorovii (assembly GCF_021228795.1). Lineage (NCBI taxonomy): Bacteria > Pseudomonadati > Pseudomonadota > Gammaproteobacteria > Chromatiales > Chromatiaceae > Thiocapsa > Thiocapsa bogorovii. The sequence goes on from NZ_CP089309.1 coordinate 3,627,808, forward strand.
TTCAGCGACTACGTGGAGCGAGCGCTCCGCGAGGGCGCCATGTGGACCCTCATGGTCGTGGCGCTCTATCTGGTGCTTGCCCTGGCCAGCTACTCCCCCGATGACCCGGGTTGGTCCTATGTCGGCGATGTGTCGCAGGTCAGCAACGCGGCCGGCCGGGCCGGGGCCTGGTTTGCCGATGTCACGCTCTTTCTGTTCGGGTTCTTCGCCTATCTGCTCCCGGTGATGGTCGGCTGGAGCGCCTGGCTGGTGTTTCGCGGTCGCGGCGAGGAGCCGGCGCCTCGCACCTGGATCTTGGCGTTGCGCTGGATCGGGTTCTTCATCACCATCCTGGCCGGGTGCGGTTATGCCGCGATTCACCTCGCGGACCTCGGCGTCGATCTGCCGAACGGGGCCGGCGGTGGTCTGGGCCTGCTCGTGAGCGACAACATGCGCGCAGCCTTCAACACGACGGGCACCGATCTGCTGCTCGGTGGCGCCCTTTTTGTGGGCGTCACGCTGTTCTCCGGGATCTCCTGGCTGAGGGTGGTCGACAATACGGGCGCTGCCGTTTTGCAGGCTGCGGGCTGGATCACGGGTGTCGTGCAGGGCGCCCGGAGGGGGCTGGTGTTGCGTCGGCAGGCTGCCGCAGCAGGGGAGTCATCCGGGCTTCCCGAGGCATTGAACCTGATCGATGCCCCGACGCCATCGGATGGACGATCGATGCGTTCGCAGCATGCGTCCGGTTCCGAAGCGCCGAGCTCCGAAGCGCCGGGGCACAAGGCCGGCGAGCGGCCCGATCGTCGTTTAGAGGGATTGCCGCGGCGTGTCCGTGAGGCCATGGCGGAGCCCGAGACCCTCTCACTCGAGGATCTCAAGCGTGGTCAGAAACCCGTGCCGGCGGAGGCACCGCGGATCAAGACGGTCCCGCGCCCGGTGAGCAGGCCGGAGCTGTCGATTCCCGCCGCCCCGGCCCCTTCGATACGGGCGCCATCGGTCGCCCACGCAGCAACCGGCCGGACCGACGAGATCAGTCTTCCGCCGCTGGACCTGCTCGATCTGCCGCGTCCGAGCGGGCGAGCCTACTCGGACGAGCAGATCGAGGATCTATCGCGACAGGTCGAGCTCAAGCTCGCCGATTTCGGCGTCCAGGTCCAGGTCGTGGCCGTCTACCCTGGTCCCGTCGTCACACTCTTCGAGCTGGAGCTTGCGCCCGGCATCAAGGTCAGCAAGATCACAGGATTGGCGAAGGATCTGGCGCGCGCCCTCTCGACCATCAGTGTACGCGTGGTAGAGGTCATCCCGGGCAAGTCGGTGATCGGCATCGAGATCCCCAATCAGCAGCGCGAGACGGTCTTTCTACGTCAGACCTTCGGCTCGGCGACCTATCAGGATGCCAAGTCGCCCCTGACTTTGGGTCTGGGTAGCGACATCTCCGGTCTGCCGGTGGTCGTGGATCTGGCCAAGATGCCGCACGTCCTGATTGCCGGCACGACCGGCTCGGGTAAATCGGTGGCCATCAATGCCATGATCCTGAGCCTGCTCTACAAGGCCGGGCCGCAGGACGTGCGGCTCATCATGGTCGATCCGAAGATGCTCGAGCTGTCGGTCTACGAGGGCATCCCCCATCTGCTCACACCTGTCGTGACCGACATGAAGGAAGCGGCCAATGCGCTGCGCTGGTGTGTCGGGGAGATGGAACGCCGCTATCGCCTGATGGCGAAGCTCGGGGTGCGCAATATCGGCGGTTACAACCGCCAGATTGCCGAAGCGGCGGCACAAGGGCAAACCATCCCGGATCCCACCATCGCCGCCGATTTCGCTGCGGAGCAGGGTATCGAGGTGCCGGCCCTGGAGCATCTGCCCTACATCGTCGTGGTGATCGACGAGCTGGCAGACATGATGATGGTCGTCGGCAAGAAGGTTGAGGAGCTGATCGCACGTCTGGCGCAGAAGGCGCGTGCGTCCGGCATCCATCTCCTGCTCGCCACACAGAGGCCGTCAGTCGACGTCCTGACCGGGCTGATCAAGGCCAATATCCCGACCCGCATCGCCTTCCAGGTCTCATCACGGATCGACTCGCGCACCGTCCTGGATCAGATGGGCGCCGAGCAGCTGCTCGGGAACGGCGATATGCTCTATCTCCCGCCCGGCGGCAACATCCCGCAGCGCGTACATGGCGCCTTCGTCGACGATCACGAGGTGCATCGGATCGTCGAGCACCTCAAGCAGTTCGGTGCGCCCCAGTATCTGCAGGACGTGCTGCGCGAGCCGACCGAAGTGCTGCCGGGTATCGACCCCGAGCCGCGCGGCGACACCGAGGACACGGATCCCCTGTTCGACGAGGCGGTCCAGATCGTCGTGGAGAGCAGGCGGGCCTCTATCTCGGGGGTACAACGGCGTTTGAAGATCGGCTACAACCGAGCCGCTCGTATGATCGAGGAGATGGAGCGCATCGGGATCGTGGGCGCCGCGGAGACCAACGGTAACCGCGAGGTCCTCGCGCCGCCGCCTATCGAGGATTGATTTTGAATCTTCGGTGGTTTTTCGTGTCTTCCGTGATTCAAACAGCTGTATTGCAGGATTTGATATGACAGATTCCGTCCCAGCGGTCGATCGACCCGGCCACCCCCCGAGGCGGCTGCAATCCCACGGTCGACCATCGTGCTTGCGAGCCGTCCTATTCACCTTGTTCTTCCCGCTGATCCTCCTGTGCGGGACGACAACCGCAAACGCCGCCGACGGTGCGAAGCGGGTCAACGACTACCTCGCCGGACTCAGCAGCCTGCGCGCGGACTTCGAGCAGTTCACCTTCAATGCCGAGCGCACCCGGATGATGGAGTCGCGCGGCACCCTTTACCTACAGCGTCCCGGCCGGTTCCGCTGGGAATACAGCACGCCGAATCGGCAAGTCATCATCGCCGACGGCAGCCGCGTCTATCTCCACGATCTGGAGCTCAAGCAAGTCTCGCATCAGAGCCAGAGCCGCGCGCTGAGCGGAACCCCGGCCCTGCTTCTGGCCGACGGCGGGCCGATCGAGAAACACTTCGAGGCGTCGCCGATGGAAAGTACGGACGGCCGGACTTGGGTCGAGCTGATCCCCAAGGCACAGGATACCGACGTGGTTCGGATCGAGCTCGGATTCGGCAAGGACAACCTGGAAAGCCTCATCATGGAGGACAGCTTCGGACAAACGACCCGGCTGAATTTCACGGGGGCGGAGCGCAACGCCAAACTCAGTTCGGATCTGTTCAAGATGGAGCAGGGGGCGATGGACGATTTCCTCTCCTTCGACTGAAGCGCGTCCGGTCCGGTATGCGCTGTTGATCGTTTGCGATCGGTATTGCGGGGTTCAACCGGCGTCGGCGGGGACGCGCTTCAGGAGATTCATTTTGTTTCTGAACACCGTTCGCCGCAAAGATCTTGCGTACTGCCGAATGTCAGACACCAGCGAACCGGTCTCTACCGCTTTGGTCGTGGTTCAGAATGACTGATGCACCACTCGCCGAGCGGATGCGCCCGGCCACGTTGGAGGGATTCTTCGGTCAGCAGCACCTGCTTGCGCCGGGCAAGCCCTTGCGTGAGGCGATCGAATCGGGCCAACTCCATTCGATGATCTTCTGGGGGCCGCCCGGCTCGGGCAAGACCACGCTCGCGCGTCTCATCTCGCGGGTCTCCGGTGCCCATTTCCTCAGTCTGTCCGCCGTACTCGCGGGCGTGAAGGATATCCGCGATGCCGTTGCGACGGCGCGAGCGGTACGCGATCGGGAGCAGCGACCCACGCTGCTCTTCATCGATGAGGTGCACCGTTTCAACAAGGCCCAGCAGGACGCCTTCCTGCCGCATGTCGAAGACGGCACCCTCACGTTTATCGGGGCCACGACCGAGAATCCGTCCTTCGCGCTGAACAATGCACTGCTGTCGCGTGCGCGCGTCTATTTGCTTCATGCCCTGGACACCGAAGAGATCGAGCGCGTCCTGGCTCGTGCCCTCGCGGACCCCGTTCAAGGGCTCGGCGACCGTCGATTGCGTGTAACCGACGAGGCCGCTCATCTGCTCGCCCGCAGTGCCGACGGCGACGCCCGTCGCGCGCTTAACCTGCTTGAGCTGGCGGTCGGTATGACAGCAGGCGAGGAGATCGCGCCGGGCACCATCGCCGAGGTCATCGCCGGCAGCGTGCGACGCTTCGACAAGGGCGGTGATATCTTCTACGACCAGATCTCTGCACTGCATAAGTCCGTGCGTGGGTCGGACCCGAACGCGGCGCTCTATTGGCTGGCCCGGATGATCGACGGTGGCTGTGATCCACTTTACGTGGCGCGGCGCATCGTGCGGATGGCCAGCGAGGACATCGGCAACGCGGATCCGCGCGCGCTGGACCTGGCGCTCAATGCCTGGGAGGCTCAAGAGCGTCTCGGCTCGCCGGAGGGCGAATTGGCGCTCGCCCAAGCGGTCGTCTATCTGGCCTGCGCAGCCAAAAGCAATGCGGTCTGTCTGGCCTGGAACGAGGCGCTGGCCGATGCACGGTCGTCCGGCTCGCTCGATGTGCCGGTTCATCTGCGCAATGCCCCGACCAAGCTGCTCAAGGCGCTGGGACATGGACGGGCCTATCGCTATGCCCACGACGAGCCGGAGGGTTACGCGGCCGGAGAGACCTATCTCCCGGATGCCTTAGCGGGGCGACGCTATTACAGGCCGGTCGATCGCGGCCTCGAGATCAGGATCCGCGAGAAGCTGGAGCGTCTGAAGACGCTGGACGAGGCAGCGGGACGAGACTGAGCGTGGCGCAGTCATGTGGGCGACTTAGGCGATTTCCGGGAATCGACATCCCAACTGCACATCCGATTGGCCGGACGTGACGCCGCTTCGCGACGTTGCTTCCGGCCAATCGGATGGGCTTAGCGGGTGCGCGGTTTAGAGGAAGTCCGGCAGACTCTTGCGGATTGCCTCGGGGCTATGGGTTGTCAGGTTTTTGTCGATCTCCCCGGCAACCAACTGTTTGAGCGGAGGGGACTGATGTTTGCGCAGCATCCCGAGGAAAGCCGGGGCAGCGATGACGTAGAGTTTCTGGAGCTCCCCTTTGTTGCGCGCGTTCTCCAGCGTTTCGCAGACCAGGCCGGCGAAGCGTTCGGCATTCTCCTGCTTGTGCGCCTCCTCGCCGTTGATACCGTGTGCCCCCGACATGGGGTCGTGACCGCGACCGCCCTTGTCGGTTGTCAGATCGCCCTCGTGAAGCCGGCCTTCCGGGAAGGCCAGGGTGTGGATCTCGCGCAGCGCGCCTGCTGATTTATCGGTGGCGAAGATGCGTGCGCGGCTGTTGTCGGCGGCCAGTATCCAAGTCAACATGATGTCACCTTACTCCCGTGCTGAGCCCGGCCGCGATGCGGTCGGAACCTTGGGTGCGACGGGAAGATCACCTTCGGGATGCGGGGTGATGCGGTGTCGGGCCCCGCCCTGTATCGGTCAACTCCCGTCTCTTTTAGTGTAACAGGCCCGTCACGGAAATCAGTGGCCCGGCCGACTCGCGACGGCAGCGCGTTCGACGCACTCGAGGTAGCTCGCGGCGTCGAAGGAAGCTTCGTTGCGTTGCAGCGTCCAGAGCGCCTCGGCGAGGCATTCCATGATGCGATGCTCGGTCTCGTGCGGATCCCCGGTGATCTGCATGAGGCGGCTATAGAGCCCACGGATGCCCGCCGGTTGATCGATGCTCAACTGCTCGAGGATAGCGATGTGCAGGCCCATGTGCAGGAATGGATTGGACTCGCCGTGTTCGGGGAGATAGTCGCGCTCCAGGGTCTTGTCCGTATCGGTCATGAGCCGGTGATATTCCGGGTGTCGGCGCAGGACCTCGACGATCTGTGCCTCGACCGGCTCCAAGGGTTGGCCGGATTGGGCCTTCTCCCAAGCCGTGATGAAGGTGCGACGATGACTCTCACGATCGTTTGCAGGCATGGTGTCGAGGATCTCGGTGGGTGCAGGGATTCGGGCTCGGCAAAGCCTTCGACGGGCCTTGCTGCGATTGCGTTCGATGCTTGCGTCATTGCGGCGGCGTCTTGTCGCGATAGTCGCAGAGATCGGCGATCGGGCACTCGGGGCAGCGCGGTTTACGTGCGAGACAGACGTAGCGTCCGTGCAGGATCAGCCAGTGGTGGGCATCCTTCAGAAAAACCTTGGGGACATGCCGCAGCAATCCCTGCTCGACCGCGAGCGGGGTTTTTCCGGGCGCGAGGCCGGTGCGGTTGGCAACGCGGAAGATATGGGTGTCGACGGCCATCGTCGGCTCGCCGAAGGCGGTATTGAGAACCACGTTGGCCGTCTTGCGTCCGACGCCGGGGAGCGCCTCCAGCGCTTTGCGCTCGCGCGGGACCTGACCACTGTGCGCCGCGACAAGGATCGCGCAGGTCTTGATGATGTTGGCGGCCTTGCTGTTGAAGAGTCCGATGGTCCGAATATGGGCCTTGAGGCCCTCTTCGCCGAGGGCGAGCATCTTCTCCGGTGTATCGGCAACCGCGAAAAGATGCGCCGTGGCCTTGTTGACCCCTTTGTCGGTTGCCTGTGCCGACAAGATCACCGCGACCAGAAGCTCGAAGGGTGTGCGATACACCAGCTCCGTCGTCGGCGCCGGATTGGCGGCGCGAAGACGCTCGAAGATGCGATTGCGCTTTTCCTTGTTCATCGATGGATAATCCGGGGCGACTGTCTAAAATGACAGTCCATTTCGTCGAGCGATGTTCCGATATGAGCAATGACCTGACCCTCCGGCAACAGCAAATCCTGGAGCTGATCAGGTCGCATATCCGTGAGACCGGGGTGCCGCCGACACGCGCCGAGATCGCGCGGACCTTCGGCTTTCGGTCCGCCAACGCTGCCGAAGATCATCTACGGGCCTTGGCCCGGCACGGCGCGATTGAGCTGACGCGAGGTCGTTCGCGCGGCATCCGGCTCGTCGATCAGGCCGCCCGTGAGGTCGAGCTTCCGATCATCGGGCGTGTTGCCGCCGGCAGTCCTATCCTGGCCGCAGCGCATATCGAGGACTGGTGTCAGGTCAATCCGGACCTGTTTCGTCCCCGCGCCGACTATCTTCTCCGGGTTCGCGGCAACAGCATGTGCGATGCCTGCATCCTCGACGGCGATCTGCTCGCGGTGCATATCACCTCCGAGGTCTTCGACGGCCAGATCGTGGTGGCACGGTTGGGTGACGAGGTCACGGTCAAGCGCCTGCACTGGCAAGGGCAAGGGGCCAACCGTGCTTACCTGTTGCCGGAGAATCCGAGCTTTGAGCCGATCCCAGTCGATCTGCGCACACAACAGCTGGTCATCGAAGGATTGGGGGTCGGCGTGATTCGCCGTTTCGCGGGGGGCAGGACTCAAGGGACGACCAGCGTGACGCCAGGCATCAACTGATTGGGGTCTTCGAGGACATGGCGGTTGGCCTCGAACAGCGCACGCCATTGACTACTGTCGCCGTAGCAGCGGCTGCTGATCAGGGCCAGTGAGTCGCTGGGCCGAATCCGATAGGCGCCTTGCGCATCGAGTACCCGTGCCAGGGCGAGTTGATTCCGATGCAACAGTTTCTCGAAGGCAGTGATCGCCTGCTCGGCGGTCGCATCCCGTTTACTCTCTGGAATCCGCAGCGTTTCGCGCAGCTTTTCGTACGCATCGCGGGCAGCCTGGCGCGCCTGGTCCGCGTCGAGTGTGCCGCCGTCTTGTCGCGGAACCCGTGCGCGGAGCGCGTCGAAGCGGCGTTCGAGCGCCTCGTGGGCAGTGGTCAGCGAGAGTCGGCTGGCATCGAGCTCGGAGAGTTGTCGGTCGCGCTCGCTCAGGGTCTGCTCAAGCTCGAGCAGTGCCTCTCTGAGCCGCTGTACCTCACCGTTCAGGCGCTCAATCTCCTGGCTCCCCTCCGCAAGCCGACGCTCCGCCTCCATGCGGGCTTGGTCTGCGCTTTTGCGCGCATGGGCCGACTCCTTGAGTTTCCCCTCCATGCCGAGGAGGCGCAGCGTCATCGCTTCGATCTCGGCATCGGGAGCGACCGTCGGCTCGGGATCTGCCGACGGATCCTCGGCCCCCCAAGCTGAAGCTGCAACGAGCAGTATCAGGATTACGGAGAAGGGGCCGGTGTGCCGAGAACGATCCCGGGTCATCTGATTCTCCTGGCGTCGTCTCGGCTAGAGGTCCGATGCCCCGGATCTAAGCGACGCTCGGAAGCCCCGACAGGGCCATCGCGACCTCGTCCTCGGCATAGGTCAGGTCCTTCAGCTTGCCGGCCAAGTAATCCGTATAGGCCTGCATGTCGAAGTTGCCGTGCCCGCAGAGGTTGAAGAGGATGGTCTTGGACTCGCCCGACTCCCGACACTTCTCGGCCTCGACGATCGCGGCCTTCACGGCGTGGTTGGCCTCGGGCGCCGGGACGATGCCCTCGGCCTTGGCGAACTGGATGCCGGCGGCGAAACAATCCAACTGATTATAGGAGGTCGGCGTGATGTAGCCGAGCTTGGTCAGATGGCTGATTTGCGGCGCCATGCCATGATAACGGAGGCCCCCCGCGTGAAAGCCCGGCGGCACAAAGCTGGAACCGAGCGTATACATCTTGACCAGCGGGGTGAGCTTGGCGGTATCGCCGTAGTCGTAGGCGAAGAGACCTTTCGTCAGCGTCGGGCAGGCCGATGGCTCGACGGCGATCAGCTCGATGTCGCGTCCGCCGCGCAGCTTCTCGCCCAAGAAGGGGAAGGCGATGCCGGCGAAGTTGCTGCCGCCGCCGGTGCAGCCGATGATCATGTCTGGGTAGTCTCCGGCCATTTCCAACTGCTGTTGTGCCTCGAGGCCGATGACGGTCTGATGCAGCAGGACGTGGTTCAGCACGCTGCCGAGCGCGTACTTGGTGTCGTCACGCTGGGCGGCCAGCTCGACGGCCTCGCTGATGGCGATGCCGAGACTGCCGGTGCTGTCGGGATGCTCCGCGAGGATGGCCCGTCCGGACGCGGTGGTTTCGCTCGGACTGGCGATGCACTGAGCCCCGAAGGTCTCCATGAACGCGCGTCGGTATGGCTTGTGGTTGAAGCTCACCTTGACCATGTAGACCACGATCTCTAGGCCGAACATGGATCCGGCCAAGGCGAGCGACGAGCCCCATTGACCCGCCCCGGTCTCGGTGGTGATCCGTTTCACGCCTTCCTGCTTGTTGTAGAAGGCCTGCGGGATGGCGGTGTTGGGTTTGTGGCTGCCGGCCGGGCTGACACCCTCGTACTTGTAGTAGATCTTCGCCGGGGTGTTGAGCGCCTTCTCCAGTCGACGTGCCCTGTAGAGCGGGGATGGTCGCCATTGCCGGTAGACCTCGCGCACCGGCTCCGGGATCTCGATCTCGCGCTCGGTGCTCATTTCCTGCTCGATCACGGCCCGCGGGAAGATCACCGCCAGATCGTCCGGTGTAATCGGCTGTTGGGTGCCGGGGTGCAGGACCGGATCGAGAGGCCTCGGAAGATCGGCGTTGATGTTGTACCAGGTACGCGGGAGATGCTGCTCGTCGAGCAGATACTTGACTGAGTCGCTCATGCTGTAGTCGGACCTCAGGGTGAATGGGTAACCGGCTGTCGTTGCGGCCGGTCTCTTGCGTCCGTCGACAAGTGTGCCAGTTTTGTGACCGATCTTGAATCCCATCAGGCGTGACGAACGCCCTAGCGACGCCTGAACCGCAGACCGGCGGTGGCGAGCATGACCTCGCGCAGGAAAAAAATCAGGGCTGCGATGAACGCGAGCATCGCGGCAATGAAGATGAGCGCCACCAATACAGCCGCGTCGAAGGTCAGAAAGGCACCGAGGAAGAGGATCGCAATCACCGCCGAGATCAGCAAGGCGGTAACGGTGCAGAGTCCGATCGAGAGCCCGATCAGCTTTGCGCGACGCGACAAGCGCTTGAGCTCGGAATCCGGCGCGGTTGGGTCTAGAGCCTTTTCAGCAGCTTCGCCTTCGACCCGGCGAGCCCGGTCTACGATGCGCCCGAGCCGATTGGTCATAACCGCAAGCATCGCACCGATACCCGAAAGCAGGAATACCGGCGCGACCGCAAGCTGGATGATCTGCGCGATATCGGTGATAGGGGATTCCTGAATCACGTTGATCCTCGGTCGAGCGCGGCGCGGCCGGTAGGGGAATCCAATCGGCGTCTTTCTTCATGGCCGGTGAACGATACGGCAGGTCAGTAGGCGAGCTCGTGGGCCCCGATATCATAAGCACCCCGTTGCGGCAGACCTGTTCCGTAAAAATCTCGGGTGCCGGTCGATAACCCCAGCAGCGCTTTCAGATCGATTCCGCGATTGACGAGCGGTGAGTTTGTTTTTAAGCGATAGTCCAGCATCTTGTTCAACCTATTCGGGTTTCCGATGGTTCCGCCGAGTCCGGGATTCACTAGCCCGGGATCAACAGCGAGTCCAGTGGAAACACCGTTGAGCGTTTCTTGGCCGGTGACTCGGAAGGCCGAGAGGCTCGAGTAGCGGGTCGGCCCCCAGTAGATCTTGAATGGGGACCCATTTGACCAATAGTTGTTGCCTTGAATCGCTAGCCCTTTTTGGCCGCCAGCAACACAAAGAAGAGGAGCGCCGGAGGTCGTGGAGATGATGTTGTTGCGAATGCTCAATGAAGAGGTCTGGGATGCCACCCTGATTCCGCAAACGTTTCCGGTCGGCGACGGAGAGAGATAGATGGTGTTGTTGTAAATGTGGCTGTTGGAGATCTCCAGCGGTGCCTTGCTCCAGACCACGATCCCGCCAGACCTGTTGCGGCGCCCGTCGTTCTCGGAGATGTTGTATCGAATGACGTTGTTCTTGAACGAAGGGGCCGAGTCGTATTGGGCAAAAAGATATCCTGCGCCGTCGTTGTCGTGCGAGTAGGTGTACTGCAGTGTCGAGTTCGTGACACCGCCGTCGAGATCGAAGCCACCGCCGTCGGCGGCTCCCGACGTCGTACGGTTTCCGTATGACTCACTGAATTGGATGGTGATTCGGTTCGTGCGCCATGCCCAAATTCCGATCGGGCCGCTGCTCGATGTGTTGCGCTCACCGTTGGAATGGGCCACGCATCGCGCGATCCGGCCACCATCCACATTCGACATGACGATGCCGTTGCCGGTTGGCTCTCTCACACCGGAAACCCCCGGGTTTCGGTACGCGAAGCTTCCGGTAATGTAGACCTTGGCATGGGCGTAGCCCTTGAAACCGGGTGCATCATATCCCCAGACGTTGATCCCGTTGCGCGCGTTGTCGTATGCACGTACGCGGTCGATGGAGACATTCGTAAACCCGGCTGTTCCGTTCCACGCGCCGATCTCGACCCCTGCATGATGAAACCCGCTTGCATCGATCTTGTTCAAGGTGACGCCCTTGAGCTTCACGCCACCCGGAAGGTCGGTGTAGAAGATGATCCCGGCACCATCGTTGACATCCGCTCCCGAACCCCTGAGGTTGAGATTGGAAATGACGAACCCGGCTGTGTTGTAGGCCAAGATGCCGTCGCCGTCGCCGGCCAGTATGGTCGCTCTACCGGTTCCATAAGAGCCGATCCGGATCGGGGACGCCGCCGTTCCTCGATCAAACGCGTCGAAAAAGAGACTGCCGGAAAAGTTGTCGCCGCCGCGCAGGAACACGCGATCGCCGGGATCAAGAATCAAATCATTGATTTTGTTTAAGGACCGCCAGGGGGCTTGCGAAGAGCTTCCGGAGTTGGTGTCCCGGCCGGCGGCACTCAGGTAGTAATCGGCGCCGAAGGAGCCCGTAGGCAGCAGGAGCAGTGCGAACAGCAATCGGTCGAACATCCATCGTCTCCACAGGTGGTCGCCTTGCCTGTCTTCGACATCCGCTATCGCTTGCGATTGACGAACGTTTTGAGGCGCTGACGGTGTTTGATCTGATGAGGGGTGAGTTTGTTGCGGCGCCCTTCGAAAGGATTGGTGCCGCTCTTGAACTCGATCCGTAGGGGGGTACCGAGAAGCTTGAGCTCGCGTCTGAAGCGATTGATGAGATAGCGCCGGTAGGTGTCCGGGACCGCATCGGTCTGGTTGCCGTGGATGATGATGATGGGCGGGTTGCGTCCGCCCTGATGGGCATAGCGAAGCTTGATGCGTCTTCCGTGCACCAGGGGCGGTTGATGCTCTTGGACGGCAGCCTCGAGCAGTCGCGTCAGCTCGGGGGTCGAGAGGTTGCGGGTGGCGTTGGCGTAGGCCTTCTCGACCTCGTCGAGCAGGAGGCCGACACCGCTGCCGTGCAGGGCGGAGACCAGGTGCATCTTGGCGAAGTCGAGGAAGGCGAGCTTGCGCGCGAACTGTGTCTTGATCTGCTCGCGTTCGTCGGGGGCCAACCCATCCCACTTGTTGATTGCGACCACAAGCGCCCGCCCGCGCTCGATGATGTGTCCCGCGAGGGTGGCGTCTTGTTCGCCGACACCCTCATGTGCGTCGAGCACCAGGATGACGACATTGGCGGCGTCGATCGCCTGCAGGGTTTTGATGACGCTGAATTTTTCGATGACGTCGTCGATCCGGGCGCGGCGGCGCATGCCCGCTGTGTCGATCAGCGTGTAGTGGCGACCCTGTTGCTCGAAGGGGACGAAGATGCTGTCGCGTGTGGTGCCGGGGCTGTCGAAGGTGACCAGTCGGTCGTCGCCGAGGATGCGGTTGATGAGAGTCGACTTGCCTGCGTTCGGGCGCCCGACGATTGCGACGCGGACGCCTTCCTTGGTCTCTGCGGCACCGATCCCATCGTGGTCGGTCGTCGGGAATACGGCAAAGACGGCGTCGATGAGATCCTGCACGCCGCGTCCATGTGTGGCCGAGACCGCCATCGGCGCACCGAGGCCGAGTCGATGGAAGTCAGCGGTGGCCAGCACCGGGTCCATGGTGTCGCTCTTGTTGACCACCAGACTGACTGGCTTGCCCATACGGCGCAGGCGTGCGGCGATCTCGATGTCGCCCGGTGTGCAGCCGTCGCGGGCATCGACGAGGAAGAGCAGATGGTCGGCTTCCTCGATGGCGAGCCGGACCTGCCGTTCCATCAAGGCCTCGACACCGTCGATGGCCTGGCTGATGCCGCCGGTGTCGACGATGACATAACGGCTCGGTCCCACGACGCCGATTCCGTACTGACGATCGCGGGTCAGGCCGGGAAAATCCGCAACCAGCGCATCACGCGTGTGCGTGAGGCGATTGAAGAGTGTCGACTTGCCGACGTTGGGCCGGCCGATCAGGGTGATGACGGGCAGCATGCCGTTCAGGGGCTGGACTCCGGTGGCGCCGATCCCGGCGAATCGGCCGGTGCGGTGTCGACATCGCGCGAGGCAGCGCCTGCATCGGCGGGCGCGCTACCACGGAGACCCATCTTCGCGGAAGGTGCAGCGCCGACGGACAAGGCGGCCAAGGTGCCGTCGTCGGCGAAGACATAAAGACGGTTGCCGACGACCAAGGGGCGTGCCGTGATCGCGCCTTTCCCGGTCACGCGGGTACGCCCGACCAAACGGCCGTCCGAGCGCGCGAGCAGGTGGACATAGCCGTCTAGGTCGCCGACCGCGATGAGATTGCCGACCAGCGCGGGCGCGGTCACCTGACGGTAGCGCAGACCCTCTTGGCGCCAACGTCCGGCGCCGTCGCTCGGGTCCGCACCCCAGATCTGGTCGCTCGAGTCCGTGACGAAGAGATCGGAGGTGTCGGCGGCGAGCCCGGCGTGGGCCGAGAGCTCGCGCCGCCAGATCACGGTGCCCGTCGTGATATCGACGGCGGCTAGATCGCCGTTGTAGGAGCCGACGAAGGCAATGGTCCCGATCACGACTGGATCGGCATCGATGTCGGCGATGCGCGAAAGCTCCGAGCGCCCGCTCGGGCGGGTGATGGCGACTTCCCAGAGTGGGGTGCCGTCAGGCGGGTCGAGGTTTAGGAGCTTCCCGCCGGAAAGACCGACGAGGATCCCGGCGGGGGTGACGACCGGGCTGCTGCTGCCGCGCAGCGTGAGGACGGGTGCAGGATAGTTGAGGCGCCATTGTTGGGCGCCGGTGTTGGCGTCGATCCCGTAGATGCTGTCGTCCAGGGTGTGGACGATCACTTGGGCCGTGTCGGTGAGGCGCGGAACGGAGAGGACCTCGCTGCCGAGCTGTGTTCGCCAAAGCTCATTGCCGTCCCTGCTGGAGAAGGCGACGAGCTCGCCCCGGCTGGTGCCGATGACCAGACGCTCGCCCTTGACGTCGGGGCCGCCGCTGAAATGCAGATCGGTATCGCGCTCCCAGAGAACTCGCCCGCTGTCGGCGGCGACGGCGACCAGCCGACCGCGTGAATCGGCGACAAAGATGCGATTTTCGGAGATGACCGGGACCAGGTAGAGCCGCCGTTCCCGGGTGCCGCGCGTGACCCGCTCGGACCAAAGGGTGTTCAAGCCGACCGTCTGTACGATCTCGGTGAGCTTGGTCGGCGGGGTGGGGTCTTTGTCGGCGCCGAGCCAGGGGAACATTCCGCAACCGCCCAACAATCCGGCGAGCAGCAGCGTCCCGAGACGGGCGGCGCCCGCTGTCGATTGCGTGACCATTGGCGGCTCTTTGACCACTATCCGGCTGCGGGGAGGTTGTCGAGCTTGAGGCGGAGCAACTGCGAGAATCCGGTCCCCTCGGCGAGCGCCCGTTCGTAGGCCTTGCGTGCCGCGACCGTGTCCCCGCGTGCCGCTGCGATATCGCCCTGCACCGCAGCAAAGTCACCGGCAAACTCCGGGCTGGTGTCGTGATCAGCAACAGTCTTTTCCGCATCGTCGAGTTTCCCCTCCGCAACCTGGATCCGCGCCAGGCGAAGCGCCGCGATGCGAGCCATGGCCGGATCCGGGGCGTCGTTGATCACCCCCGTTAAGGCAGTCATGGCCGCCTCGGCTTGGCCGGATTCGTAGAGCGCCTTCGCTTCGACCAGCTTGCCGAGTGCGGCATAGGGGGTCGATGAGAAGTCCTCGTTCAGCATCCGGGCTTGGGTCACGACCGCCTCGGTTTGACCGGTGGCGGCGTTCGCGAGGACCTGGTCGAAGACTGTCGATCCCTGAGCAGCGACGCTGTCGCGGTAATCGCCCCAGTAACGCCAGCCGACGATCGCGCCTAGTCCGATGGCGATGCCCATGACGATCGCCACACCGTTCTCTTTCCACCAGGCCTTGATGGCTTCGACCTTTTCGTCGTCGGTTTCGTAACTCACTGCTCTCTCCGTGGTGACGTGGATTCGCGTGCGGCTCGACTGAAGTCGTCGCCCGCAGCCATCAATCCGGGCTCGCGATCTCGCGGGTCAGGAAATCGACCAAATCGTCGAAACCAAGCTCCTGTTGACCGCTCTCGTCGCGTAAGGGTTTGACGCCGACAATCCCTTGCGCCAACTCCGCCTCGCCGAGGATGAGCGCGAAGGTTGCGCCGCTTCTGTCGGCCTTCTTGAACTGGCTCTTGAAGCTGCCCCCGCCGCAATGGGCCATGAGGCGCAGACGGGGCAGGGCATCGCGAAGGCGCTCGGCCAGAAGCGGGGCCTCGAGCTGTGCCTGATCGCCGACCGCGACCAGGTAGGCGTGCACTGCAGGCTCGCCGGAATGGCCTCCGAGCGCGAGCAGCTCCACCAGTCGCTCGAGTCCCAAGGCGAAGCCGACTGCAGGTGTCGATCGGCCACCGAGCTGCTCGACCAAACCGTCGTAGCGACCGCCGGCACAAACGGTGCCTTGGGCGCCGAGATCTTCGGTGATCCACTCGAAGACCGTGCGATTGTAGTAATCCAGACCCCGCACCAGCCGCGGATTGAGTCTATACGGGATGCCCGCCTGATCCAGACCGTGACGGATGCCCTGAAAGTGCGCCAGGCAATCGTCGCTGAGGTGATCCATCAGCGTCGGTGCATCCGCGACGACCTTCTGTGTCTCCGGATGTTTCGAGTCCAGGACGCGCAACGGGTTGGTGTAGAGACGTCGGAGACTCTCGGCGTCCAGATGCTCCCGCCGCGCTTCCAGATAGGTGACCAGCTGTTCGCGATAGAGCCGACGTTCATCCGGGTCCCCGAGACTGTTGATCTCCAGGCGCAGACCCTGCAGTCCGAGCGCGCGCCACAGGCGCGCGGTGAGCAGGATCAGCTCGAGATCGATGTCCGGTCCCGTGAGCCCGAAGACCTCGGCGCCGATCTGATTGAACTGCCGGTAACGGCCGCGTTGCGGGCGCTCATGGCGGAACATCGGGCCGCGATACCACAGGCGCTGAGGCTGGACGATCAGCCCGTGCTCGACCGCCGCGCGCACGCAGCTGGCGGTACCCTCCGGCCGCAGGCTCAAGCTCTCGCCGTTGCGGTCGTCGAAGCTGTACATCTCCTTTTCGACGATGTCGGTGACCTCGCCGATGGAGCGTTTGAACAGATCCGTGACCTCGAGGATCGGAGTGCGGATCTCGGCATAGCCGTACCCCGCAAGAATCGTTCGCGCGGTGTCCTCGATACGATGCCAGATGGGGACGGCCTCGGGCAGGATGTCGTGCATCCCGCGGATCGCCTGAATGTGTTTACCCATGTTCCCCGGCTCGATGTGTGCGGGCGAGATTCGGCGTGGTTCGGCCCGAGCGAGCCGTCACTCGGGTGACTCCGGGTCGAGCGAGAAGCGCGCCACGTTGCCGCGCGAACGGGCCTCCAGATCAAAGGGTTTGCCGTCGACAGTCATGCTGCTGTTGTTGACCCGTCCCACCGTGAACCGAAACGGGCCCTGCCCGGTGACCTCGCGCCGATCTCCGGCCTTCATCTCGCCGACGATGAGGCGCTCCCCGGCTGCATCGCGCACTTCGAGCCACGAGGGGCCCGTAAACTCCAGAACAATCCCTTTCTCTGACGCCGTAGGCTCGGCGAAAGCGGGGGGATCGACCTGCGGCTGACTCGGCGTCCGATCGGGTAACTCGCTTGTCGATTGCACCGGGGGATCGCCAGCAAGGCTCGGCGCGATCTCGGGGAGCGGGGGCGGTGCTGCCTCCGAGGACGGTTCGACCTCCGGGTCGGCTGCCGACGAGGCTAGCGTCGCCGGTGTCTGCTGTGGAGCCGTTTCGGAAGGATCCGCGGGCGGAGGCTCCGAGGTCTCGGAAAAATCGGCGCTCGTTCGGTCCGTCCGGTCGGCCGGCTCGGACGCTGTGTCAGCTGTTTCGGCATCGGCGCCGGAGACGCTTGCATCCACCGAATTAGACGCCGGATCGAGCGCGATCTCGTCCGGCTCGACTCCGGCCGTTTCAGTCTCGAGCTCCGGCGCTACCTCGGGTCGATCGTGCCACCAGAGCGCGATTACGGCGATGACTGCAGCCGCCAGGGCAAAACTGACAAGGCGCACCAGAATGCGGGTTCCGCCCGAATCGAGCTCCGAGCCCGCGCCCGAGCCCGACATACGGCGTGACGGCAAGACGGCGTCCGTGCTTTCGGCATGGGACTGGTAGGCCGCGATCAGAGGTGCCGGGTCGAGCCCGAGCGCACGCGCGTAGTTACGCAGATAGCCGGTGACGAAGACCGGGCCGGGCAAGAGGTCGAATCGGTCCTGTTCGAGCGACTCGATGACCTCGGGCTTGAGGTGCAGCTGTGTCGCGATCCGCTCGATCGCCAGGCCACGCGATTGGCGTTGGACCCGGAGGCGTCGCCCCGGGCTATCGCCGAACTCGACTACGTTCTGGTCGTTCGGGTCGGTGGATTGTGTCTGGTTAGTCACTCGTGAGGTCCCTACAGCTCGCGGGTCTCGGGTGTATCGGGAAAGCTCGCGCGCAACGCCTTCTCGTACTCGGCTGCGCGGGCTCGGTTACCTAGTGCGCGTTCGGTTGTGACCGCGGCGGCGAGTGCCTCGCGGGCCGTTGCCGGGGTGCGCAAGGTCGTCGGCTCGAAAAAGCGATCCAGATAGAGCTTCGCCCCCTGCATGTTGCCGCGTTTGAGCTCGATCTCCGCGAGCTTCACCAGCGCCGGGCCGAAACCCGGGTTGGCGCCGACCGCAGCGCGATAGTAGCGTTCCGCCTTGGCCGCGTCACCGGCACTGCTCGCACAAGTGGCTGCGTTGGTCATCGCGACCCAAGGCGTTGCGTAGAGTGGATTCTCAAGTGCCTTTTTGAAGTAGACGTCCGCCTCTGCGTAGTGTCTTTGTCGACACTGATAGGCCCCGAACGCGTAGAGGACATCCGAGTTGTTCGGGGCGAGCTTGACGGCGCGCTCGTAGTGCGTCGCCGCGAGGTCCGGCTTGCCCATCTCCTCGTACATGAAGGCGAGCCACACGTGGGCCTTGGGATTCTTTCTGTCGGCCTCGATCGCCTGTTGGGCGCGACGGAAGGCGACCTCGGTCTGGCCGCGATTGTAGTACTCCTCGGCCATTTCGACGTAGAGGGTGGCGGGGCTGTCCTGCGGATCCAGCCCGAGCGGGTCGGTGTCTTGTCGGTTGGCTTTGCTCGCGCAGCCGAACAAGCCCAAACAGAGCGCGCTCGGGACCATGACGGCATGCGTGACGAGGCGGACGGCGAGATGACTCGTCATGAGTTCGCCGCCTTCCCGGCCCGGAAACTGCCGTCCAATGGGCTCTCCGACGGAATCGGGACCGCGACGCGCCCGAGCCGACGGGTGCGATCCTCGACCCGCCCAACGAGCTGTCCGCAGGCAGCGGCGATCTCGTCGCCGCGTGTCTTGCGGGTCATGGTGAAGATGCCGGCCCCGGCGAGGCGCGCGCGAAAGGCCTCGATGCGTTCGGGCGGCGAGGTGCCGTACTGGTTGCCGGGGAACGGGTTGAACGGGATCAGGTTGACCTTCGACGGGATCCCCTCGAGCAAGCGGATCATCTGCTTGGCATGCGCTAGGCTGTCGTTGATGCCGTCGAGCATCACATACTCCCAGGTGATGCGGCGGCGTTTGTCGGCACCCACGTAAGCCTTGCAGGCCGGCAGCAGCTCGGCGAGCGGGTACTTGCGGTTGATCGGCACCAACTGGTCGCGCAGGGTATCGTTCGGCGCATGCAACGACACGGCCAGCGAGACGTCGCTGACCTCGCGCAGCTTGTAGATATTCGGGACGATGCCCGAGGTGCTGAGCGTCAGGCGTGTCTTCGCGATCATGTAAGCGAAGTCGTCTTGCATGATCGCCATCGCCTTGACGACGGCATCGAAATTGGCCAGCGGCTCGCCCATGCCCATCATGACGACGTTCGAAGGCGCGGTGCCGATTTGTCGTGTCGCATGCCAGATCTGACCGGCGATCTCGCCGACCGTCAGGTTGCGGTTGAAGCCTTGTGTGGCGGTGGCGCAGAAGGAGCAGTTAAGCGCGCACCCTACCTGCGAGGAGACGCAGATGGTCGTGCGGCGTCCCTCCGGGATGAAGACGGTCTCGATGCGCTGGCCGTCTTCCAGTTCCATGATCCATTTGATGGTTCCGTCTGCCGAGGGTTGATCGTAGATGATTCGGGGCAGTCGGATCTCGACGCTCTCGCGCAGTGCATCGCGCAACGCCCTGGAGAGGTCCGTCATGGCGTCGTAATCGACGACGCCATGCTTGTGGATCCATTTGAAGAGGCTGCGGCCGTGAAACGCCTTGAAACCGAGCCCGAGCACCAGTCTCTCGCAGTCGGCAAGATCCAGGTCGAGGACATTGGGCTTGAGCTCGGCGTTGGTCACGGGGATCCTCAGCGGGTGCGCGGGCAGACGCCTTCCGGGAAGAAGAAGGCGATCTCGACGGCCGCGGTATCCACGGCATCGGAGCCGTGTGCCGCGTTTTCGGTGAATGAATCGGCAAAGTCCGCACGAATGGTGCCCGGCGCGGCATTGGCCGGGTTGGTCGCGCCCATGATGTCGCGATTCTTCGCGACCGCGTCTTCCCCTTCGAGCACCTGGACCATCACCGGACCGGAGGTCATGAATTCGACCAACTCGTCGAAGAAGGGCTTGCCTTGGTGGATCCCGTAGAAGGCCGATGCCTGTTCCTTGCTCATGTGAAGCATTCGCGCGGCGACGATGCGCAGCCCGGCGGCTTCGAAACGGCTCAAAATGGCGCCGATGGCGTTCTTCGCCACGGCGTTGGGCTTGATGATAGACAGGGTCTGCTCGATGGCCATGTTGGTTCCAAATAGAGGATTCGAAAAGAGGTTGGGTCGGATCGGCGGAATCGCGAGCTGAGTTCCCCGGGACAATCTGCCCGTTGGCTCGCCACGCGGCCCGACCCCGTCGGAGACTTGAGTGGATTGCAAAGTCTACCGATCACGAACGCCTCGAGCAACGCCGGCAAAGCCGTGTTCGGCGTGAACGGCGTTGCGAGGCGTCATGAATGGCGGATGCGGATTTGGACCGGTCGGGCGATTGGGCGGATAATCATCTGACATCCATCTGCACGCAAACGGTTTTCCAGATGAGTCAATACGATGTCTTCAACGGCGACGCCGACGGTCTCTGTGCTCTGCAGCAGCTGCGTCTGGCCGAGCCGATCGAGAGCATCCTGGTCACCGGGGTCAAACGCGACATTGCCCTGCTCGATCGGGTCGAGGCGGTCGACGGCGATCGGGTGACTGCGCTCGATATCTCGTTCGACAAGAATCGCAGTGCGGTCGAGCGTTTGCTCGGGCAGGGTGCGCGCATTCGCTATTTCGATCACCACTTTGCCGGCGAGATCCCGGTCCACCCGTCGCTCGACGTTCACATCGAGACGCTGCCCGACAAAGGGACCAGTCTGCTGGTCGATGACTATCTACAGGGTTCCCAACGCGCGTGGGCCGTGGTCGGGACCTTCGGGGATAACTTCGACGCGTCCGCGCGTCGTGCCGCTGAGCCTTTGGATCTGACCGAAGGCGAGCTCGGGCTGTTGCGCGACCTCGGTATCTACCTCAACTACAACGGTTACGGTGAGACGGTAGACGACCTCTTGTTTGCCCCGGACGTCCTTTTCCGCAGCTTGCAGCCCTACGCAGATCCCTTGGCCTTCATCGTCGAGGATCCGACGTTCGCGGCCTTGCGTGACGGCTATGCCGACGATATGGCCCGTGCCCGTGCCGTTGACCCCGCGTTCGAGAGCGAGCGGCATCGTCTCTTTGTCCTGCCGGCCGAGCCTTGGTCCCGCCGCGCCAGCGGCGTTTTCGCCAACGAGCTGGCCGGGCAGGCGCCCGAGCAGGCTCACGCCATGCTGACACGGTTGGCCGGGGGCGGATTTCTCGTCAGTGTCCGTGCCCCGCTCGCGCGCCCGGACGGGGCGGACGCGCTCTGCCGCAGTTTTCCGACCGGCGGTGGGCGCAAGGCGGCAGCCGGGATCAACCTGCTGCCCGAGGCCGAATACGAAACCTTTCTGGAGCGGTTCCGCGCCGCGTTCTCATAACGAAAAGTCGCAGCGCCTCCAAGGAGGCGCTGCGACATC
Source organism: Thiocapsa bogorovii (assembly GCF_021228795.1). Taxonomy (NCBI): domain Bacteria; kingdom Pseudomonadati; phylum Pseudomonadota; class Gammaproteobacteria; order Chromatiales; family Chromatiaceae; genus Thiocapsa; species Thiocapsa bogorovii. Next base: position 3,649,145 of record NZ_CP089309.1, read on the forward strand.
GGGCACGGGCTCGGTGCGGGGCCTATTCGACGTCGGCGACGAAGTAACCGACCTCCTCGAACACGTGCGTCCTCTCCCGATCGCGCGACTGCTCTTCTTGGACCCGCAGCTCCACGGAGTCGACGTTCAGATTATCCCACCGCAGGGCTGCCGTATCGTCGCCGTGTGTCGTCTGCATGTCGGCGACGAGCACCGGAGGCCGTACGAACGCGGTTTGGTAGACCAGGTTGTGCGCCTCGTGGTCGACGTTGCGTCCGGTGCGTCCGACCTCGTATCGCATCCCGTCGACGACACCCGTGGAGGCCTCCCAGGCGATGAAGTCGACACGTTCGGGTCGATGCCGTTGGCTATTGGCCTCTTGCTCGCGCAGTCCGACCTCGAAGCCGTCGGACGCGATCGCGTGCAACCGTGCCGTCACGGCATCGCTCTCGTTGAAACTGACGACGCTCGCGAAGACAACCGGGGCGTCTGCAAAGGACGCTCTGAAGGTCTGGCGTTGGAAGGCCAGCGTCGTTCCGGTGATCAGCGATCCGGCCTCGATCTGAGCTCCGTTGGCCAGTTGATGGCGCCCGCGCTCCATCACCACGTACGAGACCGTTTCCAAGTCGTGTGCGCCGTCGAGAGAGTCCCATTCCTGCACGCGAATCGAGAAGCCGTTGGCGTTGATCGCGTCGACCCGGACGATCGCCGGCTCGGTGTCTTAGTTACTCAACGCCTTGACCACGACGACCGGGTCTACGAACGCGCGCTGGAATTCGACCCATTGCCATTCCTGATTGATCTCCACCTCGCCGATCTCGATGGCCGGACGAGTTGCTGAGAGGGTGTTATCGGCGGCGACCGAGGCCGACCGCCGAGCGGATCGAGCATTCGCCGCCGCGCGCATGGTCACGACCCCGGATGCCGAATGCGGCGTCCCCGGAATATCGACATTCACCTCGTTGGAGAAGGCGCTGCAGAGCTCCCCGTCGCTCGTGCATGCCCGCGTTGCGAAGAAGTATTGCGAGCCGCCCTCCAAGCCGGAGACGGTCGCCGATGCGGTGGTGACTTGAACGTTCGAATCGTAGGTCTTGCTGGCGGTCCCGTAGTGCACCTCGTAGCGAGCGACCCGACTGTCGTTCACCGCATTCCATACGAGTTTGACCTCGCTGCCGGTCGTGGCTCCGGACAAGCCGCTTGCCGATGACAACAAGAGCAGAAGGAAGAGCTGCGCAAACAGAACTAGGCCGAGGTAGATGTCGGTCCGAAGGTGAACTTGGAGTGCCCGAGTGCGTCGCATGGCGTTCCCCGTGTCGGTTCGAGTGACGAGGCCGGGTCTCGGAATCACTCTCTACTCAGCGCGTGTCGGAGGGGCTCCGAGGGCTCGGGAACCGAATCGGATGGTTTGTCCCGGGTTGAGCCCCTCGTTGACTCCGGTACCCTTTGAGCTGAGTTAACCAGCTACGCAGGGGCGGTTCTGCGACCTAGGCGTCAAAACACGGGTGACGAGGGCGGCGCGTGGAACGAAGTGTGCGGTGGGTCACATTGCCGACGACATGCCGAGAGCGGGTTGCGGGGAGTGCCGAGACCAAGGGAGCCGTCTTTGCGTGTGCGAAGCTCAATGCGCGGATGTCGCCGGACCGCGGTTGCCGGCGTCTTCGGGCCGCGTGAAGGGGCAAGCGTGAGCGGGATGGGCCAGGCGCACTCGGGCGGCGCGCAGCGATTCAGCGTCGCAGGATCCGCCCGTCTGTTGCGACGCTCACCGGGCTATCGGTGCGAAAACCCTCGATCACCATGTCCGAAATCAGGCGTCCGGTCATGACGGGTTCGGTCATCTCCGCGAGCATCGCGTAGCCGTCTCCGCCGGCCGCGAGAAAATCGGAGGTCACGATCCGATAGCGGCGTGCGGGATCGATGGGGATGTCGCCGATCGTGGCATTCGCAAGTCGTCCGTCCGCGATGATGTTGCGCACCCCGGAGACCTGGAGAAAGCCGCCGGGGTTCTCCGACGGGTCCAGCGCCGCGCTGCGCTCGAGCGCAGCGAGCAGTCGAGCGCCGGTCAGTTCACCCAAAACCAGCTCGTTTCGGAAGGGGAAGGCCTGATAGATCGACTTGAGGGTGACGGGCCCGGCGGGGATGCTGGCCCGAAAGCCGCCCCCGTTGAATAGGGCGACATCCGCCAGGGTGATTTCGCGGGCCAGATCGGCCACGAAGTTGCCGAACGGGGCTTCTTCGCGACGAATCAGCTCGCGCCAGGCGCTGAGCTCCTGCGCACTGAGACCCACCTCCTTATTGAGCTCCCGCTCGGCGTCCAGCGTGATGCGTTGGACCTCTTCGGCGATCTCCGGATCCTCCGGGCTCGCGGCGTCGATGGGAATCAAGGCGTACTCGTCGGGCGTGAGTCGACCCTCGAGACAGCTGAAATCCATGCGTCCCAGCCAGCCGCCGCGCTCGCCGGCCTGGACGATGGGCACGTTATCCGTCAACACCGGCGTCTCGTAGAGGTTGTGGGTGTGGCCGCCCACGATCAGGTCGATGCCGGACACGGATTCGGCCAGCCGGCGGTCGTCCGCGATTCCCATGTGTGAGAGGACCACCACCAGATCGGCGTCTTCCCTCAGCGCAGGCAGCAGGCGTCCGGCGACTGCGATCGGCTCTTCCACGCTGATGCCCTCGATGTTTCGCGGATGGGTGGCGGTGGTCAGCTCCGGTGTGGTGAGTCCCAGGACCGCGATCTTCGGTTCACCCGGCCGTCCGATCACGATGGAAGACAGCACCGGCAGCGGCTCCGGGTCGGACGCCACATTGGCGGTCAGGAAAGGGAAGGCGGCTTCTTCGGTCAAACCGCGGAACACCTCTTGACCATAGTCCAGCTCGTGATTCCCCATGACCGCGGCGTCCACACCCATGCGCTCGAACAGCACCAGGTCGGGCACGCCTAGGAAGAGACTTGAGGTCAGTGTCCCTTGCAGGAGGTCGCCCGCGAACAACAGCACGACCGGGCGGCTCGGATCTTCCGCCCGAACCTCGGCGACGGTCGCGGCAAGGCGGGCGATGCCGCCGCGCTCGGTTCCGTCGCGCGGGTCGGTGTAGGGCTCCAGCTGGCCGTGGAAGTCGTTGAAATGCAGGAGTGTCAGGGCGTCTCCCGGCTCGCAGGCGGCTCCGGAAAGGGAGGGGCCCAGAACAAGGAGGAGAAGCCACGACCAACGGTGGATGGGCCTTACGGACTGCATGTCGTGTTCCTTGGGTTGAACCGACGGACGGTGAGTTGGGTCGTTGAGGTCGGACACCAAACGGCGCGACGGCGGCGAGGCCGCGTCATCGCAATCGATCCGAGTGGCTGCCCCGAGCCATCGCCGTGATTGCGACGGGGCTCACCGCTTCATCGCAATCGATATGCGATCGGTACCACGATCTCCAGCCTAGACCGACCCATGCTTGCCGGGATCGCAGGCATCGGGGATGCCCGTCTCAAAAGCTCCGATGCGGCACGGTCGAGCGCAGTATGGCCGGAGCTTGATTCAATGCGATGTGAGATGACCTTCCCGTTGCGGTCGATCACGAAACGGACCCTGACGATGCCTTCCTGGCGCAGCTTTCGGGCTTGGGATGGATAGCGTTTGTGTCGCTCCAGCCAGGCTGCGAGCTGTGCGTAGTAACGGTCTTTGGATTTGCCCCCGTCAGCCTTTCCGGCCGTTCCGCCGCTGCCCGCTCCGGCCGCTGATGCGGCGTCTCCGCCGCCCGAGCCAGGTTTGGCGCTGGCTTTGCCGGCCGCTTTCGCATCGACGGAAGCTGTCTTGGCGCCGCTCGTTGGGGGCTTTGTTGTTTGGGCTCTCTTCTCGGGTTTCGGCTCAGGGGCGGCCCGAGCGGTTCGTGCCGGCGGGGTCTTAGGGGCGCGGACGCTCTCGGCTTTCGGCTTCGGGCTCGCGGGCTCCACGGCAGTGATCGGTGGAGGCGGTTGGGGCTCGGCAGCCCGGATCGTCTCGGTGGCCGTGACGAGGGCGGAGGCGCCGATGGCCTGGATCGCGGTCGCCTCCAAGGTCGCGGCCGGGGGGATGTTTGCCTCGATGGACTCGATCCCATCTGCTGCGCCCTCGCCACCGGCAGCCCCGGCCCCTCCGAGAGCGATGCGGATGCCGGGATCGTTTACTGCGATCGGTGCAGCCGGTTCGAGCAGCTTCGCGAGGGCGAGATGGACAGCGAGGGCGAAGAGGAGCGCAAGCATCCACTGATAACGTCGCAGTTCCATCACTCCTCTCGCGCCAAGGTCAAAAGGTCGATGTCTTCGGCCCCGGCGGCGCGCAACCGGTCGAGCAGTTCGACCACGCGAAGCGCTTCGAGGGTCGCGTCGGCCTTGATCTGTAGGTGCGGAGGGCCGTTCGCGAGCCGTTCGGCAACCCGCTCGGCGAGGGTCGTCTCTTCGAGCAGCTCGCCGTCGAGGCTCATCTGTCCCGTTCGGTCGACCAGCAGGATCAGCGGCGTCGCGCGTGCGCTCTGCGGGCTATCCGAGCGCGGGGGAGCCAAGGCGGCCGAGTCGGTCGGGGCGAGTCGGCCGGCCAACATGAAGAAGATCAGCAGCAGAAAGACGACATTGATCAGCGGGATCAGATTAGCCTCGCTGTCGGCTGCTGGTTTGGGCCGTTTCAATCGCATGGGATTCAGAGGCGCAGGAGGGTCAGGTCTGTTGCGCCGGCGTCGCGCAGGAGATCCAGGGCGTCGACCAATCGCTGGAGGCTGACGCCCGCCGCGGGCTGGATCAGGATCCGTTGCGACGGGTCTTCGGCGATCCGCGAGGCGACTCGTCGGGAGAGCTCGGCGGCGGCGATCGCCTCCGCGTTGAGATCCAGGCCCTCGGGTCGCACGCGCACCAGCCAAGCGCCGACCAACGAGGTCCCGGCGGTCGCCGAGGCCGGCGCGCCCATCTCGACAGCTTGCCATTTGATGAGGCTCGATGCGAGCATGAAGAAGACGAGCAGGATGAAGACCACGTCGATCAACGGGGTCAGGCCGATCAGTCGGCGACGGGGTGCGGGCGACTCAAACCGCATGCCGGATCCGAGGCGCGAGAACGGGCGGTTGTTGTGACGACACGAGCGGGCCGTCGAGCTGCAGGCCTCCGGTGAAGACGCGGGTCACCTGATCCTCCAAGCGACGCGTCACTCCTTCGAGGATGCGCTCGAGCCAATTCAGCGCGACGACGGTCGGGATGGCGACCGACAGTCCCGCGGCCGTGGTCAGCAGTGCGACCCAGATTCCACCGGACAGCACCGAGGGATCGACCTGATTTCCGGCCGCCTCGAGGGCGCGAAAGGCGTCGATCATCCCGATCACGGTTCCCAGCAGACCGAGCAGCGGACTGAGGCTGGCGATCACCTCAAGCCCGCGTAGATGGCTACGCAAGGCCGTGATCACCCCCTGAGCTCGGCGTTCGACCTCTTCGCGCAGAGCCGCCGGATCGTTCGCGTGAAGACTGCCGAGCATAGCGGTCCGAACCACCCCGGCGAGTGGGTTGTCCGCGAGGGCGAGCCTCTCGACCGCCTCGCCCCATCGACCGGCCTGCCAGTCGTTCAGCGCGCTCTCGACGCGCTCGGCGCCGCCCTTTCGCAAGCGAGAAAACTGCCAGAGCTTGATCAGGACGATGGTCAGGGCGAAGACCGACATCGCAGCCAGGATCAGCATCACCGGGCCACCGGCGTCGATCAGTGCGCGCAGCGGCTCGGGAATCGCAGTCGCGATCGGGGACGGTACGATCATACCGAGCCAGGATCCCGTTGCCGCCACCGGATCAGGTATTTCGGAACCTACAGCGGTTAGCGGGGCGAATGCGGCGGCGGTCGCGGTTTCAGACATCGGGTCTCTTCTCGGGGCTGGCCTCGGCGCGGCGCGGCATTTACGGTCACTTTACCAGAGGCGTCTCGGCGCGCGTCGACAGTGTCAGGCGCTCGATGCAATCGGAGTGCGGGCCCTCGGCATCGCGACACTCGAGCACCTCGTTGATCAGGATGCGACCGATGTCGGTGCAGTCGAGATCAGGAATATCGAACAGCTTCACGGTGGTCTTCGCCGCCCGTAGAGGTGCGGTGTCGACGGCAAGCCGCCGAGCGATCACCCCGGCTTGATCGAACAGGATCAGATCCAGTTGCAGCGCCTCGATCGCCGGTCCGCCGCTGGTGTCGAAGACCAGATAGGCGCGACAGGCCTTCGTCTCGGGCTGGGGCTCCAACTTGTTGAGCTCGAGCTTGATCTCCTGTGCGCTGCCGATTCCGGCGCAGGTGCCGATGGTCAGGAGCAGGAAGGCCTGTAGAAGGTTGCGTTGAGTCATCCGATGGAACCGATCAGCTATCCAGCTGGAGATCTTCGCCGCCCTCGGGGCATGGGTCAATCGGGGACGATCGAATTTCGAGATACAGCGGGGCCCCGGATCCGGCGGACGCGGGTGTGATCAGTCGACCACGCTCACAAGATCGCCGATCTTCATGCGCTCGAATAGGAAGCGCGCATCCTTCTCGCCGACGCGCACGCAGCCGTGCGAATCCGGATAGCCCGGAAGCCAGCCCTCATGCAGAAAATAGTGGCCGTAGAATTGAATGGAGTAGGGCATCCAGGCCTGCATGCCGAGCTGATTGGTATAGCGGGAAGAGACCTTGTCCTTCTGCTTGCTGAGCACCGAGAAGGTGCCGCGAGGCGTTCCGTACCCCTCGCGTCCGGAAGAAATGGGGCCTGTGCGGACGACTTGATCGTCCTCCGCGTAGATAAACGACTGGCTGCCGATCTGGATCGTCAAAGAACGCTTTGCCTGTTCCGTGGCCGGAGCGTCTACGGACTCTGCGGCAGAATCACTCCCGGCAAGGCCCGTTTCCGGCTCTGCCGCGCGCGCGCCGTTGTCGCTCTCGACGACCTCGCCCGGCTGACGTTCGGGCGCCGGTCTCGTCGGGGATTGAGCGCAGCCCACGATCAAGGCGGCCGCGATGAACAAGGGTAAGATCCGGAGCAAGAAAACCATGAGATGCGAGGGCTCCTGTCGTCGGACACCTGTCCCGTAACCCGCCTATATGAGGTTGCGGTCGTCTCGACACCACCATCGGAGGGTCAAACGCAGGGCACTCCGCCATCGGATTCCGGAATCCCCGGACATTCACCGGCATGCAGCCCGAACGTGGGGGCGTCGTGGTTCGAGCAGCTCCGGTTGTCCACGGCGGTACTCGGTCTCACGCGACGGCTGCGGCGGCGGCTTCTCGTGCCCGATCGTCGATCGCCAGGCTGCGTCCGGCCAACCAGACCAGGACCACCACCGGGACGCCGATCAAGGTCGTAAAGACGAAGAAACCGGGATAACCGATCCCGTCGACGATCGAGCCCGAATAACCGCCCAGGACCTTAGGCAAGAGTGTCATGAGCGAGCTGAAGATGGCGTACTGGACGGCGGTGAAAGAGACGCTGGTCAGGCTCGACAGGAAGGCGACGAAGGCCGCGCTGGCAAGTCCAGCGGCGAGGTTGTCGGCTGCGACAGCGATGTAAAGCCAGGTCAGTTCAGGTCCCGCGAGCGCCAAGACAACGAAAATGAGGTTGGTCGCCGCGGACAGGATGGCCCCGAGCATGAGTATCCGCATGACCCCGTAGCGGGTTGCCATCAGCCCGCCGAGGAGCCCGCCGAGGATGCTCACGACGACCCCGAAGGTCTTCACAGCGGTCGCGATCTGCGGCTTCGAGAAGCCGATGTCTTGATAGAAGACATTGGAAATGACACCGAGGACGATGTCCGAGATCCGATAAAGCCCGACCAGGGCCAACAGGAGTAGGGCGGTCTTCAGTCCGTAGCGGCGGAAGAAATCCAGTGCCGGCTCGAGCCAGGTCTCACGCGCCATCACGGCGTTCACCGCCCCGGCCGCCACCAACAGCCAGCCGGCCGCGACCGCAGCCGAAACGGCCACGGCGAAATGAAGTGTCTCCAGCAGAAAGCCGGTGATGGGTCCTCCGCCCGCCCCTGCCTTGAGCCACGAGAAGGCCGCTGCGGAGACGAAGAACCCGCCGGCAAAGGCAGTCGCGGCCACAAGGAAGACGCCGACCAGTCGCAGATAGTCCGTTGCGCTGTAGACATGGGCGTCGGGACGCCGTGTCTCGGGCTCGGGGATCAGCAGTGTCGTCAGCACCCCGATCAGCATGGTGGAGGCCATGATCAGATAGGTGTGCTGCCAGGCGCGGAAGCTGTAGTTGCCCGCCTCGGATCCGAAGAGCGCGGCGAGATAGAGCGCACCGGCACCGGCGACGACCATCCCGATCCGATAGCCCGCGATATAGGTCGATGACATGAGCCCCTGCAAGCGCGGCGCGGCGGATTCGATCCGGTAGGCGTCGATCACAATGTCTTGGGTCGCCGCCGAGAAGCCGAGCAGGACGGCCGCGATCGCCATGCGCGTGACATGGCCGGTGCCGGTTGCCGGATCGACCAGTGCCATCCCGACGATGGCGGAGATGATCGCGAGCTGCGAGACCAGCAGCCACGCGCGCCGCCGTCCGAGTCGACGGGTCAGCAAGGGCAGAGGCAACTTGTCGATCAAGGGCGCCCAGACGAACTTGAAGGAATAGCCCAGTGCGGCCCAGCTGAAGAAGGTCACCGCCTGACGCTCGACGCCGGCCTCGCGCAGCCACAGCGAGAGCGAGGAGAAGATCAACAGAAGCGGGATCCCGGCGGAGAAGCCGAGAAAGAGCATCGAAAGCACTCTTGGATTGGAGAGCTCGCGCGCCGTTGTCTTCCATCCCCCGGTGTTGCTGGTGTCGACTGACGTCATGGGGCTCTCGATGGCGTCCTGCCGGCCGGAGCCGGCTCGGCAGCGATTGGAAACGGGCAAAACGCCGGGGAGGATACCGTTCGGCGCGTCCTCCGCTCAAGGTCGAACGGGACAGTCTTCGCCTGACGTCGGGCCGCGGACGTACTACCATGGTCTGCGTGCGGGAACCGACCTCGCAGGCGCGTTCAGCCGGCAGGCGGGTCGACCTCGTACAATGCAAGCCGCGACTCGCGTGAAGGACAACCATTAGGAGACTCAAACGTGTCGAATGCAAACCAACCTAGTCTGACCCAACCCGACGATGGCCGGCGCAGCGGCCTCGCTCGTCTCATGCTGGAGCAATGGCCCTATGTTCTTCTCTTTGTGGCTGTGATCGCGGGCGTCGCCTTCACCGATATGCGGTTGGAATTTGCGCTGCTCTACTGGCAGATCCTGATCCCGGTCTTCGGCCTGGTCTCGCTGGCCATCGGCTGGAACAGCGTGGGCGATGACGGCAAGGGGCGGACAAGTCTGATCATCACGACCATCCTGCATTGGGGCGCCCTGTTTGTCTTGGTTTGGATCCTCTATCTGCCGCAGCTCAAGGATGTCCTCAACGCCGAGCTCACCGGATTGCAGATCATCTTTCTGCTCGGCCTGACGGCGTTCCTCTCGGGGGTTCACGGCAATCCGCGGATGTCGATCATCGGTGTCTTTCTGATCGTCAGCGGCATCGTCGTCGCGTTTCTGGACGACGCAGCGCTCATGATGTCCGTGCTCGCCGTCGCGGTGCTGGTCGGATTGATCTTGTGGCAGAAATTTGCGGGCGGGAAATCCGCGTCTGCTCGTTAAAGACCCGTCGCCACAGGTATCGATTCGGGTGAGAGGCGGCCACTGCAACCGACGGTTGCAGTGGCCTACGCCGGACCCGTGCGCGAGGAGCTGTGCGTCCTCGGCGGAACCGCCTTGGGACTCCCTGCTCACGAGCCCGAACGTTGAAAGGGCAGATTCACATCCCTGAAACTGCCCACATCCCGTGAATATCAGTTTTCGTGCCAGAGCGTGATCCACGGCCCGGCAGGCCCCACGCGACCGGTCGCTGGACCGACTCTGACCTACCCTGTCATGAGGTGACGGTTTCCGGCTCTGTGCCGTCGTCGGGTCAATTCGTCGTCTGATGTTTTTCAACGCAATGATCAGCCAATAAAAAGGCCATCGTGCTCGCCTTGGCGAATCACGATGGCCTAAGTGTCGGAGGCGGGCGGAGGAGGGGACCCGACCCCGAGTGCTTGCTTGGCTTGGCTGAATGTCGCCGTTCGGGGTGGGTTCGGACCACGTCTCCGATCGGTCACGTTGTGTGCGTCCCTCGGCGTCTGCGAAGCTGTCCCCTTCGGGGCGCCTCTGACCGTGTTTCCGATGACTCCAATCGCCGTTGTTCGGGGGCGCGTCGCCCGGTTCTAGCGACCGACGCGCCGATGCTCCATGCGTGCTTCCTGCGCGGTACCGTCCTGGTCCCTGTCGAGTCCCTTGGGCTCCTGTCAACTCGTGGTTTCTGCTTTCGCCTTCGTATACGCAGTGGACGTGCCAATGTTCGATTGCGTGCGACGCTGGGCCGGGCTCGCCGATCGGACGGTATCGTAGATCGTTTGCCGTACAGCGTTGAACGAATATAAAGCGCTGAAATCGATGAAAATAAAAAACTGCCCAATGGCGGGCGGTTCTTTCTTCGGCAGCAACCGAAGTCGTCCTGCGAGGCGGGCGGTGGACACCGATGCGCGATGCCCGGGTCCGTCTTGGATGACCTAGGTCGTCATCTGATGACCCGTTTCGGTCACTCAGCCTGCACCGCGGCCAAAGCTGTCATATTGAGGAGTCCTCGTACGGAGGTGCTCGGCGTCACGATATGGGCGGCACGGTCTGCACCGAGCAGCATCGGGCCGAAGGCGCCGCCTTCGTTGATGGTGCGCAGCAGGTTGAAGGCGATGTTGGCCGCGTCCTGGTTCGGCATGATCAGGAGATTTGCGCGACCGCTCAGCTTCGAGTCAGGGAAACGCGCCTCGCGCACGACGGCGTCCAGTGCCAGGTTGGCGTGCATCTCGCCTTCGACCTCGAGGTTCGGAGCGCGGGTGCGGAGCAGTCGCATCGCTTCCTGCATCTTGCGTGCGGCGGGGGACTCGTGACTACCGAAGTTGGAGTGCGAGAGCAGCGCGATCTTCGGGCGCAACCCGAAACGTTGGACTTGCGCCGCACACAGGAAGGTGATCTCGGCGAGATCCTCGGCGCTCGGGTCCGCCTGTACATAGGTATCGGCGATGAAGAGCGGCCCCGCCGGCAGGACGATGGCGTTCATGGCGGTCAAGTGACGCACGCCCGGCGCGGTGCCGATCACCTCCTCGACATGTTTCAGGTGTCGCGCAAAGCGTCCGACGACGCCGCAGATCATGGCATCGGCATCTCCGCACCGGACCATGGTCGCGGCCAGTACCGTGGGGTCGTTGCGGATGTATTCGCGCGCCTCGTCGGGCGCGTAGCCGCGTCGCTGGACACGCTCGTAGAAGGTCCGCCAGTGTGTGTCGAAGTTGGTGTTTTCGCACGGAACGATCAGATCGAAATCACGCTCCGGGCGCATGGTGAGGCTCAGATCCTTCAAGCGGTTTCCGATGACCTCCGGACGGCCGATCAGCATCGGGCGAGCAATCCCTTCGAGGATGGCCTGCTGAGCCACCTGCAGGACGCGCTCGTCCTCGCCCTCGGCATAGATCACGCGTTTCGGTGCGGCTCGCGCCTGATCGAAGACGGGCTTCATGGTCATCCCGGTGCGATAGCCCCGGAGATGCATGGCGGTGCGATAGGCGTCCAGGTCGGCGATCGGTCGCGTTGCGACACCGCTCTCCATCGCGGCACGCGCGACCGCGGGGGCCAGATTCTCCATGAGACGCCGGTCGAAGGGTTTTGGAATCAGATACTCGGGCCCGAAGGTCAGCTCGCCCCCGCCATACGCCGCGCGCACGATATCCGACGGCTCGGCCATGGCGAGATCGGCGATCGCCTTCACACAGGCGATCTTCATCGCCTCGTTGATCTCGGTGGCACCGCAATCGAGCGCGCCCCGGAAGATGAAGGGGAAGCAGAGGACGTTGTTGACCTGATTCGGAAAATCCGACCGCCCGGTGGCGATGATCGCGTCCGGTCGGGCGGCACGGGCCAAGTCGGGCATAATCTCGGGGACCGGATTGGCGAGCGCCATGATGATGGGCGCGTCCGCCATCTTGATCAGCCACTCGGGTTTAAGGATGCCGGCTGCGGAGAGTCCCAGGAAGATATCGGCGCCCTCGATGGCCTCCTGCAGGGTGCGCTGCTCGGTCTCGATCGCATAGCGCGCCTTGTAGGGGTCCATCTCCTCGGTGCGTCCGCTGTGGACCACGCCGGCGATGTCGGTGAGGGTGACGTTCTCCTTCGGCAGGCCCATGCTCACCAGCAGGTCGACACACGCCAACGCGGCAGCTCCGGCGCCTGCCGTGACCAGGCGGGCCTTTCCAATGTCCTTGCCTACCACGCGCAGGCCGTTGAAGATGGCCGCGGAGACGACGATGGCGGTGCCGTGCTGGTCATCGTGGAAGACAGGGATGCCCATCCGTTCCTTCAGGGCGCGCTCGATGATGAAACACTCCGGCGCTTTGATGTCCTCGAGGTTAATGCCGCCGAAACTGGGCTCCATGCGTGCGACCGTGTCGACGAACCTCTCCGGGTCGCGCTCCTCGATCTCGATGTCGAACACATCGATGTCCGCGAACTGTTTGAACAGAACCGCTTTGCCTTCCATGACCGGTTTTGAGGCGAGCGCTCCGATGGCGCCGAGACCCAGCACAGCGGTGCCGTTCGTGATGACGGCGACGAGGTTGCTGCGCGCGGTATAAAGCGACGCGTTCATCGGGTCCTTTTCGATCTCGCGGCACGCCGCCGCGACCCCGGGCGAATAGGCCAGCGCCAGATCCCGCTGATTGCCCATGGGCTTGGTCGGTTTGATCTCCAGCTTGCCGGGCTTGGGATAGCGGTGATAGTCGAGCGCGCTCTGGTCGAATGAGTCCGGCATCTGAGTCTCCGTTGGGTGGTGGGTGCGGCCCCGTTGACCGACTTCGACGGTACGGCCGTCATGTTCGGTTGATTATGCTGCGGCGCAGCAGATTGCTGCAAAGATTTCAATCGGAGTCGATGCGAGCGACGCAAAGTGTGATTTCGTTTTTTCCGATCAGTCGTTGAGCAGACCTGTCGGTCCACTGCCCGACAGACCTAGCTCGACGCTGTCATGTAGCTCCGCGACCTCGTCGAGGGCGGCACGGTCCAAGATTGTGACCTCGGCGCCGTGGACCTCGATAATGCCTCGGCCGGCAAGCTCCTTTACGACACGCGAGAAGGTCTCCGGCTGGATCGACAAGCGTGAGGCGAGCACGCCCTTGCGCACGTCCAGCTTCAAAGAACGCCGTTCGGGCGGAACCTTGGCGAGCAGGTAGCGGGCGACTCGGCTGCCCGCCGTGTGCATGGTGAGGTTGTCGATCTCGCCGATCAGTCCGCGCAGGCGCTGACTTAATGAGCCGAGCATCAGGAAACAGGTGTCGACCGACTCGCGCAGCATCAATGAGAAATCGTGTGCATCCAGGCTGAGCAGCTCCGAACGCGCCAGAGCCCCGGCGCAGACCGGATAGCGCGGGGCGTTGAGAAACATCAGTGCCTCGGCGAAGGTCTGCCCGGGGGAGACCAGCTCGATGACCTTCTCTGCGCCGCCCGGCGAGAGACGAAACAGCTGAATCCGGCCCTTGAGAACCAAATAGAAACGCTCGGCGGGATCACCCTGACTGAACAGAAGCTGTTCGGCGCCGAGGGTGATCCGCGTGGCGTGCTGGCTGACGCGCTCCAGTTGGTCGTGGCCGAGTCCGGCGAGGAGGGGGGCGGTCTTCAACTCATCGATCATCGAGTACCTTGTGGCGTGGTCGCCGGTGGTGAGGTCTCGCATGGGTCTACGGGACCGGGACGGGACTCGGCAGCCTTTCGGGCCGACGTCCTCTCGGGTTACGCTGACGCGATCCGAGAACTTCTTCCGACGCGGTGCTCGGATCCGCGGCCGATCCAACGATGGTCTGGATCGGGATCACCACAATATCCACAACCTCGAGGTCATCGCTATGCGCTTCCTTTCCACACTCTTCCTGGCCTTCGCCTTGATCGCCGGCGGTCTCGTGGCGCCCGTCCTGGCGGGCGACGACGACCCGCTCTTCATCAATTTGACCACGGACGACCCGCACCGCGCGAATATGGGCATTACGTTCGGGATGAGGCAGTTCGAGCGCGGTCACCCCTTGACCATCTTCCTCAACGACAAGGGGGTCTTCATCGGCGCCAAGACCAACGCCGGGACCTTCGTCGAGCACCAGGAAAAGCTGGCTGCTTTGATCGAGAAGGGCGCGTTGGTCCTGATTTGTCCCATGTGCATGAAGCACTACGGGGTCGCCGAGGCGGATCTGATCTCGGGTGCTCAGATCGGTAATCCCGAGCTGACCGGCGGTGCACTCTTCAAGGACGACACGCGAACCTTGACCTGGTAATCGCCTTCGAAGGGCATCGTCGACGACGGCTTTGGCCCTTCGATCACCCTCGAGGACACCCTGCCGAGCGGGTCGCCATGCCGGAGAAGGATTCAAGGCCTGATCGCGATCCGGTCCGGACGAGAGGGTGTCCGCCTTGTGCGGACGCCGCCGATCGACGCGTTTCTAATCCAGAGCGCAGGGCGAGGTGCAGGAAGCGGCGGGGGTGACGCGGAGTCCGACGCTGCACATGTTGGCCATTACTGTCGGCTCCGCGTCCGCTCCGGCAGATGCCGGGACGGGAAAGCTAGGGTCGACCCGTCGAAGAACGACGCCTTCTTGGAGTGTCGTACCGACGACGATTTCGGCGATTCCGTTCAAACCCTGCTGCGCCGAGCCGATGTTATTGATGTTGCCGCTCAACAACCCCGAACCCGTAGGTGTGGAGATGGCGACGGTGTTCGGCGCGCGGCTCACGACTCTTCCGTCAGGCAGGTCGCGCCGAAGATGTCGGCCGCGGCCCCCGGGGCGACGCTTCCCTGCTTCGTGCGCTTGAGCGGGAAGACGCATTGCGTGGGCGGCGCGACCCGGCCAGGACCCCGTGTACCGACGGCTCGGCGCCGCATGCGGGAGTTTGACGCCGTGAGCCCGGCCATACAAGCGCAAGGCCAACGCGGGGAGGAGCGGATGCGTCGCCCGGCCCCTGCGATCCCTTTGCGTCAACCCGCCGGCGGATGGCGAAGGATCTTTTTTGGCTCGGGCGTCTCGGACAGAAGCCCGTCGATCCGTTCGGCGATCTCCGCCGCCGGTGTCGAGTACCCGAACTTACGAATATAGCCTCCGTCCGGGCCGAGGAGATACATGCCGGCGCTGTGATCCACGGAGTAGCGATCGGCCGGTGATCCCGGTTCGGTGACCTTTTCGTAGCGTGCGTTAAAGTGTCGAGCGGCGCGCGCGATGAGCTCGGGCGAGCCGGTCAGACCGATGATCCGCGGATGGAAGTAGGCGGTATAGGTCGCCAGCACCTCGGGCGTATCGCGCTGCGGATCGACCGTGATGAAGATCGGTTGGACGCGGTCCGCGCGATCGCCCAACCGCTTCAGGATCGCCGCCGCCTCGACCAGTGTGGTCGGGCAGACGTCCGGGCAGTAGGTGTAGCCGAAGGCGACGAGCTGGAATCGGCCCGGGAAGTCGGCGTTGGTGACGGCGCGTCCGTTGGCGTCCATCAGGAGATAGCGTCCGCTCGGCGGGGGCGCGGCGTCGTCGGGCAGGGCGGCGTCGACCGACCCCGACGCCGCGCTGGCTGTCGGAAGCAGTGCCGCGATCAGGGCGACGACCGGGGCCTTCATCATCCGTCCTCGTCGATCGACAGGGACGGCATGACCCCCGACGGTTTCAGGTTCACCTGCTTCGGATACGCCGCCCTCAGCGCTGCCGCGGATTCCGCCAGTCGAGCCTCGAGATCGGCCCCGGTCGGGCAGGGCGCGCCGTCCTTGGTCGCCTTGAGGAAGGCGCTGTTGGTCGCCGTCTCGAAGAGGGTTCCGTAGCGACGGGTCTTGGGTACGTGGTCGATCATCAATGCCTTCGCGCTGTTGGATGCAACGAACTGCCGACAGGTCAGCGCTTGGCCGTTCAGCGCACCCAACGTGCGGACCTCCGCGAAGCCGACCTCGGTCGAGGCGATCGGATCGGCGAACGCGAACCCCGTCGACACCAGCAAGAGACCGGTCAGAATCGGCAATCGCATGCGGGTCCTCCAGGGCTTCGGCGGGTTCAGTGTCTTCGCGGATGCGTTCGGTACAACATCGGCCGATAGGACGAACGAGCGAAAGCGAAGTCCACCGAGCCATGTACCGACGCCGTTGGACTGCGCTGCGCTGATCTCTACGGCTTCGCTCGGCGACGTGGCCGGGTTGATGCGCGAGGCGCTGGCTCGGTCCTCAGCATAGCCCGAATATTTCATAAAAAAGGGCGACTCTCGTTCAACCCATTGATAAAATGGCTGTTCCGCCAAGAACGCTTCGGAAGAAGCTAAACGAGGTCGCCCATGCCCGAGTCTACCCCGGAACAGCTGCGTTTTCCCCCGGTCGCCGGTTTCACGGTCCGCGGCGACTTCGACGGCGGCGCCATGTCGTCTGACTTTGGCCCCATGATTCTGCGCGGGGTTGATCGGCAGATCGGCCTGACCGAGCGGTTGAGCGCAGCGATCGATGATTGGCGCCATCCGTCCTACACCACCCATCCGATGCGTGAGCTGATCGCGCAACGGGTCTACCAGATCGCCTGTGCTTACGAAGACGGCAACGACGCCAATGCGCTGCGCCGTGATGCGCTGTTCAAGCTGGGGCTGGAGCGCAAGCCGCTGGATGCGACGACGGACCTGGCCAGCGGGCCGACCTTCTCGCGTTTGGAGAATGGGGTCGGCGCGCGCGACCTCTACCGCATGGCGCAGGCCTTCGTCGAGGCCTTCATCGCCAGCTACCCGAAGGCGCCGCAGGTGATCGTGCTCGATATGGACCACTCCGAAGACGCCACCCATGGCCAGCAGGAGTTCGCGTTCTACAATCATCACTACGGCAACCATTGCTACTTGCCGCTGTTTCTCTTCGAGGGCCTCTCGGGGAAGTTCATCACCGCGGTGCTGCGTCCCGGCAAGCGCCCCACCGGCGCCGAGAACGCGATGATCCTCAAGCGCGTGCTCAAGCGGCTGCGGGCCGCGTGGCCACGCACACGCATCATCCTGCGCGGCGACGGACACTTCTCCAACCCCGAGTTGATGGCCTTGGCGATGGCCGATCCGTTGACGGATTTCATCTTCGGCCTGGCGGGTAACCGGGCTCTCACGCCACGGGCCGAGCCGTTCTTGGCCGACGCCCGCAAGCTCCATGCGCTGCGCATCGAGAACGCCCGGCGCGCCGACGCCGACGTACCCGAGCGGACCCGCACCTACCACGAGGTTGACTACCGTGCCGGTTCCTGGCCCGGCGCGTGTCGGACCATCCTCAAAGCCGAGGTGACGGCGCGCGGCGACAACCTCCGCTTCGTCGTCACCTCCTTGGACTTGCCCAGTCCCGAGTGCGTCTACCGCGATCTGTACTGCGCGCGCGGCCAGGACGAGAACTTCATCAAAATGATCAAGAACGATCTGGCCAGCGATCGCACTTCCGACAGCACCTTCTTGGCCAATCAGATGCGCTTGTTCTTCTCCTGCGCCGCTTACGTCTTGCACCAAACGCTGCGCACCGAGGTCCTCGTCGGCACGGAACTGGCCAACGCCCAGCCTGCCACCGTGATCATCAAACTGTTCAAGCTCGCCGTGCGCGTGGTGCAGTACAAAGACCGCGTGCGCCTGCACCTGCCCTCGAGCTGTCCGGTCAAGACGCTGTTGCAGCAGGTCACCGAGAGGCTCTTCAACGCGCAGCCCCGGCGGCGCCCGCCTAGACGCACATACATCCCCGCACGGGGATTTCAGCACGCGCACGACGACTATGCCCACCTCGGGCAGGGCATCGTACGCCTGCGCGGCGACAAAACTACTCGTGCCCCGTTGATCAAGCCCGTTGCCGCTCGGTATTTCCACCATTCAACCCCCGCGGCGTCCCGGTCATCGCCCTCGGTGACGCCCAGCGCCGCGCAAATCCGCGAGGCCAGTGTCGGCTGTGTCGGTTTATGAAACATCCGGGATAGACGAGCGGGATCTCGATCCCTTGACGCAGGTCAATTCCGTTGTTGCCGCTCGCGGGCGCATCCGCGCGGAGCGAAAGGCCCGGAGAGGTGTTCGCGTCCAGCGGCGAACGGCTCGGGCGCGCATCCCATCGACGTGCCGCCGTCGGCGGGCGATCGCTCCGCGATGACGGCGTGCAGGGTCGACAGTGCTGCATCGAGCACGGGCGACTCGCTCTCCAACGGATAGACCACATAGGTCGGCAAAAAAAACCGCGGGCTTTCGGGTGCGACGTGCAGGCATCCGGCGCGCACGTAAGGTGCGGCCACGCGCTCCGGGACGAAACAGGTCCCTCCGTTGGCCAAGATCAACTGAAGGCCGAGCCAGCCGATGTTGGCCATCTGGGCCGGCCGTTCCAGATTCGGGTAGACCTTGCTGTGTTGGGCATAGAAGGTCGGCCCCCAGCTGACGTAGACATAGCCGTCGTCGAGCTCGGTGCGCTTCGGATCACTGGTCACCAGAATCAGGGTTTCATCGAACAGGTGCTCGATCTGGAGGCCCGCGCTGTGCTGGGGCGTGTACATCAAGGCGAGGTCCAGGGTGCCCTCGACGATGCGCCGCATCAGGTCGTCCTCGAAACCGATCTCGCTGCTGATCGAGACGTCCGGTGCCTGCTCGCGCATTCGCCCGGCCCAGAGCGGCAGGAATCCATCCCAAAGAGCGATCCGGGCGCCGATCGTGATGCTGGCCCGAAAGCGGCTTGGCAGACCGACGTCGTGACGGGCCTGCTCAAGCGTGAGAACCAACGTCTTCGCGTGCCGAAGAAATCGCCGGCCCGCGGGGGTGAGTGTCGCGCCCGAGCGGTTGCGCACGAACAATCGGGCGTTCAGGTAGTGCTCGAGACCCTGAATGCGTGCGCTGACCGTGGATTGGGTCACATGCACGCGGTTGGCGGCCTCTTGGAAGCTCCCGTGCGCGGCGACCGCCAAGAAGGTTCTGACCTGGTCAATGTCCATAAGCCGCGTCCGGTATGGCATGCGCTCGCGTGATTTTGGTGAGCCTTTGTATCAGTCCCCAGAGGCCGGAGCAAATGCGACTTCACTCCTTTGGTATCGAGAAAATCGATATCTACCTCCGAAAGGATTCGTTTGTCTCGGGATCAAGTAGCAACTAATTTGATGATATAGATCAAGAGCAATGGAGTCGGAGAAGAGACGATGATTGACGTAAAGGTGTCCATGAAGGTGACGAACGAACCGCTGAAACGCACGCCCGTCGTCCTCAAGCTGGATGCGGACGGCTCCGAGACGGCGCCGGTCTTTACCGACCGCGCGGGCCTTGCGCACTTCGATCTGCCGCCGACCAGCGGCAAGGTGCTGGTGTCGGGCGTCGAGCGTTTCGACGGACGCCTCGACGGCGAGATCCCGATCGAGCTGTGGTCGATCACCCAATCCGAGCATGACTCGAAGGGCTTGCCGGGCGAGTTTCCTTCCGGCAGCAACGCCTACCCGAGCATGAGCACGCGCAGCATCCAGGTCGGTGACCGCGCGATCCTGACCGACAGCGAAGGCTACCTCGTGGATCCGTCGGATTGGTCGGAGGAGTTTGCCCGCGCCCTGGCTGCTCAGGACGGGCTGGAGCTGAACGCCGAGCACTGGGAGATCATCCGCTTCTTGAGAGCCAGCTATGTCAAGCGCGGCACACAGGCGACGGTGCGCGACATGATTGCTCATTTCCGCAAGGTCTGGGGGGTCGAGAAGGGCAGCAACCGCTACCTACATCGCCTCTTCCCGCGCGGTGGTCCGCAGAAGCAAGGCAACCGCTTGGCCGGCCTGCTGCGCACGAAGGGGGAGCATTGAGCAGTCGGAGCAGCACGAATCAGGTTCTCGGCCCTGTCCTTGAAGGCGCCGGCTGGTAAGGCGTCGGCTGGAGCAGGGCGGCGAACCGTCGATAGGTGCGCGCGACGCCGATCAGCAGCACGATCAACACCAAAGAAGACAGCGCGAGTGTGATGCCGGCGGGACGGGCAAGCACCGGAATCCACAGACTGCCCAATAGCAGCGCCAGGGCGAGGAGATGCAGGCCGAACTGAACCCGTGCCCACCGCGTCGACAGCAGGCTGCCCATATGCGGAATACGCAGGTCGAACCGTCCGCTCCCGAGTTGGCGATGCTGGAGGTGAAACCAGGTCAAGAACGGAAAGATCTAAAAGAGCATGCCGGCCGGTAGCCCGACGCCCAGCCCCACCAACAGCAGCACGCCGATCAGGGTCGGCGGCGCCGCGATAGTCCAAGCGAGTGCGGCGCCGCAGAGACTCAGCATGGCCGCCCACCAGTGCAATAGGGTCGGATCCATCCGCGGTCGCTCGCGACGGCCGATCAAGCGCAGGGTGACGAGGGCAAAGCCGGCGAAGCCCAGCGCGCTCGCACCAAAGACGGCTTGCCCGGCGAAATTGGCCCCCTGGATCCAGGCTGCGCTCGCCGCGGCGTTCCCGATGAGGACGGCCGGCGCAAACCAGCGCCGCATCGGAGCCGGATAGGCCGGGGTCACATAGAACATCGGCAGCACCTGGATGGCCACGCCGACCACCAGCAACCCGACCCAGCCCATCAACCCCCAAGCGGCATGCGCATCGACCCAACGCGTATGCTCCGGCACCCGAATCCACCCCTGGATAACGGCAACGAGCAACAGCCCCAATGCGACCGTGACGGACAGTGCGAGGGCGGCCGTGCGCAGCGCCATCAGGGTCCCCGGCGCACCGCGCGCCCGCACCAGGGCGACGGCGACCGGGACAATGAAGACCAGGAACCCGGACGCCGCGGCTCCCGCGCCGATCCCGATCAGGGTTGGGCCGCCTCCCGCTAGACCCCAAGCCAATCCGGCGGCGCCGATCGTGAGCAAGAGATGTGTTGCCGTGCCGACCAGCCGCACCGCCGGGATCGGCGCTCCGGCGACCACGGGCAACATCTGAAGCAGCGCGCCGCACATGATCAAGCCGAGATAGCCAATGGCGATCAGATGAGTCGCGGCAAGTGCGCCGGGCATCCAGCGCGAGACCAAGAGGGTCGGGCCCTGCCAGGCCAAGAGCAGGCCGGCGGCGATCGCAAACAGCGGCGCGGTCAGGAAGAAGCGCGCCGGGATGTCGATCGGCGGGGCCTGATCGAGTGAAAGTCCGCCGGTGTCCATTATTTTTTTGAGCCGCGTTTGGAGTGCGTGTGGTCGTTTCTTCGTTTGGGTTCAGTGTTGCGGACACCTGGGGGGATCGGCGCAACGCGGCTCAAAAAAATAAATAGATTCATATTTTTAAACCGCGCAGCTCCGACGTAGGTGAGGAGGTCGGAGTCTTCAATCCGGCACTGAACGCAGCCCAAATCCGACGAGCGCGGTTTAAAAACGGCTCACGCCCTGTTGCCGGATTCGACTGACCGGACGTTGTTGCTTCGGCACGGGTGAGATGAGGATGCGATAGCGATCGTCCTCGGAGCTGATCTCCCAGCGGTAACCCATACGTCGCAGCATGTCGTAGAGCGGATAGGGCTCGCGACGGTGGAGCACGCACAGGCGATCGCCGGGCGGCAGGTCGGCGAGTGCATCGAGGATCCGCTCCATCGGCTCCGGAGCGGGAAGATCGCTGACATCGAGTGTTCTGTCCATGGTCTAGGCCGCCTGCAGCCGGTTCAGGATGTCCGGTGCCTGGTCGCCCAGACTCTCCTCGGCCATCGGGTAGAGGATGCCTTCCTCCTTCGAGTTGTGCTGCTGGGTCACCAGATGGAGGGTCTCCAGGATTCCGAGACAGGCGTCGGCATCCTGGGCGTGGACCGCCTCATCGAGCTGCTCCACCAGGGCACGCATCTGTCCGTGTTCCATGGTCATCATACCGGTTGGTCCGCTTGCCCGGGGCATGACGGCGACCAACTCCGGAAAGAGGATCTGCTCCTCCATGTCGAAATGGCCGATCAGGGCCTTCGAGAAATCGGTTGTTTGCGCGGCGAGTCGATTCCAATCGCCGCCCGAGACGGCCCGCTCGCAGACGGCGAGCAGGTGGTCACAGCGCTGATGGTCGTCGGTCATAAAGGTGGCGATCGAATCGGACATGGCGAATCCTCCGGTTGAATGCTCCGGCATTGTCCCGGCATGGGGCAGTGCGTCCTTGACCTAGGTCAGATCGTATCGACCGCGATCGCGCCGGCAATAGACACCAACGCGCAGCGGCCGGACAGATTTGACCTGTGTCAAGGACGACAAATCACCTGACTGTCAACCTTCATTGACACTCACCACAGGCCGGGGGCTTCACGCATGCGCATTCTCTTCATCCACCCAAACTACCATTCGGGCGGCGCCGAGATCGCCGGCAATTGGCCGCCGGCCTGGGTGGCCTATCTCACCGGTGCGCTCAAGACCGCCGGTTACACGCAGGTGCGCTTCGTCGATGCCATGACCAACGACCTGTCCGAGGAGCAGGTGCGCGACGCCGTTGCCTCCTATGCCCCGGATATCGTCGGCTGCACGGCCATCACCCCCTCCATCTACAAAGCCCAGCGTCTGCTCGAGATCGTCAAGGAGGTTGATCCGAAAATCGCTACCGTCCTGGGCGGTGTGCATGCCACCTTCATGTATCAGCAGGTGCTCGGTGAGGCGCCCTGGATCGACGCCATCGTGCGCGGCGAGGGCGAGGAGATCATCGTCGATCTGGTCCGCACCATCGGCCAAGGCCGTTGGCCGGACGAGCGCGGCAAGGTCAAGGGCATTGCCTACGCCGTCGACGGCAAGATCATCGCGACCCCGGCCGCCCCGACCGTGAAGGATCTGGATGCCATCACGCCCGATTGGAGCGTGCTGGAATGGGAGAAGTACAACTACATCCCGCTCAAGAAGCGCGTGGCCATCCCGAACATGGCGCGCGGCTGCCCCTACACCTGCTCCTTCTGCTCGCAGTGGAAGTTCTGGCGCGACTACCGGATTCGCGATCCCATGAAGGTCGTCGACGAGATCGAGACACTGATGCGCGACCACGACGTCGGCTTCTTCATCCTCGCCGACGAGGAGCCGACCATCAATCGCAAGAAGTTCATCGCCTTCTGCGAGGAGCTGATCGCGCGCGACCTCGGCATCCTCTGGGGCATCAACACCCGGGTCACCGACATCCTGCGCGACGAGGACGTGCTGCCGCTCTATCGCAAGGCCGGGCTGATCCATGTCTCGCTCGGCACCGAGGCGGCGGCGCAATTGAAGCTCGACCGCTTCAACAAGGAGACCACGGTCGCCGACAACAAGCGGGCGATCGGTCTGCTGCGCGATGCCGGGATCCTCACCGAGGCGCAGTTCATCGTCGGGCTCGAGAACGAGACCGCCGAGACGCTCGAAGAGACCTATCAGATGGCGCGCGATTGGAAGCCGGACCTCGCCAACTGGGCCATGTACACCCCCTGGCCCTTCACGGATCTCTTCCGCGAACTGGGCGACAAGGTCGAGATCTTCGACTACGAGAAGTACAACTTCGTCACGCCCATCATCAAGCCGGCCGCCATGGATCGTGCCGAGCTGCTCGACCGCGTGATGCACAACTATCGGCGCTTCTACATGCAAAAAGCGCTCTTCTCTTACCCCTGGGCGGGCAGCGGCGAGCGGCGGCGTTACCTGCTCGGCTGTCTGAAGGCGTTCCTCAAGGCCGGCTTCGAGCGCAAGTTCTACGATCTAGGCAAGGTCAACTACTGGGGTCCGCAGTCCAAGAAAAAGGTCGACTTCCACTTCGACCCCAAGCGAACCCGCGTCGCCGAGGGCGGCACCGACTGGAAGGCCAAGCACAGCCGCAAGATCAAGGGCGATGTCCAAGCGCAGATTATGGCCTGCGGCGGCGGCAAGGAGCAGCTCGATCAGGCCGAAATCGATGCCCTGGCCGTTGCACCGCCGTTGCTTCCGAAGGCAGCCGGGGAGGCGTCGGTCAAGGTGACGATCGAGTAGGCTGGGGTTGAAGGGTTCTCTTCGGTTTAGGCCGGCTTTGCCGACCTTCACGAACACGTGACACCGCTCGGCGGTGTCACGTATGTCTCCTGGCGTTCTGCGCTCCGTGACCCTCGCTGACCAGCGCCTGCCAGCTTGAGGTGTCCAACCGCAGCAGCATCAGGTTGCCCCGGGGAACAGCGTTCAGGCATCCGAGCCGAACGCTCTTGTGATGTCGGTCGGATTCAAGCGGATTCAGGCGGGGTCGTCGTGGTGGTTGTCTTCCTCCGGACCGCAGCTCACCCAGCCTTGCCCCGGCACACGCCGATGAATGCTCCCGTCCCGATCGTCCAATCGGAAGAGGTGCAACCATCCGTTGTCCACCAGCTGTTGTACCAATGCGTGGCGTGCGACGATCTCGTCGATCGGCGCGTGCGGTGCCTGCAGGAAGACACTGAGGCGCAACGGTTCGTGGATCCAGCGCTGTCCGTCGTGGAGTGACTGCATCGGCAGACCCACGCGTAGATCGCCAGCATTGCCTTCGAGCACCCCGATGGCGCCTCCGACCACGTTGTGCAGGACCTTGTTGCCGCTGCCGAAGCGTCGGTTGTCGACGGTGGAGCCGTAGTACTGGAGGTTGATCCAGGTTGCGACCACCATCGGCGCGGTCATGATCAGCTCCAGGACCTTGAAGCCGGCATCGGCGCGCCAGTCGTAGTCGTGCAGGAAGGTTCGGCCGCCGAGATCAAGGCCGTGTGTGCGTGTGCGCGGTGCGGCGATGAAGGCGGCATTGCCGGCCAGACCCCACTCCGGGCGGACCTGGGACCAGTCGCGACTCCGCTGTCGGATGCTCGCCTCCAAGCTGTTTCGGCGCCGACCGCCGAGCCCCAGAAGGGTGGCCCGTTGCAGACGCGTCAGCTCGCCGGCCTGCTTGAGCCAGCTGCTCAACTCGGCCAGCTCCTCGGCGTAACCCGCAGGCAGAACATCGGTGTCGAACAGGTGCACGTCGTCGACCGTGGTGTCGTGCAGACCGGGCAGGAACCAGGTGTCCTCGGGTATCGTCAGACCACGCTCGAGTAGGCCACGGCGCACCGCCGGGTCGTTCAAGAGCGCCGCGACGACGCGTGCGCTGGCCTCACCGGTCTGACCCGCGCAGGCCCCGCAGTCGAGCCCGGTGGCATGGGGATTGTTCACCGAGCTGCTGCCGTGACCGACCAGCAACACCAAACGGGCGAAGCCGTCGGTAAGTGACATGGCGCGGAGAATCCCTTCGGCGAGCGGAACCCGATCGGCCTCCGGGATACCGGCACTCGTGCCGTCGAGGGCGCCCATGGCTCCACAGATGCCTGCGTGGTCATGGGCGTGCCCATGCGCATGCGAAGGTGCGTCGAGGGTCGGTCCGACGCGTCGCGCCTCGGCCGCGTCCAAGCGCAGGTCGTCGGGGGCCGGGACGGGCCGGCTCCAACCCAGGGTGTCGCTGACGAGCTTGGGCGCATAAAGCCAGATGCCGGCCGATTCGACGAAGGAGAAGCAAGAGGAGGCGCCCATCTTGAACGCCTTCCAGGACTTGCTGATCCCGAAGCGGCGGCGCTGGGTGGCCAGGGCGTGATCGGCTTCTTCGGGATCGGCGCCGTGGATCTCGGAGCAGACCCGGTAGGATGGCGTGAGCAAGACCGGCACATGCGTGCGTGCGTTGACGGCGCCGAGCGGGACATGCTCGATCGGCACGCCGAAGAAGCCGGCGAAACCCAGCGTCCGCGCCTGCGGACAGACGGTCTCGAAGGCGCGGCGCACCACCTCGGAGCGCACGTCGATACAGAAGGCGGCCTGCACGGTGGGGCGGATCTCGTTGTCCCCGTTCGCCGCCGCGCGCAACTGTCCGATCAGGCTGCGCTGATAGGCGAGCTCAGCCGCGGTGAGGAGCACTTGGTCGATCTCGCGATCGCCTGCGTCATCGCGCGCGTCCTCGGTGGTGGTCGCGCGCTTGCCGAGGTCGGCGCAGACACGTCGCCAGCGCTGGCGCAGCTCCGGGCTGGTTTTGTGCTCGTAGACCAGCACGTCCCAGGCCAGGCGGATCGCGAGCAGCTCCTCGATGGTGTCGTCGCTGCCGCCGGCGAGCTCCGCTTGCCAGCGCAGCAGACGGGTCCAGGCCGCCCAACCGCCGATATCCATCAAGGCTGCATGCATGTAGTCGAGCGCAGCGGTCGGCGGGATGCCCAGACGGTTCAGGGCCGAGCGGATGCAGTCGCGCGGCGCGTCGGGCAGCGCCTTCACCCGGCCACGCATGCCGCCTTGCCCCATCATGGTCGCGCTGAAATCGAGCGCCGCGAAGCGTCGCCAGGAGGCGTACAGCGACATGCCCTGCCAGGGCTGCTTCCAGGTGGCCTGGCCCATGTCGAAGAAGGCCGCGCAGTGTTGGCTGATGCGGTCGACGACGAAGCTCGACCAGTCATCAGCGTCCATCTCGTCGAGCACAGCGGTCAGTAGCGGCACGCGCCCCGCTGGTCGTGGCTCCACATCGAGGGCGCTTTGGAGGGTTGCCGGGTCGAGCCGGCTCCCGCACATGGCGACGGCCCCGCGTAGATCATCTGCGGTGATCCGGCCCTCGGCGATCTGCTCTCGGTAGTAGGCCCTCGGCATGTACATCTGCGCGCCTGCGACCCGGCGCATGATGGCGGCCGCCTCCTGGAACGGTGCATCGCGCAGGCCGTGGAAGGGGTTCACCGCCACGAAGCGATCCAGCGGCCAGAGCGGCGCGATGCGCTCGCAGGCCGCAGCGATCTGCTCGGCGAGTATCGCGGCCTTGGCGGCATCCGCCCGTTTTGCCTTGGGTGATTGATCCGTCGCCGGGGTCATCGCAGTGGTCGGCGTCTGCTCGAGTGTGCTGAAATCGTTTAGGTTCATGGCTTCATCCCCTCATGAAATGGCGGGCGCCGGGCGCAGCGGCCACAGACGCGTGATCAAGCGGGTCACCAACACATCGACGTAGAGCCCGTTGTAGAGATGCACCTGGATCGCCTGACGCAGCGGGGGCGCCATGCGCATAAAAAGGTGCTGCAAGAGAAGCAAACCGATGAAGACGGCGACGACGGCGATGCTCAGGATCAGATCGAAGATGCTGCCGGACGGCGCCACCGCGCCGACACTGTCGGCGATGGCATACTCGAAGGCCGCGTGCAGACCGAAGTACCCGAAGCAAACCAGTGCACCGATCGCGCTCGCCCTGAGGAGCAGCGCGGCGTTGTCCTCCAGCTGAAGTGCCTGCAGCAGCAGTTGTGCGACCGCGACTGCAATAATGGCGCCGGTCACGATCAGCGCCGGTTCGTGGACCGGATCCACCCCGAACGCGAACCCCGCGACAATGGCCGTCAAGAGTGCGCCCTGGAAGGCCACCAACCAATGCCACGGCTGAGGGCTGCCGTCTCGGAACTTGGGCGTCGCGGCCCGGAAGCCGTCAACGCTGCTGCCCGATGCGAGAAAGGCGTGTGCCTTGTACAGTGAATGCGCGACCAGGTGCAGCAGCGCCAGGCTATAGAGTCCAAGACCCGCCTCCAACAACATGAATCCCATCTGCGCGGACGTGGACCAGGCCAGCGACACCTTGATGCTGGTTTGGGTCAGCATCACGAGCGAGGCGACCGTGAGTGTGACCAGGCCGATCACGGCCAGGGCATCCAGCGCTGCACCGGACAGCGACATGATCGGTGCCATCCGAATGATCAAGAAGGCACCGGCGTTGACGATGCCGGCATGCAGCAAGGCAGATACGGGGGTGGGCGCCTCCATCACTTGCAGGAGCCAGCCGTGAAAGGGAAACTGCGCGCATTTGAGCGCCGCGCTCAGCACGATCAGCCAAGCCGCCGCTTGCAGCGCTGTCGGCAGCGGCCCATCCAGCTCCTCCATGGCGGCGTAGACGCCGGCAAAATCCAGCGTGTGCAGGCTTGCACCGATTAAGAGAACCGCGATCAGCAGGCTTGCGTCACCGATACGGCTGAAGACGAATTTCTTATGCGCCGCCATCACCGCTGCGGGGCGCTCCGGATAGAAGAGCAGCAGGCGGTGCAGGCTCAGACTCGTCGCGATCCAAGCCAGCACGAACATCAGCAGGTTGCCCGAGACAATGAGTGTCAGGATTGACGCTAGGGTCAGCAGCAGCCACTTGTGGAAATGCCCCTCTGCGGGGTCGCCGTGCATGTAGTTTCGCGCATAGGTCGAGACCAGTGCACCGACGAACGAGACCAAGGTCAGCATGATCACCGTAACGGCGTTGACATAGACGCCGATGGCGAAGGCGCCGCTGTCGAAAGGCAGATCGATCGACAGCAGGGTCAGGGACTGGGCTGGCCCGAAGCCATGCCCTGACAACACCGCCAGGGCAAGCGCGAAGGCCGTCCAGGCCAAGACATTGGCGAGGCGAGCCATGAGCGGCCCCGAGCGGTTCGCGATCCGACTCGGGATTGCCCCGGCGAACCACAAGACGATCGGCGCGGCGACCGCCGCGGCGGTGACGAGCGTGAGTGCGGACGACATCGATGCCTCCCGGGCTTTCGCCCAGCTGTTGGGTCCAAGCCGATGTTGGGGGTGAATTGATGCCTTGAGAAATCTATCTTTTCGATCCGACCCATCGGCGATGGTCTAAGTATGGTGGGTGGCTTTTCGCGTGAACGAGCGAAGAAACAGCCTCGGGCGGGTGATGTCGGAAGACAAAGCGCAGGCACTGCGAAGCGACAACGGAAAAGGCCCGATCGAGTAGACCGTGTCCGAGATGAGAATGCTGACTACCCTCGCGTCGTCGGCTTCAGTTAGCATTGACCGACAAGAAAAATCAGCGATCGGCCACGTTTTGGCAACAGGATCAAGGGGATCGAGCTCATGAAAGGCGTTGTATTCGTGGAGTTCCTGGAGATGGTCGAGGCCGAGTTCTCCCCCGAGATGGCCGATGACATCATCGACGCCTGCGATCTGCCCTCAGGCGGCGCCTATACGAGCGTCGGCACCTATAGTCATCGCGAGATGGTTGCCCTAGTAGGGGCGCTGTCCGAGCGCACAGGCACCCCGGCGTCGACCTTGATTCGGGCGTTTGGAGAGTTCTTGTTCAAGCGGTTCCACGTTCATCACGGTGAGTTCTTTGTCGGTATCGGCAACAGTCTGGATTTTCTCGAGCGGATCGAGGATGTGATCCATGTACAGGTCCGAAAGCTCTATCCGAATGCGGAACTGCCCCGCTTCGAGATTGATCGGCCGGACCGGGACCACCTGCAAATGGTCTATCGCTCCGACCGACACATGGGCGATTTGGCCGAGGGCCTGATTCGTCAGTGCATTGCGCACTATGGGACGCCGGTTGCCATCGAGAGACACGATCTTGACGACACCGGCGGACACGTGCGCTTCGAGCTAAGCCGAACATGACCGAGACGCAAAGCGATCCAGCCCGGCTGCTCCGGCGCGTCGAACGCGAGCGGCGTGCCCGCAAGGAGGCGGAGCGGCTGCTGGAAGAGAAAAGCCTTGAGCTCTATGAGGCGAATCAGGCACTGCAGAGCCAGGCCGTTGCTTTAGAGGAGCAGGTCCGAGCGCGTACAGCCGAGCTGAACGCAGCCTTAGAGCGGGCGGAGGAGGCAGTTCGCGCGAAAAGCGATTTTCTGGCGGTGATGAGCCACGAGATCCGCACGCCGTTGAATGCGGTCATCGGCATGTCTGAGCTCTTGTCGCTCGAGTCTTTGGCGCCGGAGCATCAGGAACAGGTTTCGCTCATTCACGATAATGGGCGAAACCTGCTCGCGCTGATCAACGATATCCTCGATTTCTCCAAGATCGAGGCAGGAAAACTGCAGCTTGAGCAGGAAATCTTCGACCCTGCCGATCTTCTGCGAGGGACCCTGCGCTCGTTTGAGGCAACGCAAATTCCTCACCACGTGCGACTGCATTCGCAGCTTGCTCCACTGCCCCGGTGGGTGATTGGAGACCGCCTACGTTTGCGGCAGGTGCTCACCAATCTCATCGGCAACGCGGTGAAATTCACGCCGCACGGCGAGGTGCGCCTTGAGGCAGCAGCGGACGAGACGACCGACGGCTGGCGCTTGCAAGTGCGCGTCGCGGACAGCGGCATCGGTATGACCGCCGAGCAGCAGATCCGTTTGTTCCAGCCGTTTTCCCAGGCGGATGCGTCGACGAGCCGTCATTTCGGAGGCACCGGACTGGGGTTGGCCATTTGCCATCGGCTCGTGCAGGAAATGGGCGGAGAGATCGCATGCGACAGCGTCCCGGGAGAAGGGTCCGTTTTCTCGTTCCATGTGCTCCTGCAACGGGCTGACGATGTGCCTAGCGCCCGCAATGCGGTCGATGACGATCACCTTTGTCGGTGCACTGCACCCAGCATCCGCCTTCTCATCGTCGATGACAATCCCGTCAATCGGTTGCTTGCTCGGCGCATGGCCGAGCGCCTCGGACACCAGCCGGAGATGGCCGCTTCCGGTCCCGAAGCACTGGAGATGGTCCAACGGAATGACTACGACGTGATTCTGATGGATTTCATCATGCCCGAGATGGACGGTCTCGAGACCACGCAGCGGATACGCGCATTGGATCTAAACCGCCAGCCACGCATCGTTGCCCTGACTGCAAATGCCTTCCCCGAAGATCGGGCCAAGGCGTTGGACGTTGGCATGGACGCCTTTATGAGCAAGCCATTGCATCTTGAGCAGCTTCGACTCGAGTTGTGCTCGATCTGTATAGCGAAGCACGCGCAGGGTTCTTCCGTCCCGCCACCACCATCAAATTCGTATGGGCGTCCTGTATGAGCCTAATGCCTCACAATCATCAGAGGTTCTCTGTCGTCGGCATCGATTTCGGTCGCAAGGACAACGTATTCTGGAGTAGGGCTGAGACGTCGATCGATGCGGTCGGCGACTAATCGCTCGGCGCCGGCCACCTGGCGATGCTCGATCGAGACGTCATTCATGTCGGACTGCATGACGCCGCATACGACTGTGTAGCCGACCGACAAGAGCAGTGTGAGGCCAGTCTTTGACCCCAGTCGCTCCGGCAACTATCGGGTCGTTGTGGTCACCCTGAATTCATCCCAAGTGCCGATCGCGCCCTGTCCGAACAGGCGCTCTGCCATCGGAATCGATACGCTCAACTCCGGCGCCTCGGGGTGCTGCTAGGAGAATGCATCGAGCAGGTTGAACAACCCGTGACGGATGACGAACGCGTTGAGTCGATCTTTCAGCGGCTCACCATCGCCCGTGGAAGGCGCGTAACCGGTGTAAGGAGCAGGGATGAACCAGGGCTGATTGATTGGTTTCGGAGGCGGGTTACACGACCCGCCCAATCCCCTCCGCTTAGCTTTTCCCCTGCGGCTCGGGGACGGCATCGAGCGCAAAGGTCTCGATCACCACGGCGTCCTCGACCGCCTTCAATGCGAGGTTGGCCTCGTAGTACTTGCCCTCGCCGATCAGTTTTGCGGCGTCGTCGATATGTTCTTTGGCAAATTTCAACGGAACCAAGCCGGCCGTGACCGCAACGTCGATCTCGCCGACCTTTAGGACCTCGAGGGCCTCCTTCTTCTCACCCCTGCGCAGGTGGTTGTTGGCCTTCTTGATGTGCTCGGCCTTCTCGGGGCTGGGCTCCAGGGTATCCATCACCGTCAAGCTTGCATCGAACGGGACGTAGCTGTCGTCCATCGGCGGCTTTTTGGTCGCGAGCGCGTATTTTTCCGCATCCTTCACCGCATCCTCGACCCGCGCGACGGATGCATCGACATAGGTCCGCGCCTGATCCGTGAGGCCGTTGAAGATCGCAAGCCGAGCACTGTGAAGGTCGCGCATCGTCAGCAATGCGTCTTCCGAAACCTTGACGAAATCCTTCTCCACCGCATCCTCCGTTGCCACGTCCTTGGCCTGTTCGGGTGCCGGAGCCGGCGTGCTTGCAGGGGCCTTCTCCGCGGCGAAGACCGGGGTCACACCCGAAACGATCATACCGGCAGACAGGACGGAGGCCATCGCTGCCGCGACCAGATTTTGCTTGGTCATTGTGGGATCTCCTTGTGTGAGTGGCATGTCGATTACGGCTGTCCGAAGCCCCGCCCGGGGATCGAAGCAGCTTGCGGAGAATGATGGATCCGCTCACCTCACACGAGGATGGACGCTGCGTGAAATTTCGTTCATTCGGGACTCCCCGGCAGAGGCGGTCGCCGTGGACTGCGCGGCCGCGGTGCGACAACGCGGCGCCCGCCCGACTAGGACGCGTCGGTCGGCCTTGGGGGATCGGAGCTAAGCGCCTCCTCGAGCGATTCCAGGCGCTGCATCTGTTTTTCCGGCAGGCGCATGACGTCCAGCGATGGTGTGCAGCGTCCCCGACATCGGTGTTGCGTCGGGCTGGAGGCGATTGGGCGGCATCGGATGCAGCGTAGCAGGCGCCCTGTCACTGCGCCATCGCAGTGGACACGATGACGGGTCGATCTCGACAAGCCCGACATCGGGGAAGCGGTAGCCGGGGCTGCGGGTGGAGCATATCGGCTTGGTTCTGCTCCGCGCCACCGGTGGTTCGGGTAAACGTATCCATCCGCCCCAGTGGCTGTTTTCGAACCGTAAGTAAAGGAATTCGGAAATCTTCAATTTCAGGAGGCTGCGGCGGGGATTCATTGCCGAACGGCAGCTGCGCACAATGCCTGCCGGTGCCGCGTGCCCGACCGAGCGAGTAAAGAGATCATTTCAAACTGACCCATCTATACTCTGTTGAGTGATCTCTCCACATACACGATTGTAGTTATCGCTAATTTTCGGGTCATCGGGGCGGAGCTGAAACGCCTTCCGAAAGAAGGCCGCTGCCTTCTCCGTATCACCCAAGCAAGCCCAAAGAACGCCCAAGGCATTGATAACTTCATGAAGCATGTCATCGATGAACAACAATTCATGCAGTCTCGCGATAGATTCCTCTATCGGGTTGCGACCTGTCGTAACGGACAGGTAAATATCCCGATACTCTCGATCAAGCGACCCTATTTGGTAAGGCTGCGCAAGGCGACTCGATTCGCCATCATATCGGCAGACACGGATATAATGACTTTTAGCATTGCCGACGTCATCACTTTGAAGCAAGTGGCAATTTTCACAGCGGGAGAGAATGTTGCCAGAAAAGAAGCTGCTTCTGAGTCTCCGATAATGATGTCCATGCCAAATATCTAAGAAATCGTTTTCATGGATATTCCCAATGCGATTTCGATCCGGACTGCAGCAAGCCTCCACCTGCCCATCGAATTTTAAATAGCACATCTGCTCGATTTGGCCACACCGCAGCCGATTCGCTTTATCTCGGTAGCGCCATAGACGAGGCCGTTGACGTGCGGCGTCCGAAATGCTCTCCTCGAACATATCGGGATGCTGAATAGCGATGTCGTGCACGCTTGCGGCGGTAGTTGCTTCACGGAGATGGCGATCATAGAGTGAGGGCGTAAAATACAACGACTCCCGGAGAAAATGTACCTCATCGAAGAAAATTTGGAATTGGAAGCCGACGTTTGTAAATCCAAGACGGCTCGCAAGCCTAATGATATCGGGCATTTCATGGACGTTGGCCTGCGACAGCGTCGTCAGGAGCGTCCGCCCCGGTGGGCGATGCAAAGAAGCACGGGTCTTCTTATCGAGGTCCTCAAGGTTACGGATCAACCTGTCGAAGTTTCCCGGACCTCGAAAGTGCTCGTAGGTCGCCTCGGTGGCGCCATCGACCGAAACGCTCAAGTTGATTCGGGGATGTATCAAATCATCAAGATGCTTGTGAATCAGTAGCCCATTGGTGATATACGCGATTTGAAGCCCTTCGATGTTCTTGGCAAGCTGGAGAAATCGACGCCAATGCGTCGCAACGAAGGGTTCACCACTCTCGTTGAGCGCCAGCGCTCCGATCCTTCCGCCTCCAAGGTATGGGTTCAACCTATCCAGTAGCTCGATATCGGCATGGCCTTTCCGGAATGGCGGGTATTTGGAATGGCCGCAGTGAGTGCATTTCAAGTTGCAGAAATTGGTCGTCTCGATACTAATCGTGGATGGCAAGGGCTGCCCGAGAAGAGAATCGTGAGCCTGCAGGCCCGTAGAAAGAAAATCTGGGATATCGATATACATTTAGCGAGTCTCGGTTCGAATCAGGAGCGGGCCTTGACGTGCTGTTGTTGATCTTTAGCATCCGGTTTGGGTCCGGCGGGCCCGCAGACTCACCCAAAGCAGGCCCTGCGCCCGGGATCCGGCTGCACCGCGTCAGTCCGGCCCCGTTGCGACCGGTCGCTCGGGTGACCGGATCCATTCGCTCCAAGACCCGGCATAGAGTCGCGATCCCTGCAGGCCCGCGAGCTCCATCGCCAAGAGGTTGTGGCAAGCATTCACGCCGGAGCCGCAGCTGTGGACGACGGATGACGGCTGGGCTTGTCCGATCGATCGCGTGAAGCGTTCGCGAAGACGGTCTGCGGAGAGGAACCGGCCGTCCGCATCCAGGTTATCCGTCAACGGTAGATTGATCGCGCCCGGGATGTGGCCCGCGACCGGATCGATGGGCTCGCTGTCACCGCGGAAGCGCTCGGGTGCGCGTGCGTCGATCAGGGTTACCCGGCCGGTGTTCAGATCGGCGGCGAGCGCCTCGGTGGTGATCCAACGGGTGTCGTCGGGCCTGGCGATCAGCTCCCCGGGCTCGTGACGAGGGACCTCTCGCGTTAGTGCGTCGCCCGCGGCGATCCAGGCTTGAAGCCCTCCGCCGAGTAAGGCGACTCGGTCGTGCCCGATCCAACGCAGCAGCCACCAGAGCCTCACGGCGAATCCGCCGCCCACATCGTCGTAGACGACCACGCGAGTCCTTGGCGTCACGCCGCAGTCGCCGAGCCAGGCAGCGAGATGCGCTGGATCGGGCAAGGGATGGCGCCCCGTGTTCGGTCGGATCCGGGAGGACAGATTCACGTCGAGATCGGCGTAAGCGGCCCCGGGAAGATGGCCCTCCGCGTAGGTTCGACGTCCAGCCTCCGGGTCGGTCAGGGAGAAGCGGCAGTCAAACAGTCGCAGGTCCGGATCTCCGATGCCGGCGAGCAGGGTCGGCGCGTCGACGAGATTCTCTCTCACGCGGTGCTCTTGGGCACGGTTCAAGCGTTGAATGCCTCAAGCCCGGAAAGACGCATCCGGTGATTCCCTTCGACAGCGCGGCGCGGCGTTTGGCCGTCCACGGCATGCGCGATGGCGCGGATATGATCCGGTGTACTTCCGCAGCAGCCGCCGATGATGTTTAGGAAACCCGACTGCGCCCACTCTTGGATCTGCTCGGCCATCTGATCCGGAGTCATGTCGTAACCGCCCATCTCGTTGGGCAGTCCGGCGTTCGGATGAAAGGTGGTGAAGGACTCGGCGATCCTCGCCATGTCTTCGACGTGCGGTCTCAGGAGGTCCGGGCCCAAAGCGCAGTTGAGTCCGATCGCGAAGGGCTTGACGTGGCGAAGGCTGTTGTAGAAGGCCTCGACCGTCTGGCCGGAGAGGGTGCGCCCGGAGGCGTCCGTAATCGTACCCGAGATCATGACCGGCAGGATGACGCCGTCTTCCTCGAAGACCTGATCGACTGCGAACGCGGCGGCCTTGGCGTTGAGCGTGTCGAAGATGGTCTCGATCAGGATGATGTCGACATCTGCAGCGATGAGCGCTCGGGTCGCCTCGGCATAGACCTCGACGAGCTCGTCGAAGTGGGTGTTGCGTGCGCCCGGGTCGTTGACGTCCGGCGAGATGCTGGCGGTCTTGCTGGTCGGGCCGAGGACGCCGGCGACGAAGCGCGGCTTGTTCGGGGTCTTGGCGGTCCAGGCGTCGGCCACCTCGCGGGCGAGCCGGGCCGCGGCGGTGACGATCTCTGCGGTATAGTCCTGCAGACCGTAGTCGGCCTGGGACAGACGATTGCCGTTGAAGGTGTTGGTCTCCAGGATGTCGGCGCCCGCCTCCAGATACTGTTCGTGGATGTCGCGAATCACCTCGGGTTTGGTCAGCGACAGCAGATCGTTATTGCCCTTGAGGTCCGATGGCCAGTCCTTGAAGCGCTCGCCGCGATAATCGGTCTCTTCGAGGTGGTGGCGCTGGATCATGGTCCCCATTGCGCCGTCGAGGATAAGGATGCGTTGTTTGGCGAGTTCGGTGAGTCGGGTGCGTGAGTCTGGCATGATAGCGATCGTTCGAGAATCGATGAAGATGGCGTCCGAGTATAGCGGGTCATTCCGAGCAGTCGCGAGCCGATGCGCGTTCGTCTGATCGCGGTCGGGCGGCGAATGCCCGGATGGGTGGAGTCCGGTTATGCGGAGTATGCCAAGCGTCTCCCTTCCGAGTTTGCGTTGTCTTTGGCCGAGATCGAGCCGGGTCAGCGCGGCAAGGGTTGCAGCCCCGAGCGTGCCGGCGCAGCCGAAGGCAAACGCATTCTGAAGGCGATCCCGAACGGCGCGAGGGTCGTGGCGCTCGACGGAGCAGGGGAACCTTGGAGCACCGAGGCCCTGGCCGAGCAGTTGCGCACCTGGCTGGCCGGGGGGCGCGATCTGGCCTTGCTGGTCGGCGGTCCGGAGGGTTTGGCCGAGCCCTGCCTGGCGCGGGCCGACCAGCGATGGTCCCTGTCCCGGCTGACTTTTCCGCACCCGCTGGTGCGGGTCATCGTCGCCGAGCAGCTCTATCGCGCCTGGACGCTGGTGCAGGGGCATCCGTACCATCGCGGTGGCTGAAAAGCCGCCAGCCGCCACCCGCCATCCGCCAGGCGCGAGCTTTTTGCTTCCAGTTTTCATCCTTCATCCTCACATCATGGAGGTAGAAGGCAGAAGGCAGAAGGCAGAAGGCAGAAGGCAGAAGGCAGAAGGCAGAAGGCCAACTGCAACCGTTGGACTCAACAGCGATGCCCCAGCCCCGGTCAGACATCGACACCGACCATCACATCTATCTCGCCTCGCGCTCGCCGCGGCGGCTCGCGCTCTTGGAGCAGATCGGCGTGCGGGTGGCCCTCGTCGAGGCCGAGACGGACGAGGCGCGGCGGCCGGGCGAGTCGCCCGAGACCTATGTTCGGCGTGTTGCCTTGGAGAAGGCGCGAGCCGGTCGCGCCGCGGTTTCCGAGGACGAGCGGCGACCCGTGCTGGCGGCGGACACCGCGGTCGTCCTCGGAGACATGACCCTCGGTAAGCCCACGGATCTGGCTTCCGCTGCGCGCATGCTAAGCGCCTTGTCCGGGCGCTCGCACCGCGTCCTGACCGCGGTGGCCCTGATCGCCGGCGAGCGCGAGCTGGCCGATCTGAGCGAGAGTCTGGTGACCTTTCGCGCTTTGAGTGAGGCCGAGATCCTGAGCTACTGGGACACCGGTGAGCCATGCGACAAGGCCGGCGCCTACGGTATTCAGGGCATCGGCGCGCTGTTCGTGTCAAACCTGCAAGGCAGCTACTCGGGCGTGATGGGGCTGCCGCTCTTCGAGACGGGTCGACTGCTCGGCACAGCTGGGATCCAGGTGATCGGGTCGGCGTCCGGCGCAGGTTGAGCGCCGTTTCTCCATGCGTCTGAAAAACCACTGGCGCCTGTCTTTCCGCGCCGAACGCAGGTAGGCTCGAAACGATATCCAGACAGGCCAAAGAGCGATGTTCCCGTGAGCGAAGAGATCCTGATCAATGTCACGCCGCCGGAAACCCGGGTCGCCGTGGTCGAGAACGGCGTGGTGCAGGAGATCATCATCGAGCGCGCGGAGCGTTGCGGTCTGGTCGGTAATATCTACAAGGGGCGGGTCTGTCGGGTCCTGCCCGGGATGCAGGCGGCGTTTGTGGACATTGGCCTGGATCGGGCCGCCTTCCTCCACGCCTCCGACATCATGGGGCCCCAAGGCGAGCCGCGTAGCGAC
This sequence comes from Thiocapsa bogorovii, assembly GCF_021228795.1. Taxonomy (NCBI): domain Bacteria; kingdom Pseudomonadati; phylum Pseudomonadota; class Gammaproteobacteria; order Chromatiales; family Chromatiaceae; genus Thiocapsa; species Thiocapsa bogorovii. The sequence goes on from NZ_CP089309.1 coordinate 3,686,953, forward strand.
CAGATCCACGAGCTTGTGCACGAGGGCGATCGGCTCGTGGTACAGGTCGTGAAGGACCCGCTGGGGTCCAAGGGTGCGCGTCTGACGACCAACATCTCGGTGGCCTCGCGTTACCTGGTCTGCATGCCTGCTCTGGCGAGTACCGGGGTTTCGCAGAAGATCGAGGACGAGGACGAGCGGCGTCGTTTGCGCGACATCCTGCAGCGCTACGTTGATTCGCACGAGGGCGAGGGCGGCTTCATCGCGCGTACGGCGGCGGATGGCGTGTCGGAGGAGTCGCTGTTTCGCGATATGGCCTTTCTGGCCAAGCTCTGGCGCGGGATCCGCGAACGTTGCGCGGCGGCTACCGAGATCGGTTTGGTCCACGACGACCTGCCGCTGGCCATGCGTGCATTGCGCGACCTGGTGACGCCCGAGGTGGAGCGGGTGCGGATCGACTCGCGGGCGATGGTCGACAAGGCCATGGCCTTTGCGACCAAGTACATCCCCGAGATCAAGGAACGCATCGACTACTATCAAGGCGAGCGCCCGCTGTTCGATCTCTACGGGGTGGAGGAGGAGATTCGCAAGGCGCTTCAGCGCAAGGTTCAGCTCAAGTCCGGCGGCCATCTGGTGATCGACCAGACCGAGGCCATGACCACCATCGACATCAATACCGGTGCCTTCGTCGGCCACCGCAACCTCGAGGAAACGATTTTCAAGACCAACCTGGAAGCGGCCCAGGCGATCTGTCGGCAGTTGAGGTTGCGCAACCTCGGCGGCATCATCATCATCGATTTCATCGACATGTCCGAGGACGAGCACAAGCGCCAGGTGCTGCGTGCCTTGGAGAAGTGTCTCGCACGCGATCACGCCAAGACCCACATCACCGAGGTTTCCTCGCTGGGTCTGGTGGAGATGACCCGCAAGCGCACCCGTGAGTCGCTCGAGCATGTGCTCTCCGAGCCGTGCCCTTATTGCGGCGGGCGCGGCTCGGTGAAGACCGCTCAGACGACCTGCTACGAGATCTTCCGAGAGATCCTGCGCGAGTCGCGTCAGTTCGACGTCGAAACCCTTCTGGTGCTGGCCTCGCAGGAGGTCATCGACCGCCTCCTCGACGAAGAATCGGCCCATCTCGCCGAGCTCGAGGCCTTCATCGGCCGTCCGATCCGCCTCCAGGCCGAGGCGCTCTACACCCAAGAGCAATACGACGTGGTTCTGATCTGAGGTCCGCCATCGACCGTTCGGCATGCCTGTTTCGCACACCCGCACAAACCGTCTCATGCGACGTCTCGTCTCGGTCGCCGTCGTGGTCGCAACGACTGCACTGGTGCTGGCCGCACTTGCTGCGACGGCTGCGCGCTTTGCGCTGCCGCTGACCGAGGCCGACAATCGCTGGGTCGCCGCCATGCTGGGGGAGCGGCTCGGCTATCAGGTGGAGCTGGGTTCGGCATCTTTGCGTCTCTCGGGACTCGGCCCACGTCTGAGCGTGCGCGACATTCGGCTGTCGGATCCTCGCAGCGACAAGGATGTGATCGTCCTCGACGGACTTGAGATCGGGATTGATCCTCTCGCGTCCCTGCGCATGGGTGTGCCGCAGATCACCGCCCTCACCCTTGTCGGCTCGCGGCTTGCCATGCGTCTGGATCAGAAGGGCCGTCTCCAGCTCGATGGTCTGGAGCTGTTGAGCCGCAGCGACTCGCGCGCGCTGGAGTTTCTGCTGACGCAAGCTCAGGTCGAGCTGCACTTGGGCGAAATACTGATGCGCGACGATCGACCCGAGACGTTGCTCGAGGGGCTGCGGCTGACGAACGCCAGACTGCGTCTCGTCAACGACGGCGATCGCCACATCTTGAGCGCAAGCGCGGGGCTTCTGCCGCTCGGTTCCGCCGCAGCGTCGATATGGGGCGATCCCGGCCCGAACCGTCTGGACCTGATCGCCGAGCTCTCCGGTCCGTCGGCCGATCCACTCGCCTGGAGCGGACGCGTCTATGCCGGCCTGGATGCGGGCGACTTGGGAGGGATCCTTCGCGGCAATGGGTTTTCGGCAGTCAACGTCCGCAACGACCGCGTCGCGATCGAAGGTTGGTCGCGGATCGGCTCCGGGCGTTTGGAGCATGCGTTGTTTCGGGTCGATCTCGCCGGCCTGCGTCTGGGGCCGCCGAATCAGACCGATGCGTCGCACGGGGAGCGTGCGCTGCGCGTCGAGCATCTGGACGCGGTGATCCGAGCTCGGCCGAGTGGCGATGGTTGGCATCTGCAGGTCGGCGATCTGCACGGGCGTGCAGCGGGCCGTGATCTGCCACGGCTCGACCTTGACCTTCTTTTGAATTCGGAGCAACGGCCCGAGCGATTGCGCCTGGCGAGTGCCCCGCTGGACCTTGCCGCCGCAGCGTCCATGCTTGCGGTCTCCCCTTGGGCGTTGCCGAAGGCCCTGTCAGAGCTCATCGCCCTCAAGCCACACGGGCGTGTCGAAGATCCGCTGCTGAGGGTCGACTGGGTCCCCGAGCAACCACCGCGCTGGCAGGCGAACGCTGCGGTGTCCGACCTCGGCTGGGATCGCTCGGGGTCGCTTCCGGGGGTCGACGGGCTTGCGGTGCGGTTGCGCGCCGACCGCGAGGGCGGTGAGGCCCGCGTGGGCTCCGCCGGGCTCGCGCTGGATCTGCGTCCGCTCTTCAGCGATCCGCTCGCGCTCGACCGTCTGTCCACATGGTTCGACTGGCGGATCGATCCCTCCGGGGCGGCTCGGATCTCGGCGCGGAATCTGACCTTCGAGAATGCGGATCTGGCCGGCCGCGCGAGGCTCGCGCTGGACCTCCCGGCGGACGGTTCCAGCCCCCGAATGGATCTGCGCGCGAGTTTTCATGACGGCGAGGGCTCGCGCGTGCGCCCCTATCTGCCGGTCGGCATCATGCATCCGGATTTGGTGAGCTGGTTGGAACGCGCCGTCGTCTCAGGCCGTATACCGCAGGCCGATCTGGTCTTTCGTGGTCCGCTCGCAGCCTATCCATTCCGTGGGCATGACGGGCGGTTCGAGCTGCTGCTCGAGATCGAGGATGCGGTCCTCGACTACCTGGACGACTGGCCCGAGATCCGGAACGCGGCCGGGCGGCTTCGCTTTGTCGGCCAGGCCCTCGCGATCGAGCTCGACCGAGGTCGCATCCTCGACAGTCGACTCGTCCGTGCGCACGCGGAGATCCCGGAGCTCTGGGGAGCGCCGGGCATGGCGATTGTCGGCGAGACCGAGGGCCCCTTCTCCGACGGTCTGCGCGCATTGATCGAGACCCCTTTGGCGAAGGATCTGGGGCGGCTCGCCGGGAGCCTTGAGGTCAGCGGCGACTCGCGGCTCCGGCTCGCGATCGATCTGCCCTTCATCAAGGGCAGGGAGCTTGGTGTGGAGGGTCGTCTGTCCTGGCCGAAGCCGGCGACCCTGGCGATTCGAGACACGGCGGTCGAGCTTTCGCGGCTTGGCGGCGAGGTGACTTTCACCGAGAAGAGCCTTGCCTCGGAGGCGCTCGAAGCGGTGCTCTGGGACCGGCCGGTGGGTCTTTCCATCGCCACCCTGAAACCGGGTGTTGCGGACGCCTCGGTCACACGGATCGCGGCGCGGGCCCGCACGCCCGCGAGGGAGCTCGCGCGGCGCTTTCCGAGCCCTTCTTGGGAGCTCGTGAGCGGCGAGATCGACTGGAATCTCGACGTGACCATCCGCAACCGCGACGTGCGCTCCGCAGCGCTGCCGCTCGAGTATCGTCTGGCCTCGCCGTTGAAGGGGCTCGCAATCGACCTGCCGGCGCCCTTGGGCAAGAGCGCCTCGGCGAGGCGCGATCTCGATCTTGTCGGTGAGCTGGTGCCGGGACGGTCGCTGCGCGTTGCCGGTCATCTGGGCGAGGTGGCCGGCGAGCTGATGTTCGATCTCGGTGTGTCGCCGGTACCCGCGATGCGGGCCCATGTGCGTCTCGGCAGCGAGACCGCGCCGTCGCCCCAGGGCGAGGGCGTCTTCTTGGACGGGCGCTTGGCCGATCTCGACCTGGTCGAATGGTTGGGGCGACTGGAGGCGCTCTCGATCGGGAAGCAGGACGACGAGTCGCCGCGGGCGACTGGCCCGCCGGCGTGGCTTCGTGGCGCCGATCTGCGGATCGATCGCCTCGGGTTGGGCGGACCGCGTTTGAGCGAAGTCGACCTGCGTCTCACGCCGATCGACACGGGGTCGTTGCGCAAGGGCTGGGAGGTTGCCGTGCGAGCCGACGAGCTCGCAGGCGCGGTCGAAATCCCGGCGACGAGCGATGTGCCCGTGCGTATCGCTCTGGAGCGGCTCGATCTGCTTGCCTTTCAGGATGCGCCGGAGAAGGTTCAATCCGAGCCTTCGGTCGTGCTCGTGGACGAGCCGTTCCGCGGCCTTCGTCCCATCGACGTGCGAATCGCACGCCTGAGTTGGGGCGATGCCGTGCTGGGAACGCTGGAGATCGACCTGCGCTCGGACCTGCTGGGCCTGCGCCTGCCGAGCATCCGGCTGCTCGGCGACGGGCTGGTCTCCGCCGAGGGCGATGGGGCATGGAGGGCGTCCGACGGCGGAGGTCGCAGCGCGCTCTCGATGCGTGTCGAGTCCCTCGACTCGGGTGTCTTGCTTCGGGCGCTGGATTCGCAGAATCGCCTCGAGGGTGCGCCGATGCAGGCGCAGTTGATGCTTGATTGGCCGGGCGGATTCGGCGACTTCGAGCTGGCGCGGGCACTCGGTTTCGTGGATGTCGAGGTGGGCTCGGGACGGCTGTTGGAGGTCGAGCCCGGGGTCGGGCGGGTGCTCGGGTTCCTGAACCTCAGTGCCTTGAAGCGGCGTCTGTCGATGGACTTCACCGATCTCTATGGCCAGGGCTTTGCCTTCGAGGAGATGCGGGGTCGGGTTCGGATCGCCGACGGCAAGGCGGCCTTAGACGACTTCACCATCGAGGGCCCGGCGAGCAAGGTAATCGTCAGCGGGTCGAGCGATTTGGTGAATCAGCGTTTCGACCAGAGTGTCGTCGTGGAACCGCGGATCGGCTCGAGCGTTGCGCTGGCCAGCGCGGTTGCCGGCGGTCCGGTCGTGGGAGCCGCCGTCTATCTGGTCGATCGGATTGCGGGCAATGCGATCGACCGTCTCGGGCGTTACCGCTACCGAGTGAGCGGGCCCTGGAGTAATCCGGACGTCAGCCGGGTCGGCTGGGATCCGGCGGTCGGTGCGGAGTCATCAACCTCGCCTTCGCCCGAGGCCGCGCCGACGCCGCCGGCGCCGAATCACTTTCTGGATTGAGCCCGGTCGAGCGGGATTGTTTCGGCCGACCGGAAGGGGTGGTATCGTTCCGAATCGATAGGGTGACGGCGCGGTGCATTGGGCCGCTCGGGCATGCCCGAGCGGCCGTCGTGTCCACGACCCTCGCCCCCGAGTCGCCGATCGGATCGCATCGCAGGCCGAATCGGATTGGCCCGCCCCTTTGCCTGCCGGGGCAGCAGTGATTGCGGTAGAGACCATGAAGACAAAACCGAAGGTCGGAGCGGTCCAGATGGCAACCGGTCCAAACGTAAACGCCAACCTCTTCGAGGCGGAGCGCCTCATCAAGGCGGCCAAGGAGAAGGGTGCGAGTCTCGTCGTGCTTCCCGAGAACTTCGCCTTCATGGGCAAACGCGATCAGGATCAACTGGCACTGCGCGAAGAGGACGGCGACGGACCCTTGCAGGCTTTTCTGGCGCGTGTGGCCAAACAGCAGGGCGTTTGGCTCGTCGGCGGGACCATCCCGCTGGCTGCACACGATGCAAGCAAGACTCGGGCGGCCTGTCTGGTGTTCGACGATCGCGGCCAGCGGGTGGGGCGCTACGATAAGGTGCATCTGTTCGACGTCTGTCTGCCCGAGGGTGGGGAGCGCTATCAGGAGTCGGCGACGATCGAACCGGGGGGCGAGACCCTCGTCCTCGACACGCCATTCGGACGCATGGGTGTTGCGGTCTGCTACGATCTGCGTTTTCCGGAGATGTTTCGTCGCATGCTCGACGGCGGGATGGAGATTCTGGCGATCCCTTCATCTTTTACAGCCATCACAGGGAAGGCCCATTGGGAAACCCTGGTGCGCGCCCGGGCCATCGAGAATCTGGCCTACGTGATCGCGGCCGCGCAAGGCGGCTTCCACATCAACGGCCGCGAGACGCACGGCCACAGCATGATCGTCGATCCCTGGGGCACCGTGCTCGCGCAGGTGCCGAGGGGATCGGGCTTCATCTGCTGCGCGCTGGATGACGACTATCAGGATTCGGTCAGACGCAACTTCCCGACGATCGACCATCGTCGTTTGAAATGCCACGCTTAAGACCGCAGCTTTAAGTTATTCCGACAGGCCCGCGTGCATACAGGTTCGCGACACTGTCTCCTCGACGGAGCCCGACAACACCCGATGACGACCGACCCGATTGCGATTGCACGCACGAGTATCCTCGAGCCCGCGGGATTGACCGAGCAGGACCTCGATCGTCTACTCGGACTGCTCGCCGGCTCCACGGTGGATGCCGCCGATATTTACTTTCAGTCCAGCCGGCTTGAGTCCTGGGTCCTCGAGGACGGGATCATCAAAGACGGCAACTTCAGCATCGAGCAAGGCGCCGGGTTGCGGGCGATCAGCGGGGAGAAGACGGGTTTTGCGTACTCGGACGAGTTGCGTTTCCCGGCGCTCGCACAGGCGGCGGAGGCCGCCCGCGCGATTGCGCGGATCGGGCAGGGTGAGCAGGTCCGCATCGGCGAGGTTGCAAACAAGCGCAGCCTCTACGACCCCACCAATCCGATCGCCAGCCTGCCCGATCCTGAAAAGATCGCTCTGCTGCAACGGGTCGATGCCGAGGCACGGCGAGCCGATCCGCGTGTGCGCGAGGTCGTCGCCAGTGTGGTCGCCGTCCAGGACACGGTGCTGGTGTTGGGTGACGATGGCGCCTTGTCGGCCGATGTGCGCCCCCTCGTGAGGCTGAACGTGAGCGTCGTGGCCGAAGACGGCGGACGGCGCGAGCAGGGATCGAGCGGCGGCGGTGCCCGAGCCGATTTGGATTATTTCCTCCTCGAGGATCGAGCGCTGTCCTTCGCGCGCGAAGCCGTGCGCCTTGCGGTCACCAATCTCGAAGCCGGCGATGCGCCCGCAGGGACTATGACGGTCGTGCTCGGATCCGGCTGGCCGGGCGTCTTGCTGCACGAGGCGATCGGGCATGGGCTCGAAGGCGATTTCAACCGCAAGGGCAGCTCTGCCTTCGCCGGGCGGATCGGCGAGCGGGTGGCTGCCCCGGGCGTGACGGTCGTGGATGACGGCACCTTGCCGGGTCGGCGCGGGTCGTTGAACATCGACGACGAAGGGACCATGACCCAGAATACCGTCTTAATCGAAGACGGAGTTCTCTGCGCCTATATGCAGGACAAGCTCAACGCGCGTCTCACCGGGACGCACTCCACGGGCAACGGTCGCCGCGAATCCTACGCTCACCTGCCGATGCCGCGCATGACCAATACCTACATGCTCGCCGGCGAGCGCGATCCCGAAGAGATCATCGCATCGGTAGACAAAGGCTTGTACGCGGTCAATTTCGGCGGCGGGCAGGTGGACATCACCTCGGGCAAGTTTGTCTTCTCGGCGAGCGAGGCCTATCTGATCGAGAACGGCAAGGTCGGACGCCCAGTGAAGGGTGCGACCCTCATCGGCAACGGTCCGGATGTCCTGACCCGCGTGAGCATGATCGGTAACGATCTGCGACTCGACCAGGGCGTCGGCACCTGCGGAAAGGAGGGGCAGAGCGTCCCGGTCGGGGTCGGCCAACCGACCTTGCGGATCGACGGTCTGACCGTCGGCGGGACGAGCGCCTGACGGGGAGGCCCGCTCTCGCGACACGACCAGGCCACCGACGCCGTGCTCGGAACCTCTCTCATACAAAGGACATGCCATGTCGATTGCCGCCACCGATGACACCGCGGATCGCCTCGCCCGCCTGAAACAGACGATCGAGGATCTCCTCAAGGAGGCGAAACGACGCGGCGCGACCGCCGCCGAGGCGTCGGTCGGCAGCAGTGCCGGACTTGAGGTCTCGGTCCGGCTCGGCGAGGTCGAGACGGTCGAGCACACGCGCGACAACGGCCTCGGGATCACTGTTTATTTCGGAAACCGCAAGGGTTCGGCAAGCACGTCCGACCTCAGTGCCGGCGCGGTGCGCGATGCGGTGAAGGCCGCCTGTGCCATCGCCGAGCACACCCAGGAGGACCCTTGCGCGCACCTCGCCGACGCGGCCCTGCTGGCCGCCGAGATCCCGGACCTGGATCTCTATCATCCCTGGCATCTGGGGGTCGAGGACGCGATCGAGATCGCGGCGGCCTGCGAGGACTCGGCCCGCGGCTATGATCCGCGGATCGTCAACTCGGAGGGAGCGAGCCTCTCCACGCACACCGGGATCCAGGTCTACGGCAACAGCCATGGATTTGTCGCCGGATACCCGACCAGTCGGCACGGGCTCAGCTGCGCCGTGATCGGTCAGGAGGGCGAGAGCCTGCAACGCGATCACTGGTGGACCAGTGCTCGGGCAGCGGCCGATCTTGATTCGGCGCGCATGGTCGGCGAGCGTGCGGCCGAGCGCACCGTTGCCCGGCTCGGGTCGCGCCGCATTCCGACCTGTCAGGTCCCCGTCCTCTTCCGTGCCGAGGTCGCGACGGGCCTGATCCGCAGCCTGGTCTCGGCGATCCAGGGCGGCAGCATCTACCGGCGCACCAGCTTCCTGCTCGACCACCTCGGCGAGCGCATCTTCCCGGAGTTCTTGCGGATCCATGAAGAGCCGCACCTGCCGCGGGGTCTTTCGAGTGCGCCGTTCGACGGGGATGGTGTGGCGACGCGCGCCAAGGATCTGATCACCGACGGGGTTTTGCAGACGTATCTTCTGGATGCCTATTCCGGCTGTCGGTTGGGTATGCCGACGACGGGCAACGCAGGCGGCGTGCGCAACCTGCGCATCGGCATGGGTGATCTCGATCGCGCCGCCTTGCTGCGCGAGATGGGGACCGGACTGATGGTCACGGAGCTGATGGGGCACGGCGTGAATCCGGTCACGGGCGACTACTCGCGCGGTGCCGCGGGCTTCTGGGTAGAGGGCGGAGAGATCCGACATCCTGTCGAAGAGATCACCATCGCGGGCAACCTCAAGCGCATGTACGCGGGCCTGCTGGCAGTCGGCAACGATGACGATTATTCAGGCAGCACACGCACCGGCTCCTGGCTGGTCGACAAGATGACGGTTGCAGGCGAATAGGACGGCCGTTGCAGGGGCTCGTCGCCCCTCTCGCCGTGCTCGGTGCGCCGAGTCCGGCGATATTCGGAGGATTCGGGGGTCCGTCGCCCCAAAGATCACACCCGCAACACGATGGATACACCCGACCCGCTGACCGAAACCTTGGCGCTGATCGCGTCGGCACCCGAGTCCGCCTCGGCGCTGACGCTCTACGCCCTTGCCTGCACGCTTGAGCATCAAAAGGCCGGCTGCCTGTTCAAGCTGACCAAGCTCTTCGATCTGCCCGCCGATCACCGCCCGCTGGCCTACGGCCTGATGGAGCTCTTGGCTGCGGGCGAGGTCGGCACGCAGCGCTGGACCGACGCAAAGTCAGGGATGGACGAGCTGATCCGCGGAACGCCGCGGCGTTCGGTCTGAGCCCGGCGGATCCATCTGCCTTCCAAGGTTTTCGTCTACCCGTCAGTCGGGCTCTTGAGCTGTTCGAGCGGCGCTTCAATATTGGACGAAACATGAACAGCCTTCGTGCTGTTGTGGGCCCTGTAATCGGGATCAAACGGAAGGATCAATTCGGATGTCAGTCAAAACAATCGGGATCGTCGGCGGCGGTATTGGTGGGCTGGGCGCGGCCTGGCTGCTGGATCCGCGTTACGAGGTGACCCTACTCGAGCGTCATGCGTATGTCGGTGGTCACAGCAACACGCTCGATGTCCCGGACCCGCGCGGGGCCTTTCCGGTCGACACCGGATTCATGGTCTTCAATCGGCGCAACTATCCGTTGTTGACCGCGATGTTCAAGCATCTCGGTGTCGCAACCTATCCGACCAGCATGTCCTTCGCGGCTAGCCTGGAGGGCGGGCGAATCGAGTACGGCGGAGACAGTCTGAATACACTGTTCGGCGCGCGCTCGAATCTGTTGGATTGGCGTTTTCTGTGGATGATCAAGGAAATTCTGCGGTTCAACGCAGCGGCGAAAAACTTCATCAACTCCAACCCCGGCGATACCCTGACGGTCGGGGATTTTCTGCGGCGTGGTCGTTACTCGGAGCGGTTCGCCAGTCACTACTTGCTTCCCATGGCAGCGGCGATCTGGTCGTGTCCCACCGAAGACATGCGGGACTTCCCCTTCCTGAGCTTTGCCCGATTCTTCGCCAACCACGGTCTGCTCGATCTGGTCGATCGCCCGGATTGGGAGACGGTGCGCGGCGGCAGTCGTGCCTACGTGCAGGCGATCCTGGCCCGGTTCCGAGGGCGTTGCCTGCCCGACACGCCGGTTAAGCGAGTGCGGCGTCGCGAGCAGGGAGTCGAGGTCGAGACCGCGGCCGGCGAGCTTTTGCAGTTCGATGCGGTCGTGATGGGGTGTCATGCCGACGAGGCACTCTCTTTGATCGAGACCCCGACGCCGGTCGAACGCGATATCCTCGGCGACTTCCGGTATCAGACCAATCAGGTCTTTCTGCACACGGACCCCGCGCTGATGCCGAAACGCCGCCGGGTCTGGTCGTCGTGGAACTATATCCAACAGCCGGGCGAGGGCGCCGATCGTCCGGTGACGGTGACCTACTGGATGAACAGCCTTCAGGATCTACCGTCCGACCGCGATGTCTTCGTCAGTCTAAACCCGCGCGTGCCACCGCGCAGCGGTTCGATCCTTGCGGAATTGACCTACGAGCATCCCATGTTCGACGCGAGCGCCACCGATGCCCAGCAACGCATCGGCGAGATCCAAGGCCGCGATCGGATCTGGTTCAGCGGGGCTTATCTGGGATACGGATTCCACGAGGACGGCTTGCGTGCCGCAGTGGATGTGGCGCGTGGGCTCGATGTGCGTCCGCCCTGGGAGACGGCTGCGCCGTCGACCGCGTCGAGCGCCGGCGAGGTTGCGGGCGCCGTGTCCCGGCGGAGTCGCATGACGGCGTTGTCCTCGTGAGCGCCGTCGCCGGCCGAGTGATCTTCGGCGATGTCATGCATCGGCGGCTCTTTCCGGTGCGTTATCGCTTCGTCTATCGCGTCTTCAGCATGTTGCTGGATGTCGATCGGGTCGGCGAGATCGCGCGCGATTGCCGCTGGTTCTCTTACAACCGCTTCAACCTGTTCTCGTTTTACGATCGTGATCACGGCGCGCGCGACGGTCGTGGTCTCAAGCCCTGGTTGCTCGAGCGACTGCGCTTGCGCGGGCAGCAGATGGAGATCGCCCGCATCGAGTTGCAGTGTTTTCCCCGTGTGCTCGGATTCGTCTTCAATCCCTTGAGTGTCTGGACGTGTTTCGACCACTCGGACAGGCCTGTCGCGGTGCTGTGCGAGGTCAACAACACCTTCGGCGAGGCCCACAGCTATCTGTTGCACGAGCAAGGTGCGCCGATGGACTGGCCGATCCGTCACGCGCATCGCAAGGACTTCCACGTCTCGCCCTTCGTCGACATGAACGCGGACTATCACTTCCGCTTTACCCGGCAAGGCGATCGACACGCGATCGTGATCCGCGAGTATCAGGACGCGTCATTGATGTTGGTGGCCGTCCAGCAGGGGACCGCGGAGACGATCACCGACGCCAAGCTGCTGCACGCCGCCTTCGCCTATCCGTTCCTGACGCTGAAGGTCGTTCTCATGATCCATTGGCAGGCTTTGAAGATCTGGCTCAAGGGCGGGCGCTACCATTCCAAGCCAGCTCCGCCCCTAGAGGAGGTGTCCTGATGTCCGCAGAGGAGTTGATCGAAGAACCCTTATCCCGCCGATCGAGCTGGCCGAGCCGCCTGATCGGCGGGTTTTGCCGGCACCTGGCGTTCGGCCAGCTCTTGGTGCGTTTTCCCGACGGAAGCGCCACCCTGCATCGCGGCCGGTTCCCGGGCGGGAGCGGTGCGATGGAGGTGCAGTCGCCGCTCAAGATGGCTGGACGACTGCTGACCCGTGGCGAGGTGGGTTTCGGCGAATCCTACGTTGAAGGGCATTGGACGACGCCCGATCTCGCCGCATTGCTCGAGGTCCTCTACGACAACATGGAGCACCTCGGCGTGGGGCCGCGCGGGATGCGTTGGTCGCGGCTTTGGGATCGGTTGAGCCATCGGTTGCGCGACAATCACCCCATCAACAGTCGCCGCAATATTGCCCACCATTACGACCTGGGCAACGACTTCTACAGGCGTTGGCTCGATCCGAGTATGACCTACTCGTCCGCGCTCTTCGCCGACCCGGCGCGGGACAGCCTGGAATCGGCCCAGGAGCGTAAGTATCACCGATTGCTCGATGCAATGGACGCCAAGCCCGGCGAGCATGTTCTGGAGATCGGTTGCGGATGGGGCGGTTTTGCGGAGCTGGCGGCGCGGCGTGGTCTGCGCGTGACCGGCGTGACCCTCTCGCGCGAGCAGCTCGCCTATGCGCGCGAGCGCCTCGAGGCCGCCGGTCTTGCCGATCGGGTCGACCTGAGGCTTCAGGATTATCGCGACATCGAGGGTCGCTTCGACCACGCGGTCTCCATCGAGATGATGGAGGCGGTGGGCGAGGCCTTCTGGTCGACCTACTATCGGGCATTGCGTCGGTTGGTGCGGCCGGGCGGTCGAATCGCCTTGCAGGTCATCACCATCAACGAGGACGATTTCCCGGTCTACCGCAAGCAACCGGATTTCGTTCAGCTCTATATCTTCCCGGGCGGGATGCTGCCCACACCCGAGCGCATGACACGCGAGGCGAAGGATGCGGATCTTCTGATTCGGGAGACCGCGTGGTTCGGCCTCGACTATGCCGAGACCCTTCGACGTTGGCGTCTCGCCTTCCATGCGGTGGATCAGGAGGTGGCCCGGCTCGGGTACGATGCGCGTTTCCGGCGGATGTGGGATTACTATTTGGCCTATTGCGAGACCGGCTTCAGAACGGGCTGTATCGACTTGACCCAAACGGTCCTCGAGGTCCCGCAACAGAGCTGATACCGGTCGGGTGGAGGAAGGCGCGGGCGCGCGTTCAGCGCATCCCACTCCTGCGCGCGCGTTCGGTATAGACTGCGCCGGTTTGCTCAATCCGAACATTTCGTAGAATCCACGCGCAATGGAAACCGCATGAGCGAGATCGTCCTCATCAACGTCTCGGGCGAGGACCGTCCGGGGATCACTGCGGCCCTGACCGAAATCCTGGCACGGTATCGGGTGCCGATCCTCGATATCGGCCAGTCGACCATCCACAATGCCTTGGCGCTCGGTCTCCTCGTCGAGCTACCGGCGGACAGCGCATCCTGCCCGGTGTTTCGCGATCTGTTATTCACCGCCCACGGCATGGGGCTGGATCTTCGGTTTACGCCGATCGATCCCGACGCCTACGAAGACTGGGTTGCCGAGCAGGGGCAACCGCGGCATATCCTCACCCTTCTGGGCCGCGAGATCGATTCTGAGCATATCGCGCGGGTTGCCGCCGTGGTCGCCGAATACGGCCTCAACGTCGATCGGATTTCCCGACTGACGGGGCGGATCTCGCGGCGTGTGCCGGAGCGCCATCCGCTTGCCTGCGTGGAGCTTTCGGTCCGCGGTGCGGTAGCGGATCTCTCCGAGCTGCACGCAGGTTTGCTTGCGCTCGGACAGATCCTGGATGTGGATGTCGCGGTGCAGGAGGACGATATCTTTCGGCGCAACCGCCGTCTGGTTTGTTTCGATATGGACTCGACCCTGATCCAAACCGAGGTGATCGACGAGCTGGCCGCGGCAGCCGGTGTCGGACCCGAGGTCGCGGCCATTACCGAGGCCGCGATGCGCGGCGAGCTCGACTTCAAGGAGAGCTTCCGGCGCCGTATCGCACTGCTCGAAGGACTCGACGAGTCTGTCCTCGGCGAGATTGCGGAGCGCCTGCCGATCACCGAGGGCGCCGACAGGCTCATCGCGAGTCTCAAGCAGCTCGGCTATCGCATTGCCATCCTTTCCGGCGGCTTTACCTATTTCGCCGAGCACCTGAAGGGTCGATTCGGGATCGACGACGTTTATGCGAATTCGCTGGAATTTCGCGACGGAAAACTGACCGGCACGGTCTCGAGCGAGATCATCGACGGGGCGCGCAAGGCCGAGTTGCTGCGGGAGATTGCGGCCCGCGAAGGGATTCGCTTGGAGCAGGTCATTGCCGTGGGCGACGGCGCCAACGATCTGCCGATGCTTGCGATCGCCGGCCTGGGGATCGCGTTTCATGCCAAGCCGATCGTGACCAAGCAGGCGCGTCACGCCATCGCGAACGTCGGGCTCGACGGGATCCTCTATCTGCTCGGCATGCGTGACCGCGATCTCGAGCGTCTCGCCCAAGGTGCGTCGACGTCGAGCGACGAGGCGCTCGCGGCGGCTTCCCGATAGCCAGCCGTTTTGCCGGAGGTCAACGCGCGGCTTGTCGGCCAATCCGACCAGGGCGCCGATCGGACCGGTCGGAGGGACAAGCCCCCCGCGAAGCTTCCTGCGGTACGTGCCTTGCTGCGCTATGTCGGCAGTCGGTCGTCGTCTGATTCGGGTCGAATAAACCCCGCTCTCAGGTGTCGTTCGACGGCCTTGGCCTCCATTGGAGGCGCGAACCACATCCCCTGCCCGCACCGGCACCCCATCGCCTCCAAGCGCTCGGCTTGCTCGCGGGTCTCCACGCCCTCCGCCACCGTGTCGAGGTCGAGTGCCCGCGCGACCGCAAGCAAGGCCTGAACGGTTTCGACGGACTCGGGGTTGTCGTCGAGGTCGAGGACGAATTGACGGTCGATCTTGAGCGTGCTGACCGCGGACCGACGCAGATAGGTCAGGGACGAGAAGCCGGTACCGAAGTCGTCGAGAACAAGCCGAACGCCGAGATCCCGGAGCACGGCAATCTGGGTGCGATAGTGTTCGCCGTACTCCATCATTGCGGTCTCGGTGAGCTCGAGCTCGAGCCGGGCGGGGTCGATCCCTGTCTCCTCGGCCGTTGCGAGGACATCATCGGCGAGACAGCCGGCGCGGACCTGCTGGGGCGAGACATTGACGCTGATCCGACCGAAGGCGAGGCCCCGGTCATCCCAACGGCGTGCCTCGCGCGCCGCCGTGCTCAGCACCCAACTGCCGAGGACATGGAACAATCCCCGGCGTTCGGCGAGATGCACGAAATCACCGGGCGGCAGGATGCCTTCGACCGGATGGCGCCAGCGCACCAGTGCCTCGACCGCCGTGATCCGCCCGCTCGCGAGCTCGACCTGTGGCTGGTAGTGCAGAAAGAGCTCGCCGCTGCGCACGGCCTGGTCGATCCGATCCGTCAGGGCTGCATCGCGGCGGACCTGCCGTGTCATGGCGTCGGTGTGGAATGCGTAGCTGCCGCGTCCGTTGTTCTTCGCCTTGTAGAGGGCGACATCGGCCCGGCCGAGGAGGGTTTCCAGGTCGATATCCGGCTTGGGAATGAAGACGACACCGACGCTTGCTCCACAAGTGATGGCATGGCCGTCGATCGAATAGGGCCGACTCAGGTGCTCGACGATCTTCGCGGCCAAGGTGGCAGCATCCGAGATGCTTTGCGCATCCGGTTGAATGACCGCGAACTCGTCGCCGCCGAATCGTGCGACCGTGTCCATGCCGCGAACGAGGGTCGACAGGCGCTGGGCGACCTCCTTTAAGAGCAGATCGCCAACGGGGTGACCTAGGGTGTCGTTGACCTCTTTGAAGCGGTCGAGATCGAGAAAATGCAGCGCAAAGCCCTTATCGGCGCGCCGGACCGAGGTGAGGCGCTTGGTGAGCTGGCTTTTGAAAAGGGTGCGATTGGGCAGGCCGGTGAGGCTGTCGTAGTAGGCGAGTCGCAGGATCTGCTCCTCGGTGCGTTTGCGTTCGGTGATGTCGTGGAAGGTGACGACGACGCCCATCGCGGAGTCGCCGACGCGGATCGGCGTGGCGCGATACTCGACGGGAAACGCCGTACCGTCACGTCGCTGCAGGACCTCGTCGCTGACCACGATGTCCTTGCCGGTATGCATCACGGAGAGCATGCGGCAGGCGGTCGCGTCGCTGTCGCCTTCTTCCGGGCCGTCATGGGTAACGGCGGGGCAAGGCTTTCCGACGAGGTCGTTCGGGTCGTAGCCCAACAGGCGTGCGCCGGTGGGGTTGATGAAGGTCGTCACGCCGTCGGGATCGAGCCCGAACACCCCTTCGCTCGTCGACTCCAAGAGTAGGCGGGCGCGTTCCTCCGCGGCGATCCGCGCGGCGCGATCACGTGCTTGCTGCAAGGCGACCGCGACCAGCGCAGCGCCCTGCGCGATATACATCAACTGTTCTGCATCGGGTTTTCCGGGTGCCCGCGAATAGATGTCGAAGGTTCCCAAGATGTTTCCGCCGACATCGCGAATCGGCTCGGACCAGAAACTTCGGACACCGCTCTCTTGCGTGATCCCTGCCAGCGACTGCCAGTACGGATGATAGAGAACGTCCGCGACGACCAGAGGCTCGCCGCTCGGGCGGGCGGCCGTTCCGTTGGCCGGTTCGTTCGTCAGGCGGTCGATCGCCTCGACGAGTCGCTCCGGAAGGCTCGGCGCCGTGCCGACGCGCAGGCGGTGTGTCGCGCTGTCCATCAACATGATCGAGCACATGAGGGTCTGGTCGAGCGTCTCGATCGACGTGGCGATCGCATCGAGCGCCTCCTGCACGGGAGCGCCGTCGGCGATCAACTCCATGATGCGAATGCGGCTTTCCTGAAGCATCCAGGCGCGTCGGGTCTCGGTGACATCGCGTACCGTTCCGGTCATGTGCGTCGGACGGCCGTGCTCGCGGGTCAGCGTCGCGCGCTCGTGGAGGTAACGTACCTCGCCGTCCGGCAGCAGAATTCTGTGCTCGCAGTCGTAGTCCCGGGTCCCGGCGATGGCCGCCCGAACAGCACGCTCGACCCGACTCCGGTCGTCCGGGTGAACGCAGTCGAGGAAGCCTTTGTAGTTGCCCGGGAAGCTCTCGGGCGGGATCGCGAAGATGCGATAGACCTCAGCGGACCACTTGAGTCGGTCGTTCTCGGCATCCCACTCCCAGGTTCCGAGGTGCCCGAGCCGTTGTGTCTCTTCGACCAAGCGTTCGGTTCGAGTCAAGCGCTCTTCGAGCGCGGCGTGTGCCTCTCGTGCCTGCGTGAGCTCGGCGGCGATGTCGCGACGCAGTCGCCGGAAATGCCGGGCCGCGGCGACCGCAACGACAACCAGGAAGGTCAGTGTCAGCGTCGTGACCATCGCGATGGACGCTGGCCAAGTCGCCGCCGCGGGCTCGGATGCGAGCACGAGTGTCGTGGGGCTCCAGGTGATCGGAAGCCAGATCCATCGGGTCGGAGTGGGCAAAGCGATCGGTGGCTCTGGCCTCATGTCCATTTGGGCATCAATGGTGATCGTTGGGTGTGCGGTCGAATTTCGGGACTGCGGGCTGTTCTCGCAGACCCGCTCGTGGCAGGCATCGTGAGTCGTTGCCGTGCCGGTCTTCAAACGGAGTATCCGCATCCATCGCCTGATGGGATAATGCCGGCCCGACTGTCCTCACTGCAATGGCCCATCGCCGGAGATCCGCAGATGCCCGACCTCGACCGGACCTACCGGATCGGCCCGATCCATTTGGCGCCCTCCGTTCTGCCTCGGAACGGCTGGACCTTCTTGGCGGCTGCCTTCTTCTCGATCGGGTTGATGATCTTCATCTCCATCGGCCAGACCTACATCCTCAACGAGCATCTCGGGGTTCCGGAATCCAAGCAAGGCGCGATCAGCGGCAACCTTGTGTTCCTCACCGAGATCGTGACCCTGTTGCTCTTTCTGCCGGCCGGCGTTCTCATGGACAGAATCGGTCGCCGAGGGGTTTACGCGTCGGGGTTTCTGGTCCTGGCGTTGACCTATGTCCTCTATCCGCTGGCGGAGTCGGTCGAGGCGCTCTATGTGTACCGGGTCCTCTATGCGATCGGTGTGGTCGCGGTCGCGGGCGGGTTGTCGACCGTCCTTGCCGATTATCCAGCAGAACGCTCCCGCGGCAAGTTGGTGGCCATCGTCGGTGTCATGAGCGGCTTGGGTGTCGTCCTCATCAGTCAAGGTCTCGGTGCCATGCCGAAGGTCTTCACCGGGGCGGGTTTCGACGGCGTCACCGCGGGAAGGTTGACCCATTTTATCGTCGCGGGCCTCGCCGTCGCGGTTGCTGTATTGCTCCTGTGGGGTCTTAAACCGGGTGTTCCCGTGCGTCTCCAAGATCGTCCAAGCGTGCGCGAGCTCTTGGTCGGCGGGTTTGCGCACGGGCGTAATCCGCGCATCCTCCTGGCATATTCATCTGCATTCATCGCACGCGGCGACCAATCGGTCAACGCGATCTTTCTCGTCCTCTGGGGCACCCTGGCCGCCAAGGCGGCCGGCATGGAGTCCGCTTCGGCGGTGATGAGCGGGACCCTGATCTTCGTGATGGCGCAGATCTCGGCACTCGTCTGGGCGCCGGTTCTCGGTCCGTTGCTGGATCGGATCGACAGGGTCACCGGGCTCGCGATCTGCATGGCCCTGGCGGCCTTGGGTAATCTGAGTCTGTTGGCGCTCGAGGACCCGCTCTCCACGTACGGACCGGTCTTCTTTATCCTTTTGGGGATCGGGCAGATCAGTGTCTACCTCGGCGGTCAATCCCTGATCGGGAAAGAGGCACCGGTTGGGCAACGGGGCTCGGTGCTCGGTGCCTTCAACGTTGCCGGAGCGATCGGCATTCTCTTGATTACGCCTGTTGGCGGGTATCTCTTCGATCGGATCGATCCCCGCGCACCCTTTATTGTTGTGGGCCTGATCAACGTGATGCTCGTCTTCGCGAGCATCTACGTGCGCATCAGGCATTCGCCGGAGCCGTCGAGTGCATACGGCGAGAACAGAACCTTCCTGCGATGAGCAGGATGCCCCGCGCAGCTTGGCGTGACGTGTCTCGAATACGAAAAAGCCGGCATTCGCCGGCTTATTCATTCGAAGATTTGGTCGGGGTGACTGGATTCGAACCAGCGACTTCTGCCTCCCGAAGACAGCGCTCTACCAAGCTGAGCTACACCCCGAAACGGTCAATCAGTGCTTGCGGTCAACCGAGAAATCCGCCAGTGTCGCCAAGGCTTCCGTGGCGGGGCAAGGAGGAAAGGCGCGCAGTGCACGTTTTGCTTGATCTGCGTAGTCTTCCGCAAGCCGCTTAGTATAGGTAATGGCGTCGGTCGACGCAATCACCGCTACCACGGATTCCATATGCTCACGACCGCCCTCTTCGATGGCCTTGCGCAGGAGGAGCTTTTGATCGGGTGTTCCGACTTCCATGGCCCGAATCACCGGAAGGGTGGGTTTGCCCTCGTCGAGGTCGTCGCCGACGTTCTTGCCGAGCTCGGCGTTTGCCGGACTGTAATCGAGCGCGTCGTCGATCAGTTGGAACGCGATCCCGAGGTTCAGGCCGTAGCTCGCTGCGGCCTCCTCGACCCCGGGGTTCGATCCGGCGAGTACGGCACCGAGGCGCACCCCCGCTTCGAATAGCGTCGCCG
Organism: Thiocapsa bogorovii; assembly: GCF_021228795.1. NCBI lineage: Bacteria > Pseudomonadati > Pseudomonadota > Gammaproteobacteria > Chromatiales > Chromatiaceae > Thiocapsa > Thiocapsa bogorovii. Next base: position 3,706,651 of record NZ_CP089309.1, read on the forward strand.
TCTTGCGCGTGATGACTTCCATGTATCGGCCCTGACCGGTGTCGGGGTCGCGGGTATTTAAGAGTTGGAGCACCTCGCCCTCGGCGATCCGGTTGGTCGCGTGTGAGAGGATGTCCATGACGCGCATGTTCCCGACATCGACCATCATCTCGAACGCGCGCGAATAGAGGAAGTCTCCGACCAGAACGCTGGCATCGTTACCCCAGACGACGTTGGCCGTTTCGCGGTTGCGTCTGAGCTCGGAGGCATCGACGACGTCGTCATGCAGGAGGGTCGCCGTGTGGATGAACTCCACGACGGCCGCGATATCGATATGGCGGTCACCGCTGTAACCGCAGGCTCGAGACGCGAGGAGCACCGAAAGCGGGCGCAGTCGTTTGCCGCCGCTGTTGACGATATAGTTCCCGATCTGATTGATCAGCACCACGTCTGACCGAAGTCGGCGCAAGATCAAGGCGTCAACGGCCTTGACGTCTTCGGCGACGGGTTGTCGGAGCGCGGTGATATCCATGAGGTGACTATGGACTGACTGATCGTGGCGGCGGATGCTAGGTGCGGGATGGGGGCATGTCAAGTCGGAGGCGGGCTGCGAGGTCGTTGCGTCGTGGAGCCGTCGGGGGGTTCGCTCATGGATCCGGTTACGGGTCCGGTGGCGCTTTCCGACCGACCTCCAGACAACGTCCTTGACCGTGGTTTGCGCGTCGAGTAGTATTCCGCTTCTTTTGTTTCGGCGCTTGCCGCCGATCTCGCCGAATGGTTTTGGGGATCTTCAGACATGTACGCGGTCATTCAAACCGGTGGCAAACAATACCGGGTTTCGGAAGGCGACACCGTTAAGGTTGAAAAGATAGTTGCCGACGAGGGTGCTGTTGTCGATTTCGATCAAATCTTACTGGTGGCCGACGGAGACGATGTCAAGATCGGCAAGCCCTACGTCGAGGGCGGTAAAGTGAGTGCAACCGTGGAACGCCACGGTCGCGCGAAAAAGGTCATGATCGTCAAGTTTCGGCGGCGTAAGCACCACCTGAAACGGCAGGGCCATCGCCAAGCATTCACGGCCCTGAAGATTACGGCGATCAGCGCCGGCTGAAGAGGAGAGTCCCATGGCACACAAGAAAGCTGGCGGCAGCTCACGCAACGGGCGTGATTCGGAATCCAAACGGCTCGGCGTCAAGGTCTTTGGTGGGCAGGTCGTGAAGGCGGGGTCCATCATCGTTCGCCAACGCGGGACCCGATTCCACGGCGGAGTCAACGTCGGCTGTGGACGGGATCACACCCTCTTTGCCCTGCGCGACGGGATCGTGACCTTTGTCGAGCAAGGCCCGAAGAATCGGAAGTTCGTGACGGTGGTCGAGAAGCCGGCCGACGTCGGCTCCGCCTGATCGTTCCGGGCGCCGACCCATCGCAACGGGCTCGCGAGCCTCGTCGTTTCGGCGGGGCTCTTTTCGTTTTGGCGATGAGGTCTTTTGAGTCATGAAATTCGTCGACGAGGCGTTCATTCGGGTCGAAGCAGGTGACGGGGGCAGCGGCTGCGTCAGCTTTCGTCGCGAAAAATATATACCCAAAGGCGGGCCCAACGGCGGGGATGGCGGCAACGGCGGCAGCGTCTACTTGGTCGCCGACGCCAATCTGAACACTCTGGTCGACCTGCGTTATCAGCGCGTTCATCGCGCCGAGCGGGGGCAGAACGGCAGAGGTCGAGACATGACCGGTCGTGCCGGTGCCGATCTGGTCATCCGGGTCCCGGTCGGGACTCGCGTTGTCGAGCGAGAGACCGGCGAGTTGATCGGCGAGCTTCTGGAGTCCGGGCAGCAGATGTTGGTGGCGCAAGGCGGCTTTCACGGCATCGGGAATGCTCGGTTCAAATCCAGCACCAACCGAACGCCGAGACAGTTCACTCCCGGAACACCGGGCGAGCGCAGAGATCTCCAGCTCGAGCTGATCCTGCTTGCAGACGTCGGTTTGCTCGGTTTCCCGAATGCCGGTAAATCCTCTCTCATCCGCCAGGTTTCGAGCGCCCGCCCGAAGGTCGCGGACTATCCGTTCACCACGCTGTATCCCAACCTCGGTGTCGTTCGGCTTGGCCGCGACCGCAGCTTCGTTATTGCCGATATCCCCGGCGTGATCGAGGGTGCGGCGGACGGTGCAGGTCTCGGGAGTCACTTCCTCAAGCATCTGTCGCGCACACGTTTCCTGCTTCACCTGGTCGATGTCGCCCCCTTGGACGAGGAGGTCGATCCCGTCGAGCAGGTCCGCAAGATCGAGGCGGAGCTCTCAGCGTTCGGCGAAGGACTCGCGCTCAAGGAGCGTTGGTTGGTGCTCAATAAGATCGACCGGCTTCTCCCCGACGCGTACGCGGCGCGGCGCGAGGACATCATCTCCCGACTCGAGTGGAGGTTGCCCGTCTACGGGATCTCAGCGTTGACGGGGGAGGGCACACCGGTGCTGATGGGCGATCTGATGAGTCGGTTGGAGGCATTGGCTGCCGCTAGGGCCGCCGAGCAGGCCGGAGCAGATCACGATGCGGGCGGCGACGGCGATTCTGCATCACCCCGGACCGATTGGCATCCGCTCGACTGAACTGGTTGGACCTTTCCTATGATTTCGCGCGCCATGATCCCCTTCACGCGTCGCTGGGTCGTGAAGATCGGAAGTGCCTTGTTAACCCGGGACGGCGCTGGACTCGAGCGCAGCATGCTGGCGCCTTGGGTGGAGCAGATCAGCGCGCGCCGAATGGCGGGCAACGAGGTCGTTCTGGTGTCCTCGGGCGCTGTCGCCGAGGGAATGGCGCGGATGGGTTGGACGGCGCGTCCCAAAGCCCTCCATGCGCTGCAGGCGGCTGCGGCGATCGGACAGATGGGTCTCGTGCGTGCTTATGAAGACTGTTTCCAGGCGCGCGGACTGCACACCGCGCAAGTGCTCCTGACCCGTGACGATCTGGCCGATCGGGCCCGATATCTCAACGCCCGCAGCACGCTTCGGACCCTGCTCAAGCTCGGTGTGATCCCCGTCATCAACGAGAACGACACGGTTGCAACCGACGAATTGCGCTTCGGTGACAACGATACGTTGGCTGCTCTGGTCGCGAACCTCATTCAGGCCGACCTCCTGATCCTCCTGACGGATCAGGACGGCCTGTTCGACCGCGATCCACGCGCGCACGCCGATGCCTGCTTGATTCCCGAGACCCGGGTCGACGATCCGCAACTCGATCAGGTCGCGGGCGGCAGCGTCACGGGCCTAGGTACGGGTGGAATGGTCACCAAGGTCCGTGCGGCCCGGCTCGCGGCTCGCTCGGGTACGCCGACGGTGATTGCGCCCGGGCGCGGCGAGGACGTTCTAAGGCGGATCGGCGAAGGGGAGGGCGTCGGCACCTTGTTGGTGCCCTTCCAGGGGCCTCAGGCGGCGCGTAAGCAGTGGTTGGCCGGTCATCTTCAGGTTCGTGGTCGTCTCACGCTCGATGCCGGTGCCGTGAGCGCCTTGCGCGAGAAGGGGACGAGCCTCCTCGCCGTCGGCGTCAAAAAGGTCCAGGGGACCTTCCGCCGTGGCGAGGTTGTTGCCTGCGTCGATGAATCGGGACGCGAGGTGGCGCGCGGCTTGGTCAACTACGATGTCCAAGAAGTCGAGAGGGTCAAGGGCGAGCCGTCGAGTCGATTCGAGGCGATCCTCGGCTATCTCGACGAGCAGGAGTTGATCCATCGCGACAACTTGGTGTTGCTCTAAGCCGCGTCCCGAGTGCCCCGCCTTCTCTTCAAGCGACTCGATCTCTCGTCCATCAACGATCGTCTGAGCGGGCTCGGTTTAGATCCAGGGTTGCTCTCTTTCGATTCCCCTGGTCGCCTGACCTTAAGCGGTGCCGAGTCCAGCGGCATTTGCGACCGCATCGGCGATCCCGACTTGATCCTGATCCGACAGGTACGGATGCATCGGCAGACTGATGACCCGCTGCGCAACGCGGGCGCTGACAGGCGTTCCGAACCGCTCCAGACTGGGTTGAAACACGGGTTGATCGTTCAACGGCACGGGATAGTGTACCGCCGTCGGAATCCCTTCCGCCGCCAGCGTCTCTGCCACTCGATCGCGCCCGTCGACCTGGATGGTGTACTGCGCATAGACCGATTCGTTACCTGGTGCGATGAATGGCGTCAACACCGCGCCGTTGCCGATCTCGCTGGAGACTGCTCCTCGGGCCTGAAGCATTTCGGAGTAGCGTGCGCCCAGCCGGCTCCGCGCATCGACCTCATTCCGAAACAGGGGTAGCTTCGCAAGGAGAACCGCAGCCTGAAGCGTGTCGATGCGGCCGTTCAGGCCAAGACGCGGGTGGTGGTAACGGCGATCTTGACCGTGGTTCCTGATCTCTTTCAGCCTTTTCGCCAAATCATCGTCGTTCGTGAAACAGGCACCGGCGTCGCCGTATGCGCCCAGCGGCTTGGAAGGGAAGAATGACGTGCAGCCGATCGAAGACAGGGCACAGGACCGCTTCCCCTTGTAGGTGGCTCCGAAGCTCTGTGCGGCGTCTTCGATCACGGGCAGCCGGTGCCTTGCGGCGATCTCATTGATGGCATCCATGTCTGCGCATTGGCCGTAGAGAGAAACGGGCATGATGGCTCGGGTCCGTCCAGTGATGGCCTCTTCGATGCGGGCGGGGTCGATGTTGTAGGTCGCGGGGTCGATGTCGACGAAGACGGGACGCACGCCGAGCAACGCAATCATCTCCCCGGTGGCGATAAAGGTGAACGGTGTGGTGATGACCTCGTCGCCCCGACCGATCTCCAATGCCATCATGGCCGCGAGCAAGGCGTCGGTCCCGCTCGAAAGACCGATGCAGTGCCGCGTGCCGACGAATTCGGCGAGCGCGATCTCCAGCGCTTCGACCTCGGGTCCCATGATGTATTGCCCGTGCTCCAAGACCGCATGAATGCGGGCCCTCACGTCGTCTTCGATCAGTCGATACTGTGACTTCAAGTCGATGAATTGCATTCGATCCGCCTTAAACCGCGCCCAGCGCGGTATGCGATGTTTTTGGATGGGGTCGGCCCCGGCAGACTTGACGACTGCTGAAGTCCGCACGGTTTAAGATATGAAAAAATGTAGCATTTTAAACCGCGCTCCGCTAAAGGCCCTGGATGCACCAAACGTCGAGCTCACTCGAAAATTTAGCCTCTCGCTCTGGACGCGGTTTGGATCGTTGGTCTGGATGACAGATTCAATCGGCATCAGGATACCGGGTTTCTGTCGAGACGTCTTTTCCTCGGGCACAAAAAAAACCCCCGCCTGGTTGAGGCGGGGGTTTGGGTGTAAGGCCCTGGCGGTGACCTACGTTCGCATGGGGAGGCCCCACACTATCATCGGCGAGACACCGTTTCACGTCTGAGTTCGGGATGGGATCAGGTGGTTCCAGTGTTCTATGGCCGCCAGGAAAACGGGCGGTCGCGCCCCGTTCGGGGGACGCGTCCTGTTCGGTGAGATCGCAGTTGCGGGAGAGGTCGACACCCGGCGCAACGCGCTTGGGTGTTATATGGTCAAGCCGCACGGTCAATTAGTACGGGTTAGCTTCACGCGTTGCCGCGCGTCCACATCCCGCCTATCAACGTCGTGGTCTTCGACGGACCTTCAGAGGCATCGAGTGCCTAGGGAGACCTCATCTCGGGAGGGGCTTCCCGCTTAGATGCTTTCAGCGGTTATCCCGTCCGAACATAGCTACCCGGCAGTGCCACTGGCGTGACAACCGGAACACCAGGGGTTCGTCCACTCCGGTCCTCTCGTACTAGGAGCAGCTTCCCTCAAGTCTCCAACGCCCACGGCAGATAGGGACCGAACTGTCTCACGACGTTCTAAACCCAGCTCGCGTACCACTTTAAATGGCGAACAGCCATACCCTTGGGACCGACTTCAGCCCCAGGATGTGATGAGCCGACATCGAGGTGCCAAACACCGCCGTCGATATGAACTCTTGGGCGGTATCAGCCTGTTATCCCCGGAGTACCTTTTATCCGTTGAGCGATGGCCCTTCCATACAGAACCACCGGATCACTAAGACCTACTTTCGTACCTGCTCGACGTGTGCGTCTCGCAGTCAAGCACCCTTATGCCTTTGCACTAAACTCCCGATTTCCGACCGGGATTAGGGTACCTTCGTGCTCCTCCGTTACGCTTTGGGAGGAGACCGCCCCAGTCAAACTACCCACCATGCACTGTCCCTGACCCGGATGACGGGTCGAGGTTAGAACGTCAAACAGACCAGGGTGGTATTTCAAGGTCGGCTCCACGGCAACTGGCGTCACCGCTTCAAAGCCTCCCACCTATCCTACACAAGTCGGTTCAACGTCCAGTGCAAAGCTGTAGTAAAGGTTCACGGGGTCTTTCCGTCTAGCCGCGGGTACTCGGCATCTTAACCGAGATTTCAATTTCACTGAGTCTCTGGTGGAGACAGCGCCGCCATCGTTACGCCATTCGTGCAGGTCGGAACTTACCCGACAAGGAATTTCGCTACCTTAGGACCGTTATAGTTACGGCCGCCGTTTACCGGGGCTTCGATCAAGAGCTTCTCCGAAGATGACCCCATCACTTAACCTTCCGGCACCGGGCAGGCGTCACACCCTATACGTCCGCTTACGCGTTTGCAGAGTGCTGTGTTTTTAATAAACAGTCGCAGCGGCCTGGTCACTGCAACCCCTCTGGGCTCCGGCCGCAAGGACCTTCACCTACCAGGGGCGTACCTTCTCCCGAAGTTACGGTACTATTTTGCCTAGTTCCTTCACCAGAGTTCTCTCAAGCGCCTTGGGATTCTCACCCTGCCCACCTGTGTCGGTTTGGGGTACGGTCACACCGAACCTGAAGCTTAGAGGCTTTTCCTGGAAGCATGGCATCAACCACTTCGTCTCCGTGGAGACTCGTCGTCACGTCTCGACATTGAACCCCCGGATTTGCCTAAGGGTCCTGCCTACACGCTTAAACCGGACACCAACTGCCGGCTGGCCTAGCCTTCTCCGTCCCCCCATCGCAGTTCGGTCTGGTGCAGGAATATTAACCTGCTTCCCATCGACTACGCCTCTCGGCCTCGCCTTAGGGGCCGACTCACCCTGCGCCGATGAACGTTGCGCAGGAAACCTTGGGCTTTCGGCGAGGGGGATTTTCACCCCCTTGGTCGTTACTCATGTCAGCATTCGCACTTCCGATACCTCCAGCATGCCTTACAGCACACCTTCAACGGCCTACGGAACGCTCCCCTACCATGCGTACAAGTACGCATCCGCAGCTTCGGTACATGGCTTAAGCCCCGTTACATCTTCCGCGCAGGCCGACTCGACCAGTGAGCTATTACGCTTTCTTTAAAGGATGGCTGCTTCTAAGCCAACCTCCTGGCTGTCTGGGCCTTCCCACATCGTTTCCCACTGAGCCATGATTTAGGGACCTTAGCTGGCGGTCTGGGTTGTTTCCCTTTTGACGACGGACGTTAGCACCCGCCGTCTGTCTCCCGTGATTGCACTTGCCGGTATTCGGAGTTTGCATCGGTTTGGTAAGCCGGGATGGCCCCCTAGCCGAAACAGTGCTCTACCCCCGGCAGTGATACACGAGGCGCTACCTAAATAGCTTTCGGGGAGAACCAGCTATCTCCGGGCTTGATTAGCCTTTCACTCCGACCCACAGCTCATCCGAATCTTTTTCAACAGATCCCGGTTCGGGCCTCCAGCGCGTGTTACCGCACCTTCACCCTGGCCATGGGTAGATCGCCCGGTTTCGGGTCTACTCCCAGCGACTGAATCGCCCTGTTCAGACTCGCTTTCGCTACGCCTCCCCTCTTCGGTTAAGCTTGCCACTGAGAAGTAAGTCGCTGACCCATTATACAAAAGGTACGCAGTCACCCCCGAAGGGGCTCCCACTGCTTGTACGCAGACGGTTTCAGGTTCTATTTCACTCCCCTCAACGGGGTTCTTTTCGCCTTTCCCTCACGGTACTGGTTCACTATCGGTCGGTAGGGAGTATTTAGCCTTGGAGGATGGTCCCCCCATGTTCAGACAGGATATCTCGTGTCCCGCCCTACTCGATTTCACCCGGAAAAGAGTTTCGCGTACGGGGCTATCACCCTGTATCGCCGGACTTTCCAGACCGTTCCGCTACTCTTGACCGCGCTTAAGGGCTAATCCCCGTTCGCTCGCCGCTACTGAGGGAATCTCGGTTGATTTCTGTTCCTCCGGGTACTGAGATGTTTCAGTTCCCCGGGTTCGCCTCGTACACCTATGAATTCAGTGCACGATACCTGCCTGATGGCAGGTGGGTTTCCCCATTCGGACATCCCCGGATCAAAGTCTGTTTGCCGACTCCCCGAGGCTTTTCGCAGGCTACCACG